>JASMKV010000527.1 GCA_030749035.1 Myxococcota bacterium | reverse complement strand
AGAGCTTCACTTAATGCGCGATCATGCTCTGTATACCAATTGATCGTTTTCTCTTTGCTTTCGCCACCCCAAAGTCCAAAAATGAGTGCTGCTGAAAAGAAAATTGCTCCGCCCCACATCGCACGCAATTCGACAACACTGTTTTTTGTTTTAAAGAGTAAAAACACAGAACCGAAACCCAACAAAGCCAAAACAAGAATGAAAAGGTCAACACGTGGTATCAGACTGAACACCATCTGCATTTCTGGCCAGGCAAATTGTAAAAAGTAAGCCGCCACAACAAACATCGCCGCCGCCAAAACAATTTTGACCAATTCCATCCATCGACCACTCCCCGGGACATTTTGAAGCGCTGTCGATGAAAGAGCGAGAACCAGGAATGGACAGCCAAGCCCTAATGAAAAAGAAACCATCAAAAAGAAGCCAAAGAACAATTCTCCCGTACTCGCGATTAAAGTCAGAATCACCGCCAAAACGGGTCCTGTGCATGGCGCAGCAATTAACCCACTCACCATACCCATCACAAATGCCCCACCCATGCTGCGACCGCCCGCACGACTTGCGCGTGTGTTCAGCGTCATGGGCAATTGCAATGAAAAGCCGCCCAACATAGAGATCCCCATCGCTATACACAAAGCCACAATCCCCCAAAGCACTCCTTTGTGTGATAAGAACGAGCCAAAGACTAAATTAAGCGAGGCAAAAATAGTGCCTAGAAGAGTATAAAGAAACATCATACCCAAAACATAAACTAAGGCGAGACGCCTAACAGAAGTGCGCTTCTCTTTTTGCATGCCACCAAAAAAACGAATGGTAATAGGTATCAACGGATAAACGCAGGGCGTAAAGCTTGTGAGTAAACCGCCCACACAAGCCGCAAGCAGAGACCATGCAAAATGGCCTGACTCGATGGCACCACTCAAGTGCTTGGCAAAATATTCGTCATATCCTGTCATTTAATTCATGCCCCGTATCTCTCCAGGAAAGTGCACACCTGACAAGAGGTCGCTCGCCCGATTGAGATGAATTCTATGCTCTTGCGAACCTATTTATAGATGGTGGCAAGAATTGGCAAGGGCTCGAAAGTAAAGCGCAAACACAAAACCCCGAAGATCTAAGCGCTTTCTTTTAGCAGATTTAGTTTGTGTTAACTTTTCTTTTTCGATTTACGTTTTTTTTTGGCTTTTTTGGCTTTTTTCGATTTTTTCGACTTCTTCGACTTTTGGGACTGCTTCTTGACCTCACCATGGTCGAGAAAAACCTGAATATGTGCCGGCACAGGATCCGTCAATGGCTCACCAATCGCTTGTCTCACAGCGGCCAAAAGTTTGGCTGGGCTGTCTTTCTCATAACCAATACTTACCCAATCGATTTGTGAGCCCGCATTGATTAAGTAAACACATGGAAGATTGTTGACGCCATAACGCTTTGCCACAATATTATAACGATCCGCCAACACGGGAAAGTCAACGCCATGCTCTGCAGCCAAATCCTTGGCAATCTTAATATCTTCTTCTTTTTTATCAATAGAAACCAGAAAAGCTTCTAATCCCTTAGCCCTATATTCCTTCACAAGAGTCGCCAAAAAAGGCATTTCTTTTTTACATGGATCGCAATAGGTCGCAAAAAAGGACAGTAAAAGAGCTTTTTTGGGCTCCTTGGGGTCTTTACCAACGTAACGGTCAAGCGCCGCATATTTGAGATCAACAACGTCACCATTCACTGTTTTTAAAGTAAAATTGGGAGCCGAATCGCCAGCGCTAAAGCCTGCCTCCAACTCTGCGCCATATACCGGAAGAGCACAAAAAGCCCCCAGAACAACACCTACGACTAAAGATTTAACTTTCATCTGAACCCATCCTTCCATCAAGCATGTCTCTTGCCACATCATGTATCAGCCGAGCATCCAAAGCAACCTCTTGCTCCGCATCCCTTTGGCTTAAATCACGAATTGTACTCCTTTTATGCGCAATTTCGTCTTCACCAACCACCATCGCCAATCGTGCGCCTATTTTATCCGCTCGCTTAAACATAGCCTTCAAACGCAACCCCGTCAAATCCACCTCAATCTTGATATCACCAACATCGCGAATCGACTCGGCCAAAATGATGGCCTCTTGCGCATAACCCTCCATCGGTAAAATGCAGAGTTCAAAGGCTTTATCTTGCTCTTCTTGAGCCGCAAGCAACAAAGCCAAACGCTCAATACCAGCTGCAAAACCAATCGCAGGGGTCGCAGGCCCCCCCAGCTCACTTACCAGTTGATCGTAGCGACCACCACCACCAATAGCGTCCTGCGCGCCCAAATCCTGAGTGGAAAACTCAAACACCGTATGGCTATAATAATCCAACCCACGTACTAAGGTCGGATCGCGCTTAAAGGGTATACCCACTCGATTTAATCCAGACAGGACCCCATCAAAGCGTGTCCGGGCATCCTCTGAAAGAGAATCGATCATATCGGGTGCGCTATCGGCATGCCCACTTTGACGAAAGACTTTAGAGTCCAGAAATCGCAGAGGATTATTTTTCATGCGGTCATGCAAATCGTCTGGAAAATCTTTTTTAATCTTATCAAAAAAGACACACAATGTTGCTTCATAATTTTGGCGTGACTTCTCATCGCCAAGGCTATTGATGCGTAAAGTCAGAGTATCAAGCTTGAGTGCCTGAAAAAAACGATTAAGCGTACAAAGAATCTCGACATCCGACGCCACAGAATCCACGCCGAAAAACTCGACACCAATCTGATAAAACTGTCGATAACGCCCTTTTTGTGGGCGTTCTGCACGAAACATCGGGCCCAAATACCACCAACGTTGCACCGGCTGGTGATGAAAATAGCTGTGCTCCACATATGCACGAACAGCCCCTGCTGTACCTTCGGGGCGAAGTGTTAACCGGCGTCCACCTCTATCCTCAAACGAATACATTTCTTTCGACACAATATCTGTCTCAGAGCCGACTCCGCGAATAAAAAGCTGCGTGTCTTCAACGACCGGCAAACGAACAAATCGGTACCCATAAGCTTCAAAGGTTTCTTCCGCCGCATGAACAATCTTCTGCCATATTTTAGAATCGAGAAAGTTTTCAGGTGCAAATGGAACGATATCATTCATCCCCTTAATGGCGCGCACGATTTCACTTTTAGCCATAGCTTGTCCTTATTTCTTTCTTTTTTTTCGTTGTGGAAAAGCCCAACCGAGTACATCTTGATAAGTTGAAGCAAACAGAAAGTTGATATTTTTCTGCACATAATCAGGTATTAAATCAACATCAGCCTTGTTCTTTTCAGGAAGAATAATCGTTCGAATACCCGCACGACGAGCAGCAACAACTTTTTCACGAATACCGCCAACCGGGAGCACATCACCTCTTAAAGTCATTTCCCCTGTCATGGCCAGAAACGGTTTAACAGGCTTACCTGTGAGCAGTGAAATCAATGCGGTTGTAATCGTAATTCCCGCAGACGGACCATCCTTTCGTACAGCGCCTGCTGGGAAATGGATATGAAAGTCGTTTTCCGCAAAGACCTTTCGCTCTACAGCAAGTCGGTTGCATGCACTTTGCACATAAGACACCGCAAGCTTTGTGGATTCTTGCATGACTTCTCCCAGGTGCCCGGTCACTCGCACACCACCTTTTCCATGCATTTTTGCCGCTTCAATAAAAAGTACTTCGCCTCCTGCAGAGGTCCACGCCAATCCTAAAGCCAAGCCTGGTTTGGGCTTTTGCTTTATCCGATCATCATGGATTTTAGGCGGACCAAGATATTCTACCAAGGCCTTTGCGGGAATATTTCCAGTTTTCTTTTTACCCTGAACTTTTTGTGTTGCTCTTTTTCTACAAACCTTGGCAATTTGACGCTCCAGGTTACGCACCCCTGCTTCATAAGTATATTCGCAAATAATTCGGCGTAAAGCAGGGCGCCCCAATTTAATCTCTCTTGCCAAGAGTCCATTCGACTTGCGTTGCCGGGGAAAAAGATAACGTTGAGCGATTTCTTCTTTTTCCTCAGGTATGTAGCCAGCCAAATCAATAATCTCCATGCGATCACGTAAGGGTCCTGGGATTTCACTCTGCACATTGGCTGTTGCAATAAACATCACTTTACTTAAATCAAACGTCAAATCGAGATAGTGATCCAAAAAACCCGTGTTCTGAGCAGGATCTAAAACCTCCAACATGGCGCTCGATGGATCACCACGCCAATCTTTTCCCATCTTATCGATTTCATCCAGCATAAAAACCGGATTTGCACTCTTGGCTTGCTTTAGGCCCTGTATGATGCGTCCCGGCATGGCCCCCACGTATGTCCGCCGATGGCCTTTGATCTCTGCCTCATCACGCATGCCACCAACCGACAATCGAAAAAAATCACGTCCAAGAGCGCGCGCAATGCTTTGTCCAAGAGAGGTCTTCCCTACTCCCGGTGGTCCTGCAAAACACATGATAGAGCCCTTATGTGCCGGGTTGAGCTGTCGAACAGCCAAAAACTCGACAATACGGTCTTTGATCTCATCCAAACCATAGTGGTCTTCATCTAAAACGTCACGGGCGTGCACGATATTCGCAGATTCTTCTTTCACTTTTCCCCACGGAAGACCGCCTATCCATTCCAGATAAGAGCGAATCACATTGTGTTCCGGAGATTCCACAGGCAGGATTTCTAAACGCTTAAGTTCCTCTTCGGCTCGCTCTTTCGCATGTTCTGGTAAATTAACATCCTCAATCTTCTTTTTGAGTTCTTCTAAAGCCAGTACGCCTGGATCTTTCTCCTCGCCTAATTCCCGACGAATACTTTTCAATTGTTCGCGAAGAAAATATTCTCTTTGGTGACTTTCAATTTTATCACGAATCTCGTCTGAAATTTTATTGCCGACAACCACAAAATCGAGTTCACGTAATGTCACCTCCAACGCTTTCTGCATTCTTTTGCCAAGCTCTACTTCACATAAAAAACTAAGTCGTTCTTCAAAATCACGGGAGAGGTGTTGTGCTACAAAATCCGCCAATAACCCGGGGACATTTAAGCCCATGGCGGCCACTTTAATTTCCTCGGGAACATGCGGATGTTTATCTAAAAATGACCGTAAATGGCTTCGCACCTGCCGGGATAAAGCTTCAAATTCTTTGCTTTTTACACTGTCGACAACATCGAGAGGATAGTGCACCTTAAAAGCCGGGAATGGTTCAATGCGCAAAATTTCCTCGGGTCTTGCGCGCCGTTCAAATTGCACCAATGCAGCATTGCGGTCATCGGGCATTCGAAACATTTTAATCACTTTGCCGAGCGTTCCCACCGAAGCCAAATCAGCAAGTGTCAGTTCAAAATCGTCTGTATCCGACACAGCGTCTTCTAAAGAATCATTGGCGGGAACCGATTCGGGCTCGCTTGCTTCTGCGTCTTCCTCCTCCTCATCCATATTTAAAAAACCTGCCGCAAAAGCCCCCATATTTGGCTTGGCTTTTAATATTTCCATGGCAGCACGAATATCGCCTTGCTCAAGCGGCTCGCAACGATTGATGCCCAGAAAAAAACCATGATTGCTTTTGGCGTTTAAAATGGCGTCCCGACGTGCATGGTCATCCAATAGAATCGGCACAATAAGGCCTGGAAAGGGTACCAAATCATCCAGAAGAACCGTGGGCAAAACCTGAGGCGGCTGTTCCCTAAGGGCCACCAGGGCCTGCGAAATGACCTCTGGGTCCATCGGATCCTGTTCCGATTCCAATTCTGGCTCTGGCGCCAGCATCTCATCCCTCAAATCACTCTCATCATCCCGGTGCATCTTTAAGATCCTTGTACCATCTATATGCGCTGCCCAATTCTTGGTGCCAACAGAACTCTATTCTTGCCTTCTCGCTTTGCCAAATACAATGCCTTGTCAGCCCTTGCAATAACATCTGCGACCTTTCCGTCTCCTGATTCAGGAAAACCGGCCAATCCTATGGATATCGTCAATTGAACCTTTTTTCCGTCCAGACTAAAATCGGTATTTGCAATTTCATCACACATGCGCTCAGCAACTTTTTGTGCTTCAGCCAAATGCGTTCGGGGCAAAATGAAGGCAAATTCTTCACCGCCATAGCGCGCAGCCAAATCTGTATCCCGCATATTCTTCTGTAAAATTGCCGCACTTTTTTTCAAGAAGACATCTCCAGCTTGATGTCCATAAGAATCATTGAGCTGTTTAAAATCATCTAAATCAGCCAAGCCCAAGACAAAATGACTGCCATAGCGCTCAGAGCGTAAAAGCTCTTCTGCAAGACGCTGGTCGAAATATCTTCTGACAAAAAGTCCGGTCAGACCATCGATGGTGGCCAACTCATAGAGCCTGGCATTTTCTAATGCCAATGCCGCTTGATCTGCAATCGTGGTCAGCACCCGTAGATGGTCAAAACTGTATGCGCGCTTCACCTGACTAAAAACCGCAAGCACACCAATGACCTCATCATGAATAATCATCGGCACACCAAGCCAGGATTTACAAGCCGGGGAAACCCCGTCTGATAAATATTGACTTCCCTCCTTGCGCATATGTCCAACCAGCAATGGTTTGCGTTCCTGCATCACCCATTGCGCCAGATTTTTTTTACCCGCATCCTCAGGGGCAAGGAGGCGTTCACCTTTTTCGTCAAAATAATGATACTGGTATAATTTTTCCTTGCCTTCGGGCGCAACCAACATGAAACCAGAACCTGTTTTGACAAGCCCCAGAGTCGCTTTTGCAATATTGTTAATCAGAAATCTATTTTCCAACGAACTCGCCAGCAAATGCCCTACTTTATTTAAAGTCGCTAACTCTTTTACCCTGTCACGTAACTTATTCGAATAAATCACCGCTCGACGAAAAATAAGATTCAAGACCAATGATGTTCCCCCAAGCAGGGCGAAAAGCTCAAAACCTTGCGCAAAATACCCCCAAACCATGGCCAATGCTAAGGGAATCATATTCAGCTCTGCTGAGAACACTTTTGAGAAATACTTTTGCAACAAAACCATCGAGTGTTCACCCTGTAACCAATGCGGCCCTCCAGCAAGAAAGTAATGCACCCCTAAAAAGCTCAAACTAAAAGCCGGCAACAACCAAACAAAATGCAGAGATGAGGAAAAGTCATAACCATCAAGATTAAATGCGAACCCCAAGCTCAGCAACACGAAAGCCGGTAATCCACCTTTATAAATAATTTCAATGGGAATGCTCCAATAAAGCTGCTCTGAAGCGGAGAGACTTGTTCTGTCGAGTAATGCACGAAAAATACCATCTGCGGTTAAAACCAAAACCATTAGCCACGCCGCTGGAACCAAACCGAAAATAAATGCTCCACTGATATAAAAGGCTGAATCCAAAGCAATCGACACACCGCCAAACACCTTAAAAGTAAGAAAGCGCGCCATCACACAAAGCGCGAGAAGAAGAATTAAAGGCATTTCGACGTGCCATGTGCGAAAATACTCTAAAGGATAAAGACTCAAGTAAAGCAAAGCACACCAGCCAGCCAAACCAAATGCCACCCAAAATGTAACCTTTAACAAACTTGATTCACGGCGCCACATACAACCAACTCAGCTCACAACACTTGTTCTTATCAGGAAACAACCTGAAGGGCTGACTCATCCAGCGCTTTAATATAGGCCGGAATCCCTTTAAATGCTGGTGTTTTAGATTGTGGGTCAAGCAACTGTGGAACCAGCACATTGGCCTCAGGAAAATACATCGCAATGGAACCACCGCGAATATCACAGGTTGAAATTTGCACCTTGAGCGCACCTGTATCTGTTTCAACCAAAACCCAATCTCCATCAACAAAGTTTCTCGCTTTCACATCTTCATCTGCCATTAACACAACATACCGATGCTCGGCTCCTCGATATAGGTCCTCTTCATCATAGACAACCGTATTGAATTGTCCTTCTGAACGTATTGTCATCAAACGCAAAGCATCTCTTGGGAATTTGCTCTCTGGTTGTTTGGTCACGCAAAAAGCCGCTTTACCACTAGGTGTATTAAAACTTGGCCGGTGAAAGGTCCGCCCTGGGATCTGAAACTCGCCATCAACTTCGACCTTATCGATAGGTGCATACCCTGGAACAATTTTCGCAATCGCCGCACGCAAAGACGCGTGTGAGCGAAGTTCACTCCAGTCAAAAAGCCCCTTGTCTAAAACACCCTCGGCAAAGCTGGCCACAATATCAACCTCTGAACGCATCTCACCTGCGACCGCAGGCGTTCCCCCTTCAGACAAACGCACAAAATTAAACATCGACTCTTGCGTTGTCTGTTGTGACTCTTCGTCTCTGGCCAACGCGGGCAGAATGATCGATGTTTTGCCACGGCCAAAAATATGCCCCGGATTGAGTTTTGTCGAAACAAACACAGTCGTATCAATTGAACGTAAAGCTTTTTCTGCCCAATCGAGATCGGGATTCGAACCGTACAGATTGCCCCCGAGTAAAAACGCTCCGCGAACTTTTCCCGCATGGGCCGCTTGCATCGACGCATAGGTATGCTGTCCTTCATGCGTTGGCATCGAAAAGCCATAAAGCGCCTCAAGCTTACGTGCAAAATCCTCTTTCAACTTTGGTGAAACCCCTACCGAACCGACGCCTTGAACATTTGAATGACCGCGGATGGGCATCAAGCCACAGCCTGGTCGTCCCAACCAACCTTTGGCTAAAGCAATATTGCTTAGGGATAAAATATTATCGACACCATGCGCATGGTGGGTTAAGCCCATAGCCCAACAAAAAATACCGCGCTCAGAGGCAAAAATCATTTCGGCAACTTGTTCGATTTCTTTTTTTGTCACACCGCAACAATCAATAATTTGCGACCAATCTTGCGCCTCAATATCTTCACGCAGCGCCTCCCAGCCCTCTGTGTGCTCAGACACGAACGCTTCATTCACGCCTTTGCGCTCCATCAGCGCCTTAAGCACGCCCTGAAACAAGGCCACATCACTGCCGACTCGAGGCTGAATATAAACATTTGAAATTTTTGAGCCCCAGAGCATTGAACGCCAATCCGATGGCACACGAAATCGAACCAGGCCCAATTCCTTAAGTGGGTTAACCACCACAACCTTACCTCCACGGCGCCGCAGATGCATGAGTTGGGTCAATAAACGTGGGTGGTTGCTGGCCGGATTAGCGCCAACAATCATCACAAAATCCGCCGACTGTAGATCGTCCAAAACCACAGACGCTGTGCCAGAACCATAAACTTTCGAAAGCGCCACACCTGAGGCGCTGTGGCAATAATAGGAACAATTGTGGACATTGTTGGTGCCATAAGCCCTGGCGATCAAATTGAGCAGAAAAGCGGCCTCATTGCTGGACCGACCTGAGGCATAGAAAAACGTTTCCTCCGGAGAAATGGCTTTGAAAGCAGATGCAGATGCGGCCAATGCTTCCTGCCAGGAAACGCGTCGATAATGACTTTCTCCGGCTTGTGCCATGACTGGATAGGATAAACGACCGGCAAATTCGAGCTGCCGTGGGGTCATTTTGCCTAAGAGTTCAATCGAGTTTTTGCTGAAAAAATCATCGCTCAGGGGTGCGATCATATCTGCGGCCTGCGCTTGCAGTGATTTTTTACAAACCTCGGGAAAATGGCCGCCTTCGTTGACCATTCCGCCTTCTTGACCACCCATGCCCAACGCGCAAGTTTTGCAGGCATTCTTGGAGCGCAGACGCTTATAAAGCTTCCAAAATCCGCCGGCTTGACGCCCCATACGCCAAGAATAGATCAGGGCGGGTAAACCACCTCCAGCTGAAACACGGGGTCGAGCCATAATCTTATTGCTAAGCGAAAGCGCAACGTGGAGCAAGACCTGAGGCGCACCTTCTTCGCATTAATTTCTCCTGCAATTCAAGAGGCTTAGCGCGGGCATCGCGCATGCGCTCAGGCGCGTTGAGAAAAACATCGACGATCTTGAAAAGGCACACGCAAAGCGCAACATTTGACGCATTATACCGAAAATCCCTCTGTCATGGGTATTGCGATCTTTTGTCTCATTTTGGGTGTTGTCAATGATGGCTCTGCGCCTGCCGCAGAGAAAGAATACAGCCTCATCGGTTTTTCACACAATGAAGAAGTGGCCGCCTTCGAGGTCCAGGTTCAGACTCGATTTGATCTCTATACCGACACCTATAGCCTTATCGAATTGTGGCGCGTCGATACCGCAGCCATACTCGCCACCTTTCGCCAGGGACGTATTGAGCGTACACCCCACGAAAAAACGACCAGCACCACACCACATGAAATCCTGGCGGCACAAAATCCAGAATGGCTGCTGGCCGAAGAAGAAGACGGTTGGACCCGTATACGCAAGAAAACACGATTCCAGAAGATTCCTATCACCATGAATGACAGCACGTTACGCCTATCTCTGGATGATGATGTACGTGTGAATGTCACCGGTGATCCACGTAAGATTGAAATATCTGCGCTTCCAGGCTCAGGCATCGGCTATCAACCGGTGGTTCGTTTATCGAATGGGCAGCATTTAGCTTTGGGGCATGTCAGGGCCACGCACGCCGACAACGGCCTTCTTAACGCAGAAATTATTGGCTTTCACTCACCCTCTGGCCGTAAAATCGTCGTGCTCAACAAATTTGTCCTTTTGGAGGGCGAAATCCTTAACACAGCCACAAAACCACACGTTGTGGCGCTGCAAGATCACCCCATCGGCACCACAAGCATCGGTACCTTCTCTCTGGCTCAGGCCAATCTTGAGCAGGCTGAACAGATATTTAGCACGCTTCACCCTGAAGCCATGCAGCTCTACAAGACCTATATTGGCAATTATTGGTAAGCAAAAACCCTTGTCATCACTGCATCTTTTTGCGAATATCCGCCGCGTTAGTGAATTATTTAAACTAAAGGAATTTGGTCATGGCAACGTTTACAGAAGATTTCGTGGGGAAATATCAAACCACAACGGATGGCGACATAGAGGAAACCAATTTCTCTGCGGGCGACGAAGTTGAACTCGTCGACACCTGGAGCAATCACGTTCTGGTTAAAGATGATGATGATCATTATTACAACGTGCCAAAGAATATCATCGAAGAATAGTACACCCTTTATCGTGGCAAACCATGCCGACTTCCGCAGCCCATATTAGGCAGGCTTTTCTAGACTATTTTGCCAGCCACAATCATACGATTGTAAAATCCAGCCCATTGATCCCTGCAAATGACCCAACCCTCATGTTTACCAATGCAGGTATGGTGCAGTTCAAAGATGTCTTTACGGGGCAAGAAGCACGTCCCTATAAACGAGCGACAACAAGTCAAAAATGTCTTCGTGTATCGGGAAAGCACAATGACTTAGAAGAGGTTGGTCGCACAACAAGACACCATACGCTTTTTGAAATGCTCGGGAACTTTTCCTTTGGAGACTACTTTAAAGAGGAAGCCATATACTGGGCTTGGGAACTGCTTACCAAAGAGATGCAACTTCCACCGGATCGACTCTGGGTCACCGTCTTTGAAGGCACACCTGACTTTGCCGCTGATGATGAAGCGACAAAGCTATGGCAAAAGATATCGGGTCTGCCCAAGGAACGTATTATCGGTATGGGCATGAAGGATAATTTCTGGGCCATGGGCGACACAGGGCCTTGCGGACCATGTACTGAAATTCATTATGACACCGGCGGAGAGACCGCGCCTTCTTTAGAGGACTTTGAAAGCGGCCGCGTCGTCGAAATTTGGAATAATGTTTTTATGCAGTTTGAACGTCATGCCGACGGCACCGTAACCCCGCTACCTAAACCATGTGTGGATACGGGTATGGGCTTAGAGCGCCTGGTCACCGTTTTAAATGGCGCTAAATCGAACTATCACACCGATCTCTTTATGCCGCTGATTGAGAAGACAGCAGGGCTCTCCGACAAAACCTATACAAAAAGCTTTAGCGACGATGATATTTCAATGCAGATCATCGCTGACCATGCTCGCGCGACAAGCTTTCTTGTCGCAGATGGTATTCAGCCCAGCAACGAAGGTCGCGGTTACGTCCTGCGTCGTATTATGCGACGCGCTATTCGCCACGGGCGTCGCTTAGGTTTTGCGGACCTCTTTTTTCATCAAATATGTGACGCCGTTGTCGACCGTATGGGCGCTGCTTTTTCCGAACTTCATGATGCCCGCGCACTCATCTCTAAAGTCGCAGAACTTGAGGAAACAACATTTCGACGCACACTGGATACGGGCCTCAGGATACTTGGACAAGAAATACAAACGCTCAAATCTACAAACCAGAAAACATTATCCGGTACAGCTGTTTTTAAACTCTACGACACCTACGGCTTTCCTAAAGATCTCACCGAAGTCATTGCCACCGAACATGGCCTTGACGTCGATGAAGAGGGCTTCACACAAGAGATGAACACCCAGAAAGAGCGCAGCAAAGGCGGACAAATCGGCGGCAGCGCTGTGCAAGAGATCTACAAAGAAATTGCACAAAATGTGGAGACATCTTTTGTCGGTTATCTCGATGAAAAGAGCCCACTTGAAAAACGCGATGCGACATGGAGACACTTCGAATATCAGGATGCCCCTTATCAGCAAGTTGAGTGTCAAATTAAAGCAATCATTCAAGACGATATGCAAATTGAGAATGCCACAGAGGGGCTTGTCGAACTTGTTCTTAACCCTACTCCGTTTTATGGCGAATCTGGCGGGCAAGTTGGCGACACTGGTTTAATTATCGGCGAGAATAACCTTGTTGTTGAGGTCCTTGACAGCCAAAAGCCCATCGACACACTGACCGTTTCTAAAGCAAGAATTCTCTCTGGTACCTGCACTGCTGGCCAAAGCGTTTGGGCCGGTTGCAACCCCAATCTGAGACAAGAAATACGAGCACACCACTCCGCCACACATCTGCTGCACGGCGCTTTACGAAAAGTTCTTGGGGAACACGTCCAGCAGGCCGGCTCATTGGTCGACCATCGACATCTGCGTTTTGACTTTTCACATTTTGAAGCATTAACCCCAGAGCAAATTGAAGAGATTGAAACAATTGTCAATACGCAAATCTCCTCGGGAAGCTCAGTCACAACTGAAATTTTAGATTTCGATAGTGCGAAAGAAAAAGGCGCATTGGCTTTATTTGGTGAAAAATATGGGGACACCGTAAGAGTCGTAAGCATGGGGCCATCCATTGAATTTTGTGGCGGAACGCACATTGCAAACACCAGCAACATCGAAATGCTCTTGGTCACACGCGAAGAGGCTATCGCCAGTGGTGTAAGACGTATTGAAGCAGAGGTTAAGCAATCCGCAACGCAAAGAGCAAAAAAACTTTTTGCACAGCTCAATCAAGCAGTACACATCTTAAAAACGTCAGATACGGACTCACCCCAGGAAGAAACGGTACTGCAAGGACTCCAAAAAAGTGTTCGCACACAAAACCAAATGGTTGAAACGCTTCAGAAAGCATCGCGCGAACCCACAACGTGCTCATTTGATGATGTTGAAACCTTGTCTTGGCCTGAAAAACTGAATTTTCAAAGAGCATGCCAAATTAGAAATCAATGGCAGGGACTTTCCCGCATTCAGAATGCGCGCGTGCAAGATACACATGATCTTGTTCTGCAATATGCGTCATGGGACAAGAACAACCTTTTGCGTAAATTTGTAGAAATGCTCAATGCAAACAAGATGAATGAAGAAGCGGTTCGGAAATTAGACAATGCCTCGCTTATTGATCAGGTTGCCGCACTCGCAGAACAAAAGCAAACCATTGGTGAAGTCACACTGATTGCCACTCAAGTTCCTAATGCCGATGGTAAAAGTCTTCGTACTGTCGCTGATGAATTACGAAATCGAATGGGTTCAGGAATATTTTGTTTAAGCGCCACCAACGAATCAAAAGTGAGCTTACTCATCGCCGTCACCGATGACCTCCTACCCCGCTTTCAAGCCGGAACGATGATCAAGACATTGGCACCTATGATTGGTGGCCGAGGTGGTGGTAAACCCCAACTGGCACAAGCTGGAGGCGATACAGCTCAAGGCCTTAGTGAGCTTTTCACTAAATGTGCTGAGCTCATTGAGCAAGGCTGAAGAAAGTAACAACGAGACTCAACATGGCACATTCTTTAGAACCAGAACAAACAAGTGACCGAATACACATAAAGCTTCGGATCAATCTGAATCTCGGTTCGCGTGCCGAATTTATCAAAAAGCACTCTGCCTACTTTGGCAGAACCGGGATATACATCAAAACGAAGGAAACCGCGCCTAAAGGCAGTCGGATCGAATTTGAATATCTCCTCAACAATGAGCGTAGGGTCTTTCATGGCGTGGGTATTGTTCGTCGCTGCAATGAAGGGAACACAAAAGATATTCCTCCGGGAATTGCCGTTGAACTGATTGATATCGATGCTCTCTCGGAGGCACTGCTGAGTGAATCCCTGGAGAAATTTGGCGAAGGAAAATTGGCGCCAAAACGCGCGCGAACAACAGATGAAGTTCTACAAGCGAAAAAAGCTGAGCTCGCTCCTAAAGCAGCGCCACAAATATTGAATGCGGAAGATTCTGTTCTGGACGACCTGCTGGGCGTTCTTGATGCACCTGAAACAACGCCCAAGGCTGGGACTCTTGACGATTTCGATATTGATTTGGATTTAGACACTGCTGAAAATGCTGAGCAGAAAGAAGAATCCGAACCTGTTGAAAATAATTCGAAAAAGACAAAAACAGGTTCCTTTGAAATCAATACGGACGAACTTGAAGAAAAAGATGACAATGAAACGGCAACCCAAGCCGACAATAAAATATTGATTATTGATCTTGCTGGAGCCAGCCCCTTGGCCCTGCTTTATGAAAACGAAAATCCCCCTGCTGATGTACGTGAGGCCACACTTTATACCGAAAAAGTTGAAGTCAAAGACGACACTTTTAACTTTGGCGAACAAGGCATATGGCTGCCCAATTTTATGTCCTGGTATTCAACCAAACGCCCGGCTCCGTATGCTGAATTGGTTTTAAAAAGACTTCATATTTCCTTTGACGAAAAGGAAACTGATGCACTTAAAATATCAAGCGGTGAAAAGGCGCAGGCGAGCAATTTGTTTTTAAATGCATGGCTTAAGCATATTGTGTCTAAACATGACGTTGATAATGCCTCCGCACGCGTTATCCTGCCAAGCAATGCGACGCTTCAAGCTGAAGAGGACGTACACAGTGGCCTTGTACAACTTGGTTTTTCAGTCGTGAAAATCTTCCGTGAACATCAAGCAGCCCACCGCGCCCCAAAGAAAAACATCACGGATTCAAGTATATGGCTAAAGATGACCATGACTCTTTTTGAAACACGCATTGCGCTTATGCGAAGTCATGAAGAGATCATAGGGCATCGTTGGAATATTGATGACAGTCTTTGGGAAGCAGATCGAAATATCCTCGAACACTTGGCTTTAGAGCTTTTAAGGCAGCATCACATCGATATCGGCAACGATCCTATCGCCATGCAAGAATTATTAGGCCAGGTGACGCAGCTTCGGCGCACCAAACATCCAAATGAAACATGGGAATTCACGATCCAGGACAAAACCATACATGTCGGATTGGAAACACTGATCGCCTGGTGTCAGCCCATCACAGATCGCATACTGAGCACTTGCGCACAGCTCCTCGATGAACATGCTATCGACATTAAGACCCTGGAGTTTATCGATTGGAACTTAGAAGAGACCAGTTGGCCAGGATTGGCACCTGCGCTTTCTCAACGACTGCAGCTGCATTCCATATTACCCAACACTGGAATCTGGAGCCGCATCGCCGATATCTCCGACAATCTGGAACAAAAGAAAAGCTAAGCGAAGTCTAAAAATGACACAAGCCAATATTGAACGAGATCGAGTTGAAAGCTTTATCGAGGCTATAGATCACTACACCCCCAAAGAAGATGGGTTTGCGGAAATATTTCCTCTTTTTAGTCGATTTCTTTCACGCAGCATCGATGCCAGATATATATCCCAGCACCCCATTCCCGATCTGCTGGACACGGTCTTTGCAATCTTGAAAGCCACACAAGAACGTGACCCTGAAGAGATTATCGTCAAAATTTTACCCGCGCCAGAAAACCCTAAAACACACGGCAAACTGATTGTCTGTCTGCCCACGCAGCCCTTCATTACTTCAACAATTCGCTTAGCCCTGGAAAAACTCCAGATAAAAAGCACAAGACACATCAGTACATCGGTTCCGATCAAACGCGACAAAAACAAATCGATCACGCAAATTGGCCTTAGCAAAAATCCGAAAGAAACAATCTTTTGGCAGGACATTGAATGTGGCCAACTGCAGAAAGAACAAACTGTCATTGTCGACACCATTCATGCAAGATTAAAAGCAGCGCAGTGTGCCGTCAACGATTTTCCAAAAATGCGATCTTGCCTGGAAGAAATCGCACAACATTTCGAACTAAAAGCACAAAAAGACAACGGTTCGGATTTTGACAGTCACGCGCGACTCTTACGCTGGATGCTTAACGAGCATTTTGTGGTTCTCGGTATGCGCTCACTTTCTCAAACTTCTGTGGGCAAAGACAAGTACGCCCTTGGCATTGGTAAGCTCAACAGCACGCCAGCAATCACGTGCACAAGCAAAAGTGTCAACGAGTGGCTGGAGGAAAAAAACGCCATCCTTGAAATCCGCAAAAGTCAAACCGAATCATGGATCTATCGTTCTGGTCACACCGACCATGTCTTCATTCGTACCCTCGATGACAAGGGAAAACCCAATGGCGCTATTGTGGTCGAAGGTCTTTTCAGCTTTGAAGCATTGGCCGAACCACCAACTCGAGTACCTTTTCTTGACGGGATTTCAAATCGAATTTATGAGCGACTACAAGCCACAAAAGGCTCGCATCACTACAGAACGATTCGCAATGCGTTTAATTCGCTTCCACTGGAATTTCTTTTTTCACTTAGCATTGACCACATTGAAGCCCTGATTGAACATATCCTAAATGCCGGAAGTCAGAAGCGAACCCAGGTTGACTTAAGATATAATGCAGAAAAGACGTTTGCTTTTCTTTTCGTGGCTCTACCACGACAAAACTACAGTGAAGATCTGCGCTCTGAATTACAGCTTTTACTCAGAGAGAAATTCCCGCAAAGCTCTCTTACAGACGGTGTTTACGCCGGAGACAAAGATTTCGTTGGCCTGCATTTCTTTTTAACCAATGCAGAATCTCTTAAACCAGAAGAAGAAGAAAAGCTTAAACAAGAGATCGATCTGATGGCCAGTCCCTGGATTGAGCGTCTCGAAAATGAATTGGCAAAGCGCCACAGCATTAAAAAAGCACAACCTCTTTATGCACTCTACAACGACGCTTTTTCACGACAATACCAAGAGCAGACCTCCGTGGCACGCACCGTCAGTGATATCAACTTGATCGAGGGCCTCGACAACAACAATCATATTGATTGTGATATTTACCGAGAACCTGCTGATGCCGGTACAGGCATCGCACGCATCAGGCTTTTTAGTAAAGAGCGTGTCTTACTCTCGAATATACTGCCTATTCTTGATAATTTGGGTCTTATTGCCATCGACCAATTTCCTGCCAATGTACAGGTTCCTGGAAGGCGGGAATATTTTATTGCAACGTTTCGAGTGCGCGCCGCAGCAAGCCCGATGATGAATCTATTGGCGCGTCGTAATCGCCTAAGAGCCGCGATACAGGCGTTACTCTACGGTGCGATGACCAATGACCCTTTAAATAAATTGCTTCTGGCCGCGGATATCCCATGGACTTATGTCGTTTTAATTCGCGCATACGAACGCTATGCCCGCCAACTCGGCCTGCCCTATAACCGTCAAACATATGAAAATGCTCTTCTGGCCCATCCCAACACTGTTCGCTCTATGACCGAACTCTTTCGCGCCAAATTCGATCCTGACTTTGAGGGCCTTTCGCCAACACATGTCGACGCGGCGCGGGAAACTGCGATTCAAAACACAAGAGGGCATATTACAGACTTGCTCGGTGGCGTTACTGATTTGACGACAGATCAAATTCTCCGCGTATTTTTTAATATGATTCAAGCAACTCTGCGCACCAATTTTTATCAACGCAACCCTTTGCAGGCCTACCACCTGGCCCTTAAGTTCAATCCGAAAAAAATCCCCACAATGCCTGAACCCCTTCCCTATAGGGAAATTCTCGTACACCATCCTAAAGTTGTGGGTTTGCATCTTCGTGGTGGACAACTCGCACGCGGCGGAATTCGCTGGTCAGACCGCAACCTTGACTTTAGAACAGAAGTTCTTGGACTCATGACAACGCAGAATCTTAAGAATGTGTTGATTGTACCAAGGGGTGCGAAAGGCGCATTTGTTCTCCTTGATCCTCCTCAAGACATGCGTAAACGCCGCAAGGAAGCCGATGAACTTTATAAAGTTTTTATTCAGGGACTTTTAGATGTCACGGACAATTTAGTCGATGGAGAGATAACCAAACCCAACCGCGTTCTTTCGCATGACCCGGATGACGCCTACCTTGTTGTTGCCGCCGACAAAGGTACGGCGCACTTATCCGATACCGCAAATCAAGTGGCGAAAAATAGCGGTTTTTGGCTCAATGATGCTTTCGCCTCCGGCGGCTCGCAAGGCTACGACCACAAAAAAGAAGCGATCACGGCCAGAGGCGCATGGGAGTGTGTGAAACGCCATTTCTATGAAATTGAAATTGATCCTGAATCCGATCCCATTAAAGTTGTGGGTATCGGTGATATGAGTGGCGATGTTTTTGGGAACGGCATGCTTCGCTCCAAATCTATTCAACTCATTGCTGCATTTGACCATAGACATATATTCATCGATCCAACTCCCGATCCCCAAAAAAGCTTTGATGCGCGGCAAACGATGTTTGATGCGGGGCACTCTACCTGGAAAGACTATCCAAAAGAACTGATCTCTCAAGGCGGTGGCGTTTTTCCCCGAGCCGCAAAGGCCATTGCGCTGACAAACGAAATGCAAGCCATGCTGCGCACACAAGCCAAAACACTGAGCGGGCCCGACCTTATTCAAAAAGTGCTTGCCGCCCCTGCAGATCTACTTTGGAACGGCGGCATCGGCACATATATAAAAGCGAGCTCTGAGAGCCATCACGATATTGGCGACCCTGCAAATGATCTGGTCCGTATTGATGCCACACAAATCAAAGCGCGTGTTATCGGAGAAGGGGGAAATCTTGGAATTAGTCCTGCAGGCCGCATTGAACTGGCACAAAATGATGTCAAACTTAATACCGATTATATTGATAACTCCGCAGGAGTTGACCTTTCTGACCACGAGGTCAATTTAAAGATTCTTTTTGAGCTGGCGCTTAAAAGAAATGAATTATCAATCGCTAAACGGGACAGCTGGCTCGAAAAAGTTCGGGAAGAGGTGAACAGCCAGGTATTACAAAATAACTGGGTGCAAAGTCGAATCATCAGTTTGGACAAAATCAGGTCTAAAACAGATATACCGCGATTTCAACGCGCCATAGAATTCCTTTGTGAGCATGTGCCCTTTAAACGTCGCGATTATTATCTCCCCGGCGAGCGTATTATCAACGAACGTGCACAAAATAATCTCGGGCTATACCGGCCTGAGCTTGCTGCGCTGATCTCAAATGCAAAACTGTATATGCGCCAAGAACTCATCTCCGGACAAGCGCCTGCCTTTGAAAAATGTATGGATGAATACATCAATTATTTCCCGGTTCCCCTTATTAAAACATTTAAAAATGATATTCTCAATCACCCTCTGCGTAATGAGATAAGTAACGCCGTACTGGCCAACCACATCATGGCCGACACGGGGTCGTGTTTTCTGAGCGAGGCATCCATACTTACCGGCAGGCATACGGGTGATATCATTGACGCCTTTTTTCTGGCGCAGAAATTCCTGAACATCAGTGCAATTAAAAACGACATCAATGAGAAACTCCCGCTCTTAAATGCACAGAACGAATACGCTCTGCGACTCGAGCTGTCGGATGCTTTAGAGAACATGATTCATTGGATTTTACGACGCCTCCCCCCGCAAAGCACAAATCTATTCACAAGCCATTTCCAGGAATGCTCAACAAAATTAAGTTCGAAATTACCTAAGGATTTTCGAAAAATACTTTCGCCGGAAATGAAACTCATTAAAAAGAAAGGTATGCACCAAGACTTTGTAGAAATGCTGACCTCTATACGCTCTACATCTCTCGTTCTTGACGCCTGCGCTTTACGTCAAAAAGTTGATCTTTCCGATGAAACCTCAATGAATATTATTAGTGCTATTGGCAAAGCATTAGAGCTTAACGATATTCTTTATCTGAGCAAAGAACGACAAAACCCTGTCGACAAGCCGGCAAAATTCGCAATTAAAGACCTGGTTCGTCGTCAAATTGTCACCTTAGCAGAAAACCTGGTACAAAAACATGGTGCTGAAACACTACAACACCCCAGCACCCGAAAATGGCTTCGTGAATTGCAGCAAGAATTTAAATCACTTCACTCTGAGCGTGAAGAACTTTCAGGTTTGGTGATTAGCGCCGACAGACTGCAACGCCATCTCTACGCCCTGCAGAACTAGCGTGTAATTTTGAAGGTATCAAACTCACCACGATAATCCATCCAACGAATATCGATCGTTTTGACATCGGCTGAGGGCGGCCCCTCCTTGCACCAATCGGCCAATTGCTCCAGGGCATCCCGGGCCCCCTCTGCTTCAATCTCCACACCACCATCAGGCAGATTGCAAACCCAACCTTTGATGCTTAATGATTGTGCCACTTCCAATGTCGAGGCGCGATAAAACACCCCCTGGACAATGCCGCTTATGATGAGATTCGCTCGACACATCTTTTCACTCATTGTTGACACCTATCTTTTGCAAAAACTCTTCTTCACTTAAAATTGCGACACCAAGTTGCTCTGCCTTTTTCAGCTTTGACCCAGCTTTTTCTCCAGCCACAAGGAAATCGGTTTTGCCGGAAATGCTGCTGGAAGAATGCCCCCCATGCGCTTCAATCACACTTTTAATTTCATCGCGTTTAAGATGGGTCAAGGTTCCCGTGACAACAACTTTCAGCCCCTTTAAAGCTTCGCTTTCAATTTCTTTCCGCTCTACTTTGGGTTTCAATCCCAAGACAAAAAGTGCATCAAGTAAATCACAGTTCTTTTGCGCACTAAAGAACTCAACAACAGATGCCGCCACTTTCTCGCCAATACCATGAATGGCCTTTAATTCATCTTCCGCAATGACTTTTAAACGATCAATGCTTCTGACTTGAGATGCTAAAATTTTTGCCGCATCCTCACCCACATGTCGGATGCCAAGAGCGAAGAGAAAACGAGATAAAGGTTGTTCCTTCGACGCTTCAATACCCTGTAAAATATTTTCCGTTTTTTTTGCCTTAAACCCTTCAAGTGCCAAAAGGTCTTCAGCCTTGAGACGATACAGATCGGCCACATTTTTCACGAGGTTGGCTGCGCTGATCTGCTCAATAATTTTTCCGCCCAAGCCTTCGATATCCATCGCTTTGCGCGAAACAAAATGTTCGATACCCGCTTGGACTTTCGCCGGGCATTGCGTGTTCTCGCAGCGCGAAACCGCCTCTCCCTCTGGACGCTCCAGCAAGCCCTCACAACTTGGGCAGACCTTGGGAAAAACGAAAGCTTTTGTGGATGCGGGCCGCTTCTCCAAAACCACATGCACAATCTCAGGAATCACATCACCAGCACGCTGCACCACCACCGTATCCCCGACCCGTACATCCTTGCGCTCAATCTCATCTTGATTATGTAACGTCGCACGCTGGACAACCACACCGGCAATATTCACCGGTGCCAAATGGGCCACGGGTGTCGCAGCACCAGTCCGACCGACTTGTACATCAATATGCACGACAGTTGTGGTTTCCTGCTGGGCGGGTAATTTATACGCCACCGCCCAGCGCGGTGCTCTGGCGATAAGTCCCAAATCGTCCTGTAATCTGTGGTCGTTAACTTTAATCACCACACCATCAATATCATAACTTAAATCATCCCGACCCGCTTTGAGTTTTTCGTAGGCCAATGAAACCTTGCCAATATTTTTGCACACATGAAATTTTAAGGTTGCGAAGCCAAGCTCGTAAAGCCACTCGACCATCTGATCGTGGGTTGCTGGAACGTCAGGATGCTCAGCCGTTGCAGAAAGAGCGTAAAGGAATGCGCGTAAAGGCATTTGCGCTGTTTTAGCAGAGTCAAGTTGACGCAATGAGCCTGCCGCCGCATTTCTTGGATTCATAAAAGTTTTTTCGCCCGCATCTTCTCGTCGCGCATTTTCCTGCGCGAAATTTTCTTTCGGAATATAGATTTCTCCTCTGACCTCCAAAAGACCCCTGAGCGGTTTTCGCAATTTTAAAGGAATCGAACCAATCGTCTTCACGTTCGCGGTCACATCTTCGCCCTTTAAGCCATCACCACGGGTAATCGCTTTGCTCAAGACACCATCTTCATAAACCAATTCAATACCTAAACCATCAACTTTGGGTTCAGCCACATACTCAAGGTCCGCATCCGCATCGAGTCCCAAATGGCGTTTAATGCGCGCATCAAATTCAAAAAGTTCGTCGCGGTCAAAAACATTGCCTAAAGAGAGCATTGGAAAACGGTGAGGCAATTGTGCAAAACCGTCTTTCGGGGCACCGCCGACCCTTTGTGTGGGTGAATCCACAGCGGCAAACCCTGGATACTGAGTTTCTAAATCCTGCAACTCCCTGAACAATCGGTCGTATTCCACATCAGCAATAACGGGGCTGTCTTCAACATAATAGCGGTAACCGTGCTCCCGAAGCTCTTGAGAAAGATGCTCAATACGCTGCGCAATCTGCTTTTTTGAAGGTTTACTCGCTTTACTCATAGCACCCTTATGGCACCTTTTGTCCAAGGCTGGAATAACTTTCAATCACACGTGGTGCCTCACACAACTGGGCAAGTCCCAAATCCTCAGCAAAATTTTCAATCCTGGACATTTGACTTTCAAGAAGTCGCGGGTCGTTTCCAAGCAAAGAAAAGCCCAAGACAAGACGCTCCAAGCTATCTTGCGCGTCAACCTCCGCCATCGAAACCTTAAACTTGTTTTGCATGCGCTGCATCATGCTTTTGACAATCGAGCGCTTCTCTTTAAGAGAATGAACGTCATAAAGCATAAAATACAATTTGAGGACCGCGACAAACATCGTGGAAAGAGCTCTCTATGCACTCGGTGCGCTCGGTGCAACCTCACTCTTCTCGATAGGCTTAGCGCTTCCTAGTTTTCGCTCAATTTCTTCAACCATAAAGAATTCTAAAACGTCACCCATCTTGAGATCATTAAAGCCTTCAACGCCCACACCGCATTCAGCGCCGGAATCCACTTCACGAACATCATTTTTGAAGTGCTTCAATGAACTCGGGCGTCCTTCGTAAACAGGAACCGAATCACGCACCACGCGAATCTTGGCTGCCCGCTGTGCCTTACCATCCAAAACACGACAACCGGCAATCGTACCCACTTTCGTAATACGAAAAAGTTCACGAACCTCAGCACGACCAATTGTTTTCTCGACCAAATCAGGATCTAAGAGACCTTCCATGGACTTCTTGATTTCATCGACCGCTTCATAAATCACGTTATAGAGACGAATATCCACACCTTCTTTTTCAGCAATCTGTCTTGCCTTCGCATCAGGACGCACTGAAAAGCCAATGACAACCCCTTCTGAAGCCGACGCAAGCATAATGTCTGATTCCTTAATCGCCCCCACACCGCCGTAAACAACATTGACCTTCACTTCATCATCAGAAAGCTTCATAAATGCTTGGGTGACTGCCTCAACAGAACCCTGTACATCTGCTTTAAGAACCACATGAAGCTCATGCATTTTAGAGCTGTCCATACGCGCCATCAAATCATCCAAAGACATCGATTTATTCGCATCCATCGCCTTGGTCTTACGTTGATTCTCTCGGTGTTCGGCGACAGTGCGAGCTGCATCCGTATTCTTCACCATATTGAGTGTATCACCCGCATCAGGCACACCATTTAAACCAATAATCTCACACGCATAAGATGGGCCAGCTGTTTTCATTTGTTTGGCATGTTCATCACTCATGGCACGGACTTTACCGTAATATTCTCCGACAACCACCGCATCACCACGATTCAAGGTTCCTTCCTGAATAAGTACCGTTGCAACAGCGCCACGGCCTTTATCAAGCTTCGCCTCAACAACCACGCCTTGTGCGGCCCGATCAGGATCGGACTTAAGCTCTAAAACTTCTGCCTGCAAAAGTATCGATTCCAAGAGCTCCTTGATTCCGGTTCCTTCGGTTGCTGATGTTTTGACATAAAGCGTATCACCGCCCCAATCTTCAGGCAGCAAATTGAACTGGGTTAATTCCTGGATAACACGATCCGGTTCAGCCTCAGCCTTATCAATTTTATTCAGAGCAACAATAATAGGTACCCCAGCTGCTTGGGCGTGCTTAATGGCTTCCTCTGTTTGCGGCATAAGACCGTCGTCAGCAGCAACAACAATAATGACGATATCTGTGATACCGGCACCTCTTGCACGCATCGATGTAAATGCGGCGTGACCAGGAGTATCCAAGAAAGTGATCTCACCCTGATCCAAGCTTACTGTATAAGCACCAATATGCTGTGTAATACCACCGGCTTCGCCATCAGCAACTTTCGTACGACGAATCGCATCCAGAATAGACGTTTTACCATGATCAACATGGCCCATGACAGTCACCACGGGTGGCCTTGGCTTTAACTTGCTCTCATCAACTTCCTCTTGTGGTGCCGAATCAATAATCGAATCTTCACTAAAAGCAATCGAATCAATGGTGAACTCGTGTTGCTCAGCAATGATCTGCGCTGTATCAAAATCAACAGCTTGATTGATGGTCACCATCGTGCCCATATCCATCAATTGGCCAACAACCTCAGCACCTTTTAAACCTAATTGATGAGCAAGATCTGCAACCGTAATGCTTTCCTTCATCTTAATCACACGTTTAGACGCTTTGCGCTCATCTGCCGTGCTGACCTTTTCTACCGCCGTACGCTTCGAGCCTTTTTTCTTACGTAAACGTGTAGGATACATCACGCGCTCACGCATGGGGCTCATTTCACGCTTACCGGGAGTACGGACTTTACGCTGCGTTGTCGGTTTGACCTTGTTGCCTTTCTTATCCCGACCCACATCAATCATTTCACGGCCACGGCCAAACGGATCCTGAACCACCTGGAGTTCTTGAACCGCGCCAAACTTAGGCTGACGAGATGTTGGTGCTGGTCGTGGTGCGTTGCCACTTAATCGGTGATTTGTCGTACGTGCCTTGAGCTTATCCACATCAATCATACGCAAAACTGGTGATGTGTCTTTTTTGACTTCTTGTGCATCTACATTTTGCACATCGTCAGGAGATTCTTGTGCATCCGCCTCACTCTTTTCAATTTCCTCAGTCGAACTTTCAACGGCGACGGCGACTTTCTCTTCCTCAAGCGCAACGGGTTCATCCACAGAGGCCTCACCTGCAACATTGTCGACATCAGCACCCGAGAGGTCGCTTGTTTCAACCGCATCGCTGCTTCCTTCACTTAGCTGAGTCTCCGTTGTGGGCTCAGCCACCACATCCGCTGCGGGGGCTTCTTCAGAAGCCTCGACACTGGCAGCCTCTTTGTCTTTCTTACGGACAATCATCATGCCCTTACGCTTAGGTTTGGCCTTCTCTACGGGCGCGCTGATGCCTTCTTTGCCCAAAATCCCCATGGCTTCATCTTCATGCACCGAACTTGAATGGGTCTTCACCGCCAAGCCACCGGCCTGTAATTTGCCGATCACTTCACTGTTCGTTAAACCGACCTTCTTTGCCAATTCGTGTACTCTTACTTTTCCCATGTTTTACCTCACGCAACGAAACTTAATTGCTCCCACAAATTCCACCAAAAAAATGCACGACCCCTGTGCCGAACATCACAAAAGCCAACCACGCCTGCCCATTGCCGCCCAACTGCTTTACCCAACTCATCTCCAGAACAAAACTGTCGCGCATGCGCGCCACATTTTTTTATCGAGCCGTCGGCCAAATCATCAGCGCACAAAACCAACGAGCCATGGGCTTTTGCTTTTCCAATATGATCTAAACCAATCAAGAGCTTTCCCGAACGCCGGGCTAAACCGACACATTCGAGTACGCGCTTTTGCGCCAGAAGACGTAAATTCGTCAGCCACGCTTTCTGATTTTCAAAGTCGATTTTTGTACGTAACGCTTTTTCAAGAAGATCAAGCTCGAGCCCATCTAAGCAAGCTGCACGAAGATGTACCCAAGCTCCTCGGCCGGCAACTTTTTCGTCAGCGACCAGCATCTGATTCAAAACCTTCAGCCCCAAAAGCTCTTTTGCTGGAGAGCTTTCACGACAAACCACACACGTGCGTACCGACGGCTTCGTCCGTAAGACATTGTCTGGTTTTGGTTTTATGCTTGCCTGCATCATTAAATAGACCCCCAAAGTCTAGAACACTGTTTTTTATTGTCTCAAACGCTTAAGCGCCAGCACCTTCTGTGTTGGCTTCGCTCTCTTCAACTTCATTCAAAGCTGGCGAAACCTCTTGAGCGTCTTCGCCGGCAGCTTTTTCGGTTGCTTCAGCATCATCTGCAGCAGCAACATCCTTGGTCGCTTTGGCTTCATCTGCAGCCGCAACTTCCTCGGTCGCTTCGGTGTCATCTGCAGCAGCTTCGGCCTCAGCTTCGGCTTCAGCGGCCTCATCAAAAGGCAACTTGGCGACACCATCGACCACTTCGATCTCATACTGCTCAGCCAACTCGCGAATTTCATTCTCGTCCTTGATCGCGGTCTTCGCACCATACACAAGCTGCTTGGCTTTTCGATCAAGCAATTCGGTGTCTTCGGCCAACTTTTCAACTGTGGCTTCTGCAACAGCTTCCAAGGTGTTGTAACCACCTTCCAACAAGGCCTTTAAGCTGGTCTCACCCAAACCTCTAATTTTGCGAATTCGGTCTTCTGCACTTAATCCTAAAATCGCTTGTAGACGCTTTGCCGCATTCGCCGCACGTACGGCACGCTGTGCTTCAATTTCAGCGGCAGCTTCAGATGCGCGCTCTTCTTTGGCCACAACCCGAGCACTCGCCAAAAGGTCATCTAAGCCTTCTTCCTGCAAGCCTGGAAACTGTGCAATAAAGTCACGCTCAGCGCCGGACAAATCGCCAGCCGAACGAATACCGTGGTTATAAAGCGTTTGAATCATAAACTCATTACAGCCTTCAACCTTGCCCAAGCTCACCCAAGCGCGGTCCTTAATCTCGTTAATACGGGATTCAGAATAAATATCGAGTTTCCAACCGGTGACTTCCGATGCCAAACGTACATTTTGCCCTTTACGACCAATCGCCAAAGAAAGTTGGTCATCAGGAACAATAATTTCCATACGCTGATTGGCTTCATCAATAAGAACACGCGTCACTTCTGCGGGCTGCAACGCATTGCACACGAAAGTTGCCGGATCTGGCGACCAAGGCACAATATCAATCTTCTCACCACGAAGTTCCTGCACCACAGCCTGAACGCGTGAACCCTTCATGCCAACACATGCCCCTACTGGATCGACATCTCGATCAGAAGACGCCACCGCAATTTTAGCGCGCGCGCCTGGTTCTCGAGCTGCGCTTTCAATACGCACAATACCTTCGTGAATTTCGGGAACCTCTGCTTCAAAAAGTTTAATCAGAATTTCTGGACATGTTCTTGATAAAACAATTTGTGGGCCACGGGCGATTTCCTGAACTTCCTTCACGAACGCTGAAACCCTGTCGCCTGAACGATAGGATTCACGGGGCGCCTGTTCGCGCGCCGGCAAAATCGCTTCTGCACGGCCTAAATCGATGATTAAATTGCCACGTTCGAAACGACGTACAATACCGGTGACCATTTCACCACGACGGTCTTTATACTCGCCATAAACAATGCCGCGCTCCGCATCGCGAATACGCTGCATGATAACCTGCTTGGCGGTCTGGGCGGCAATACGACCAAAAGAGTGGCGGTAAGTTTTCAGACGCAAGATATCTCCATATTCCTCGTCTTGCTCTTGGGCGGCCTGAGCATCTTCTTCCAAATAATAAATTGGAAAAACCATCTCATCGCCTTCCTCGACCTCAATTTCAAGTTCCTCGCATTGGGCCACGGTAAATTCATTCGCCGCATCTGTTAATTCCACCACAACCGTAATGGTTTGGGTTAAATCAACTGCGCCTTTTTCTTCGTTAAACTCAGCCACAAGGTTACGATCCATGCCAAAGGCTTTCTTCGCCGAGGCCAAAATCGCTTCCTCTAAGGCGGAGACCAAAATCTTCCGCTCAATGCCTTTGTCCCGGCTTACCTGATCAAGAACAATACTCAAATTGGGTTCCATTTTATTTCCTCACAAACGCTTTGCACTCATGCTGCCTTTAAAAAGTAGGCACCAAACGCGCTTTCTCTATATTTTCATAAGCGATAAGCCATGCCTGACCAGCACTTACGATACATATTCCATCTTCATTCGCCTCTTTAAGTTCACCTAAAAACCGACGCCGACCATCAACCGCCATCGCCGTGGTGATCTTCGCCTCAGAGCCAACAAAACGTATAAAATCCTTGGGCCGCACCAGTGGTCGATCCAAGCCTGGCGATGACACTTCTAATTTATAAGAACCATCGATGCCTTGCATCGCACCGTCCGCATCCAAAACATCACTGACCAAATGCGAGACCGTCCCACAATCTTCTAAGGAGATGCCTCCCTCTTTATCCACAAAAAGACGCAAAATCTTCGATCCAGACAGATATTCCACCAAAACCAAATCGTAGCCCTCAGCCTCAATAAGTGGCTGTAATAGCTCTTCAATTTTAGATTCTAAGGCAGTACTCATATCCATCCGTAGATAAAAAAAATGGGCTTCGTTAAAGCCCACTTGTTTAAGCCAGCGATTTCCTCGACCTTGGAACCCAGCGCCCTGGACTCCACCCAACCAACGGCGCTTAGCTATAACGCCAAGCCAGGCTTGTCAATCGATCAAAAACGGAAAAATATAGGCATTCAAGGGGCTTTACGCCCCATCGAGCCGGTAAAAAGCCGAGGCGTTTTGACTTGTCGCCCTGGCCACCTCTTCCAAGGGTAAGTTCCTGATTTCAGCTATTTTTTCGGCTGTTTTCACCACGTAGGCCGGCTCGTTACGCTGACCCCGATAAGGCACCGGTGCCAAATAAGGACAATCGGTCTCAATCAACATCCGCTCTAAGGGAATTTGCGCCACCGCTTGGCGTAATTCTTCAGCCTTCTTAAAAGTCACCACCCCAGGAATGGACAAATACACCCCGCGTTTTAAATACTCCTGGGCCTCCGCGGGTCCGGCTGTAAAGCAGTGCACCACGGCGCCACGCTCCGGTAAACCCACTTCATCGATGATGGCCAGAGTCTCTGGATGCGCATCACGAATATGAAACATGGCCGGCACATTCGTATCCCGAGACATAGCTAAAAGTTCTTTAAAAACAGAGCGTTGCTCATCTCGCGGTGAGTTGTCGTAGAAGAAGTCCAAGCCAATCTCGCCAAGGGCCACCAGCTTGGGATGGTCTAAAAATCCACGAATTTTGGCGATTTCTTCCGCACTTGCATGCTGGGCCTCATGCGGATGGATACCCGCTGTAAAATAGATGTGGGCGTAACGCTCGGCCAAGGCCTGTGCTTCGGCGGCGCCGGCGCAGACCCGGGAAGCGCCAACCGCAATCAAATGGCTCAAACCAGCCTGCCCGGCCCGCTCAATAACCGCTTCGAGTTCATCGCCGTAGGTTTCTTTTTCCAAATGACAGTGGGCATCAATGTACATGGCTCTCATTTCCGATCTTGGCTTTGAGCATAAACAAAGCACCAGATAAAGCCAAGGACCTAAAACTTCTTACCTTTTATCTCTCAAAGCGGCCGGCAGCGGGCACAAAAAGGGCTCTAAAAACAAAATAAAATGTGCTCTTGCGACGTCATGAATGAATGGGTTATGGCTGGCCCAGAATTGGCATTGAACCAACGCAACGTAAGAGAGTCTAAACGAACAATATGCAACGCATTTTTGCCCCACTTCTGCTTGTTTTGTTCACGGTCTTTGGCTGTATCCCGGATTTGCCCGACGCTTTTGAGCAAACCTACGTGTGTCAAAGCGACGACGACTGCCTCAACACCCAGGGGAAATTCTTTGTCTGCTATAAATGGCTCGAAGCACTACATCACTCAGGCTATGGCGATTCAGAAACCGATTACTCCAAAGGCGTATGCGTCAATGCGGAAAACTCGATCAGCTGCAGCGAGACTCAAAACTGTGAACAAGAAGAAATCTGTTATGGCTCCGGTCAGCATAACCAATGCCTAAATCCCTGCGATGCTGTGGGTACGACGTTTTGTTCACGCTACCCCGCACTCGAGTGCCACAACGACAGACAGCTCCCCGGCGGCTTTGCTTGCATTGGCTGCAACGATAATGACCAATGCCCGGGCAACCACCGCTGTGTGGCGACCGACAACCCAGCCGCTCCGGGCATCTGCGTGCCGCAATGCGACAATATCGGTGATCAATGCGCCCACTACCGCGGCGACGAAGGGCATTGTCTGGTCCTCGAAGGCGTGAAGGGCAACACCACGCAAGCTTGTGCCCCATGTTCCGCCAACTCAATCTGTGCCGATATGAACGATTGCGATTTTAGTTCCGGTGGCCAGGGCGGCTATTTTACCGATGCCCTTGCATGTGCCGGCAATGCGTCCAATGAAAAATGCAACTACGATGGATTTTGTGGCGCGGATGAAACCAATTGTTCGGATTGTGATAATAACAATACATGCGATTTTGATGGCACTTGCGAAGGTTGGGAATACGATTGCCCGGACTGCGTGATAAGTTGCATCGAGGAAAATCCCTACTGCGACGACCACGAATACTGCGCTGAAAACAACGGTACAAAATTTTGCCGCTGCGACTGCGATTACAACACCGGCGATTGTGACTACAATAACGACGGTGCGTTTATGGGCGAAATGTGCAGATGCGATGCGGACTGTCACGACGCCATGCAGGGCTGCCTGGACAATCCTGCCTACCTCGACGGCAGCGGCTTTTGCGTCATTACGGAAGTTAACGGGGACAACATTCCCACCAGCGATGTAATGAACTTTTGTGGTAATGTCGAAGGCGAGTGCACCGACATCAACAACAACGACGGGGTTTGTGCATCCGTTCTGCTTGCCGAGGAGTGGCTCGAAAGCACAGAGGAACGCAATGCGGAGTCGGTCTGCGTGCCCTGCCCAAGCGAATGTGCCGGAGATTGTGCTTATAACGTCTGGGATGATGTGGCTTATGGTGAGCCCGCCAACGAATACATCCGCTGTCGTGCCTGCGACTCCCACGCTGAGTGTGCGCAGAACCCTGGGCTCACCTTTTGTATGACAATAGACGCTGCGCCCTACTGCATGTTCAGCACGTGCACAAATGCAACAGAGTGTGGGGAAGGTGAAAGCTGTGTGGATTTCGGCGATGAGGAAAAGCGCTGCGCGCCGGTCTGCGATGATGATGAGAGCGATTCTGCCGGCGATGACTGCACCCTGCCCGATGACAGGGGTGGACTCTGCAACTGGAGCACCAAGTACGATGCTGAGGGCGCTGCAGAAACCGAAGTGGTCTGCATTCCCTGTTTTTGTGCAGAGGGTTGTCGCTGCCTGGACGGGAATTGTTCGAACGAGGCGCGGAGTTATACGGACGCGCTTGAATGCGATTACGAATGTACAGAGCACCCCGATTGTTTCAACTATGGTTCGGAATGTTATTCGTGTATCGACAACATCTGTCAATACTGGAGCAACAATCCTGGCTGCACCAACGGAACATCCTGTGTTGTCTACGAATACGGCGGCAACAGCACCGGATCGACCTGTGGGTCTTGCGGCAACAATGACGACTGCGGCGAGGGTCAAATTTGCCGTACAGACAATGGTTACTACGACTGTGTGGATTGTGAAGGCAATGAGCATTGCGAAGAAGGGTATGGTTGCGTCTCCGGCTATAATGCTTGCACGCTTGAGTGTACGACCAATGCGGAGTGTTATACGGGGGATGACAGCTGCAGCAGATGTGAAGATGGCCTCTGTACACCAGGCCAAACAAACACCACCTGCAGTACGAATGGAAAGAAATGCTTCACCGCTGAGGACAACACAACCGGGTGTATCCAGTGTCTTACCGACGGTGAATGTGGTCAGGACGAAATCTGCACCCATGAATACCAATGCCGGACAACATGCGACAACAATGAGCCTTGCAGTGGTCAATGCGTCACGCTCTGGCGGGATGGTTCCCCTCAGGGGGTTTGCTACGAAGTACTCGATGCCTGCGCGACAAAAGATGTAGGCTCGAATGATTGGGAGTCCTGTCCCGCCGGAAACTACGTTGCTGTCTGTGTCAACGTGCTGGGCTGGAATGACAATGAGGATACAACTCTCGACTTAAACGATACGACTTTTTCCACCTGTGTCGAATGCCCGGCCTCTTGTAGCGGCACCAGTGAATATTGTCGCGCCAAAAGCGGTTCCTACTATATCGATGACGACCGGGTCGAATGCACCAGTCAGGGTCGTAACGAAGCCCTGGTGCCTGGCTGGTGCGACAATGAAGCAGACGACGATTTCGACGGTGCCATCGATGCAGCCGACCCGGACTGTTTCGCCGGACACTGCCGAAATTATGAAGGGACCTATTCCTGCAACACAGAACAACATTGTATCACAATCTCCAATATATCCAGTGTCTGTGTCGACTGCACCGAAGATGCCCATTGCGGGGAAGAGGAATATTGCAAAGAAGTCAACAGCAGCCAATATGCATGTGTCGAATGTACAGAGGATACCCATTGTGGGGATGAGGAAGCTTGTCAAATCGACACGTATTCCAATCACTGTGTATGTGATGTAAATGCCTGTGAGAGCAACGGTGGCGGTGGCGCCCATTGTTACGATGATGAATGCACCACGGGCTGTAACTTTAACGGGAACAACTGTAGTGGCTACTGGACATGCGATGGCAGCCAATGCACGCATAATTATGGCGCGTATTGTGAAAGCAACGCAGAATGCACCGCAAACGACTGCTATTGCGGCTGCGATATCATAGACGGTACCTGCGATGAGGGTTGCGCTTGTGATCCGCATTGCCCCTCAGGCGGTGCCGAACAAGGTGGCACCTGTATCTCCGGACCTGAAACCGAGTGCAGTGATATTCTGGATAATAACGACAATGATGTCAGCGATTGTGACGATCTAGCCTGCGCAGGAGAGGAATGCTCCATTTTGCATCCGGGGAAAATCTGTGAGGATTCTGTCTGCACGGCAGCCCCCACCGGTGGCCAGGGCTGCCCGGCCGCAACACCCTGGGATACGGAGGCCTGTACCTGTCCCTTTGCCGGCAACAATACGACCAATGACTATTCCAACGCCTGGACCGGTTCGGGCAATTCTGTGTGCGCATACGGATTGAGTGCGGATGAGGTCTTTATTGAAAGCGTTGATGGAAGTTCACCCGAGGCCAATCAACACGACCACGCTGAACCCGATATGATTGTCGATAAGGATGGCAATCCCTGGATCGTCTACCGGGATACGCACACCAACGACATCTATTTGCGCCGCTGGGATCCTACAGAGGGTGCCTGGCTCTATTGGGATAGAATGCTGGAATTCTGGAACAACAAATTCCCTGTCTTTCCACTCAATACACGCGAGCAAGCCCATGATGGTCTGGCGATGCCTCGTCTGACGTATGAAAAGATAGACGTCGATGTGGGTGCGGGCACCGCGGAGGAGGTGGAAGTCGTTGCCATCGTCTGGGCCGAGAAATTTATATGCTCTCAGGAAAGCTACGTGTGTGGGGATTTAACAGAGTCCATTTGTGAAAACGCGTGGCAGTGTGAATGGGACGGGGATTCCTGTGAATATAACCAGAGCAGCGGCCAGTTTTACCTTCCATGCGACAGCGATACAAACTGTCCCGACAGCCATACCTGCAGCTACAATTCCGATTCAACCTGGACGAACACCTGCTGTGATGTCGATATCACCGCCCAGAAGCAGATGGTTCAGGCGCTGGCCTTTGCCAAACCGGCCGGTGAAGGGACATGGCAGCATAAGCTCCTGGGTTATCATAATGATTATGAAAACACGGACGACGTCACCTATACGCTCTACGATCCAGATATCGCTATTGTCACCCACGGCACGACCACCAATGCATCAAACTCTGTAGAGCCCGGAGATGTGGCCTTAAGCTATGTGGTTAAAAGTGAAGACAAGAGCGATGGAGATGACATTACAACCTGGAAAATACCGGTGTCGTCCTACACTTTTAAGGATCCCAGCGCAATTTATGCCTGCTACTACTGGAAAAAAGAGGCCTGCTCTCAGTACATTGGAAATTATGATTCCTGCGTTGAACAGGGATGTACCTGGAACGGTTCAAGCGATGATTGTTACGCCAGCAACTCCAGTGCCTGTGTGCTTTCGGGCGATGTTGAGGGCGTCGGCGAATACGCGGGCAGCGATAATATTGCTCACAAACTCGAAGCCGATCCGGGTATTTGTAGTCAACATGTTGCCTCACCAGCTTGTGCAACCGCGGGCTGTTACTGGGATAATGATACATGTATAATACTTTACAACAATGTCAGTCGTCCCGATTTGAGTTGGAGCCGTATCCATATTGACTGCAGCAGCCGGACCGGTGCGGGAAATTGCAATGCGGACAACTACTGCTTTTGGGATGCTGGCGCTTGCGAAGCACCAGTGACTGGCGCTAGCCTCAACGATGACTGGACCTACTATATCGCCTGGGAACAAGATGGCTACACCACCTCAGCAAGTACATCTGTGGCGCAATCGGGCGTTTTTGTGCGGCGCCTCGATCCCGAAAACAAATGGGGCGATGCCGGAAATGCACCTGCGGGCCACGCTACCGATGAATCTTATGGCCTCAGCGCTGACACCACCCAGGATTTCAGCCAACCCCGCGTCCGCAACGGTGCCTACGGTACGCCCAGAATAACTTTTCTCAACAACGATGCGCAGGAAGTAAAAGGTCTGTACTATAAAACAGAAACCAATACTTGGGAGGTGGCTTCTGCTGTGAACGACGTGAACAGTAGTGGTGATGCCAATCTGCTGCTGGGTACCCTGAATTATGAAACCAGCGCCTGCGCTCACAATATTCTCGGTTGGCAAAATGATTGCGATAGCTATACCACGCAATCAGAGTGCGAAGAAAAAGGTTGTGCCTGGAATGGCGCCTGCACGGAAGCGGACGGCAGCAGCTCCAATGTACAGATTGTTGGCCATTTTAATGGTGCCTGGACAACGATGGGCCGCGCTAAAAGCGCCACCGAAACCTCGACAATTCTAGCGCAAATCAACGATGCCAGTGGTGTTGCCGCGGAGCTGAGCTTTGCTTTGGGCCCGCGCGATACAAATCATAACCAAACCCTCTGCGCCGCCTGGCGTAACCACCACACCACCGACGACACCTATGGCATCTTTGCGGTATGTAAAGACATGGAGACCAATACGGCTTCGGCGGGCAAATATTGTTGTGATAGCGTAGGTCTCAGTGGTGAATGTACCCTTAAAGGTGCTGGCGTGGTGTGCACGGCAAATTATGAATGCCTCAGTAATATATGCACCGAAGGAAGCTGTAATTAAGCTTGGGACAAATTCACACCTAAACTTTTTTTCGATGGTCGAAGTCCGAAAACCGATAACCGTGCGAGCCGTTGTGAGACTGTCCGAGATGCGAACCGTTAAGAGACTTAAGTTTTTTGCGTTTTGGAAGCAAAAAACTTGTAGTCGAATAGGTGAGTGGCCACAAAGGCGCGTCGAAGACTAGTGGATACAGCCGAGTGGC
>JASMKV010000526.1 GCA_030749035.1 Myxococcota bacterium | reverse complement strand
GATTGAAATTAAACTGGCGCCTTTTTTGTTAAGTACTTTAGGGTTTTAGAAGGTATTGTTCCGGGATAGCCGATAGCCGATGACCGATGACCGATGACCGATGACCGATGACCGATGACCGATGACCGATGACCGATGTCCGATGACCGATGACCGATGACCGTGCGAGCCAATACGGAGACTTGCTGCGGGTGCCTGGTAAGGATAGCCGCAGCTTAGTCGAGTAGGCGTGCGAACCGTTGTGAGACTGGTTGAGGTCCGAGCCGTAGCGAGCCTTGCTGCGGGTGCCTCTTAAAGGATAGCCGCAGCTTAGTCGAGTAGGCGAGTGTACGCAGATGAAAAAGACCCAACTCTGACTGGAGAGATAACCCAGGTTTCGCACGCCGAAAGCTAGTCGATACAGGCGAGTGTCCGATGACCGATTTTAAGAAAAGATTGAGGTCCAGCACAAGGATACGCTGGCCACAATTTGCCAAAAAATCCCGCATGCTTACAACAAGATTCATTCGTTCGACAACTGTTTGAAATAAATTCAGGGTTTGACGCAACCCCTCGATTCTCTCGGCGATACTCCTTATGAAGGACCCAGGAAAGAGAATAGGGAGTGCTACGCTTAGATGCCCTTAAAACAAATCATGCCAGGCCAATAGCCAAGAAAACCTTTACGCACCCACATGCGCAAAATCGTCTTGCTGCGCAACAACACATTCCAGCCCAGCGCATTTCACCGCAAGGACGTGCACAAAAAAATGCACTCTCTCCAGACCGTCAAAATCAAATCGACACCTTGGCCATTGAACTCTATGAGGCCATGGATGGTTTTGGTTGCCGTAAAAAGAAAGTTTTTCGCATCCTCGACGGCCTAAGCGCGCCAGAGTCTGGTGCTCTTGAGCGCAGCTATAACAAACACTACGGGCACGAACGCATGTTGCGCGCCGAGTTGCGCGATGAATTGAATAAACGCGGGTATGCTCGCGCCATTTCGTTACTCAAGACGGGGCCGCAAAAACTTACCGTCTCTTCCAAATCCGCCGCAGCGCCTGGCCCAGACTTGCTCGGCACCAGGGAGACAATATCTGCCGACGGCCATACGCTGAAGAGAAGCGCTTCTCTAAGTCCAGAACGTAACGTTCAGCCGGGGAGCCAAGGGCAAGCACTTGCTCCCGCTTTGGGCAGCCCTGCTTTTGAAGCGAAGCTGGATCAATTAACCCATTCCAAATCTTTACCGGGCAATAAAATAGACTTACTGCGCAATGGCCAGGAGATCTTCGCCGCCCGCCATAAGCTTATCGATGAAGCCAAACACAGCATTCACATTCAAACCTTTATCATCAAGAGTGATAAAACCGGATGGGATTTTGCACAGCGCCTGGCCGAAAAAGCGCAGCAAGGCGTCAGTGTTAAACTCATTTATGACGGCCTCGGCTCACCGAAAACGAATTCGAAGCTCTTTCGTTATTTGCGTGATAATGGGGTCGAGGTGCGCCGGCGCAGCAGATTTTGGCTTTGGGATTTTGGTGATCGCTGGCATGAAAAGACAATGGTGGTCGATGGACAAAAGGCCATTGTCGGTGGCTCTAACATTGCCGATGAGTACTTTATGGGAAAAAGCATGAAACGCTCAGGAACTCGAAGTGGACGCAAAGCGGCCTGGCGCGACACCGATATTCTGGTGGAAGGCCCGAGTGCGCGTGAAGTCCAAAAAGCTTTTGTCCAGAACTGGTGCGACGTGGATGGCAAATTTACACCTGATCAAAGAGAGCACCTTTATCCACCAACGGCAACCTATGCCGAAAACATCAACGTGCGTTTTGTCCAGCATCGTCCCGAAGAGGACAAGGACGACAATACCGCAAATCTTTATTTAGAGGCCATCAATGCGGCACGCACATCGATTCGCATTGAAAACGCCTATTTTGTCCCGCCCGAAAAGTTGCGCGAAGCGCTTATCGATGCGGCACGCCGTGGGGTGGATGTGCAGATCATGACCAATGGTATATCCTCTACAAATCATAAGGCGGTATCGAACGCCGGCCGCTACTATTACGATGACTTGCTTGCAGCGGGCGTAAAAATTTATGAGTGGCAAGGCCCGACCCTGCATTCAAAGACCGCCACCTTCGATGGACAATACGCCCTGATTGGCTCAATGAACTTAAACGGTCGCTCACAAGTATACGACAGCGAATCGGTCATTGCGACCAGGAGTCTGGCCTGTGCCCAGGAGTTGGAAGAGCATTTTGCCCAGGGCCTGGACAAATGCCGGGAAGTCAGCACAAGCGATCTGGAAGAAGAGGGGCTTTTCACAAACCTAAAGCAACGTCTTTTTTCTTTCTTTCGCGACATGCTCTAACGACAAACCTGACGGACCATGTCGACCAAGACAACTACCGCATCGCGCTGAGCAACCCCCAAGCACACACAAGTACAGTCACCACAAAAACGCTGAGTTGCCAAAAGGACTTGTGCTTCTGTGTCCCTATTGCATGAACAACGATTGCCCCGCTTTGAGCACCTTTCCCCCGCTTTTCGTGCCCTCATGCAGAGCACATCTTGGAGCCAAGGCATTGTTATTAAACAAAAAAAATCTTTGGTTTTTACGGCACGAGAATTGCTCTTAGTTCATGTGACGAGAAGTATGGCTGGGATTTTGATTTCAGGGCGAAATACGACGCTTGGTTTTTATGAGGAGTAAACCAGTATGTTTAAGAAACTTGTGGCACATTTTTTTCAAGCTCAAGCACCTGCGCCCGCAAAGAAGTCTGGAATGAAGAGTAAGTCATCCACGAAAAAAAGCCGTGCCGGATTATACGCAAACGGTTTGAATTCTTTTGATACAACAGGCTATTCGAAAAAAGTGATGAATATGGTACAGCCCGGCTCCAGCAATATGCGGGTTCGCGCCCCCCTAAAAGGCTTTAACTCTTAATCGCTTCGGCAAACACAAAAACAGAATATGAAGCCCCGTTTTAATGCGGGGCTTTTTTTGCCCATTCCCGGTATGATGATAAAAAAACAGCAGATGCGCTGCTTTCTGCGACAAATAAGGCTTGGTGCGCAGGAGGTGAGTCGATAACCGATAACCGATGACCGATAACCGATGGCCGACGACCGATAACCGAT
>JASMKV010000525.1 GCA_030749035.1 Myxococcota bacterium | reverse complement strand
ATCGGCACATAAAACCCCCTTCACGCAAGGCTCTTTGTGCCCTGCCAAGATGTCTTTAAGAAAGGAAAAGAAGCAGCGATACGCACCAAGGAAATCACACATCATGTATCCCTGCTTCTCACCTATAAATAACCTGCATGCCCAATACAGGTTGATTCCAAAAACATGTGTGAAGCCTGTGCCTCCCCCCTTGAGCCGGGGGAGGTTACGAAAATCATCAGAAGCCCATATAGTAGAGATAGCCGCCACCCTTTTGGCCCGGCGTATCCAGATTCCAGATGACCCGGTCAGGCATCTCGACGTGTGGTACGCGGCCCAAAGCAAAATCCTTGGCCCAAACGCCAGCCTCGATACCGCCGCCGGTCTCGGCGACCTTGTGGATGGCTTCTGCCTCTAACAACGACACACCATCACTCATCTCCGAGCGATAGAGTCCTTCAGGGGTCAGGAAATAGAGACGCTGGCGATAGAGCTGCATCTGTACCGCCTGCTCGCTGGAGTAGTGGGTGCGAATGGTTGTAGGCAAAACCTCCTCGCCCACATTCATCACCAGACCCTGAATATGCGCGCAATCGGCGGTTCCCGGATTGTTTGTGACCGCACAATCCTCGTCTTTGTCTTGCCAAAAGAATCTTGTTTCCACACAGGAGCAACCAAAGACACCACAGCTTTGGTCCGTGTTTGGACAACCGGCATTATCCTGACAGATGCTGCCCTTGCTGGGTCCGTTAATGCAACGACGTTCCTGAAAGCCCATCTCTTCTTCGGCAGAGAGTAAAGAGGCATCGGTCATGGTTGGTGTCGATACGGTTTGCAAAAGCTTGCCCGTACACACATCGTAAGCCATCAACTGCTGTGCCCCCTCGTTGCCACTCATGAAAAAGACCGCCGAACCGTAGGCGGAACCTACCGGGCGGCTAAAGACCTTCACATTGGAAACTGCTGCGCGCACCTCACCGTTTTGCCAATCATTTTGATGCGGTGTTTCAGGATAGCCCGAACGGATACGGATAATCGAGCCGTCCTGGTGTCCTGGTCCACTGTGCTTAATCGCCGCATAAATCATATTGTCGACAGGTGCGGGCACCTGTTGCGCGCAGTAATCCATGCCGCGGCGCACTTCGATATCGCCGACAAATTCCACCGGCTCAGAGATGCTGTCGGTAAAGGCGGTGAGCTTATCCACCTGCCCCGTCGTCAACATCACCCGGTAAATATCATCGCCCGTATAGCTGCCGGCCGCTTTGCCTTTAAGCGTGTAGTAAATGGCCTGACGCTGGGTGGAGGCGTCGGTGGGCGCCCGTTCAAACATAATCTCGCCAAGATCACCTTTATCCGGATGGGCGCCGGGCAAAAAGCCGTGCGAAACCAAAACTTCCGCCTCATCGTAACGCGGCGTCGAGTCCTTACCCGCCAGATAGGTGCGCATGATGCTCTGGGTTTCACTGTCGACCCAGTAGAGAAAAGTCTTATTGGGCTGATTGTCCATGAGTACTGCCCCTACGCTGCGCTTAATCAGTGGTAAATCGATAGGGTCACAGGCCCCATCACAGGCCGAAAGGCGCCACTGCCAGGTGAAGGGATTGTCCGATTGTAATTTACCTGCTTCGACAAAATTCACCGTTGCGTTGGCATCGGCGCGGCCAGTCGCCACTAAAAAGCCATCGTGGTTCGCCAAAGAGTGTAATGTTGCATAACCACTGTTGTCTACACGTGTATGGTAGACCCTATCCGCGTCGTATTCGGCGAGAACAACACCAGCACCACTACCATTTTTTTGTCCGCCGACCACAACCCGCCGCGGCTGACCCGTTTTGGCGAAAGTCACGACTCTTTCCGGTGTTTGAACACCTTGGGCTTGTGGATTCAAACCCCAAAGCGCCGTACCCGTATTGCCGTCAATCTTAATCAAACCATAGCCACCTGCACCGGTGGTCGAACCGCTGGCATTGTGCAGATTCACCACATTCCCGCTGTTGGTTGCCAAAAGATAAACATGCCCATCATCGCTGCTGCCATCGTCGACCAGATGCATATCGTAGACCTCACCATCGGCAGAGCTGTAGTCAAACCCCATCATGTTTTGGGTCTGGCCGGCCTGATTGAGTTTTGCCCAGAAACCACGGTTGGTGGTGGTATACCATTGCATTGTCTTAACACCCACATCGTAATAATAATAGCGGTGGTGGTACCAACTGCTATAAGCCCTGTAGTCGCTCGCATGTGTACCCGTTGAATGCGAAGCCCATTGACCCGGCACGTTCAGCCCCCCAAAGCTCATGGTCGGCGGCTGTGCTTCGCCTATCCAGGGGGAATAGTCTGCCAATCGGTAATCACCTGTAAGGTGGATCTGATCGTGCTTATCGACCTTTAAGGCTTTAAAATCGACCCAGCCACCACGTAAAGCGGCCGTCTCCGTGACCTGCCCCCTGACAACTGGCCAGAAGTACCAACGGTAATCGTAACTGGTGTTGCCGGTATAATAGGTGAAGGAAATGTTGCGCGACTGCTTTCTTTTTACACAGGAAGTTTCAGCCCGGACCTGATTGGGCACACCGCTTTGGGGCGAGAACGTATCAAAAATAGCCAAAAATCCGCAGCGCTCACCGCCTAAGGTCTGACCGGCAAAATAGAAGTCACCTTCAGAGTTGCCGCCGACCACAAAAGAACCGTCAGAGAAAACCCCCACACCGGTGGCGGCGTTCATCCCGGGTCCACCAAAGTTGCGGGCCCAAAGCACTTCCCCGCGCGAAGAGATTCGCGCCACGAAGGCATCCTGACCGCCCAGGCTGGTAAAACGGTGCAACACCTCATCGTCTTTGACAATGGTTGCACTGCTGCCGTTTTCACCGGCAACCATCAACGAGCCATCCTGCAACTTTTCAACCGCGTACACATTGTCATTATTACCACTGCTGAAATGCAGAACCCACTCGACTTCGGCGCGTGCATCCTGTTGGAAGATGAATGCATCCTGTCCCCAACCATTGAGCACTACCGGCACATCCTCGCCTTTTAAGGGAAGTTCAAATGTTCCGGTAAAAGACCCGTAGTTAATCGAAGTGCCATCGGAATTGAGAATCGTATCCTTAAACGTCACGTTGCCATCAAAAAGCTTGTTGGCCAGATAGGTGGTCTCGCAACCGTTGCTTTGCAAATCCCCATCCGCATCCATCCAAGGCAGCGCGCAAACACACTCTGCCTCGCCAGAGCTGTCATCGCAGCCCTGATGCTCGCCGCAGCTTATCTGCGCACTATAGCAGCTGGGCTTGCATTCCCCGTCGCCATCGTTGTCCTGATAACCATCGGCACAGGTGTTGCATTTTTCTCCGCCATAGGTGTCATCGCAAACACAAGTCAACGAGCCGGTGCTCGCCGAGCAGGAGCCATGCTCACCACAACCAAAGCCGGTGGCAATGGCGGCGGTGGTGCAATTGGCGGAACACACCCCATCGTCATCGTTATCCTGATAGCCGGCGGCGCACACGCAGCGGGCTTCACCGGAGCTGTCAGAGCAAAAGCCATGATTGCCATCGGAACAACTTTGCGCCCGGCCGCTTTTGATGCAGTTTTCTGCGCAGGTACCATTGTTGTCTTTATCCTGATAACCGGTGTCACACTCGACACAACCGGTATTCGCACCACGATAACCTTCATCGCAGGTACAGAATGCCTCGTTGTCTTCGTCTAAAGCGCAAGTGCCGTTGGTGCAAGCCACGCCCCAAGCTTCGCAATCTAAATCACAAGCGACAATATCACCATCCTCATTGCGCTCTGCTTTGAAACCCGCGGCGCAAGCGTTGCAATCAAACCCGCCCCAGCGTTCTTCGCATTGACAGGAAGCAACTCCGCTCTCATGGGAGCAAGTGCCGTTGCCGCAATCAAGACCCGATGTTGCACAGGTTGGCTGACACACCCCATCTTCGTCCACATCTTGGAAGCCGTCAGCGCACATATCACAGCGCTCACCACGATAACCTTCGTTGCAGAGACAAAAGACTGCCCCAGTGCTGTCATCACAAGTGCCGCTACCACAATTTAATGCGGCGTTGGCGCAACTTGCGCCGCAGGTGCCATCGCCGTTGTTGTCCTGAAAACCTTCGGCGCAGCTTGAGCAATCGCTTCCCGCATAACCCATCGCACATTCACAAAAAGCTGTACCGCCGTTGTCGTTGCAAACACCATTTTGACAGACAAGTTCGCTGTGGTCACAATCGGTCAGACACGTACCGTTCTCATCCTTGTCCTGATAACCATTGGCACAATCACCACAGGTCTCACCGGCATAACCCGCATCGCAGGCACAATAAAACCCTTCGTCATTTTCGCCGCAGCTGCCGTGTTCACCACACTCCAGACCTAAATCCGCACAGCCGGAAACACATGCTTCGCCCTGCAGACGATAACCGGGCGCGCAAATTGCGCAATCATTGCCTGCCTCGCTGTGGGCCCAACCTTGCGTGCAGACAATGTCACAATCGACACAAGTACCGTGCGCTAAATCCACATCGCCATCACAGGTTTCATTCGAATCTTTGACGTTATCGCCACAGATCGGCATCGTACAATCGAGTCGACAAGCATCGGGCAGGGTATTGCTTAAATACTGGGCCGTATCACATTGCTCACCAGGATTGAGAATGCCATCGCCGCAAGTCTCAGGGTTGGCCGTGACAGGTTCGCCTTCACCCTCGCCTTCGCCTTCACCTTCGCCTTCACCTTCGCCCTCACCTTCGCCCTCACCTTCGCCCTCACCTTCGCCTTCACCTTCGCCTTCGCCAATATTGCTCGGCACCCCGCAGGACGAACCGGCGGTGCATTCACCATCGCAACAAACGAAGCCGCTGATGCAACTTGGATTGCATGCGTCACTTGTTAATTTTTGAGGTGGTCTTGGTGGTGTTGAACAAGCACTCACGGTCATCACGAAAACAATCAGAAAACAAACATGGATAATGGGTAAGCTTGAAGCTTTTAAAAGATACATAAAAATTTTCCCCTGATAAGTTGTGTTGTTCTTCCTATGAGCAACCAACGTGCCATGATCGCCAGAACACTAAGTCACTGTTTCTCAACAGCTTTATTTGTTTCCTTGGTGTCTTTTAAAAAAAACGGCACAACTGACGCTGCGCCCAAACGGCACAACTTGTGCCGATATGGTAAAAAAAAGTAACCCGATAATGGGGCGCCGGTGTAGCCCATGAAACGCAAAAAAAAAGCCCGCATCGAAGCGGGCTTTTTCTTCACCAAGCTGGTGAATCGATATCGATGATCGGCACCTATTCGTCAGCGCAACCAAAGCCCAAGCAGGCCAGCGAACGCCAGATCCACAGGACCGAGTCTTCCGTATTGCTGGCATAAACGCCAGCGTCACCAAAATCCACATGCTGAGCCGAAGTTCGTCCAACGTTGATGAAAACATCGCCCACATTCGCCAACGCCTGCGGCGTCGCAAAACCGGCCGCCTGCTGCGTGCCATAATATTCTCCGACAAAAGAATATTCCGCCAGAGCCGGATAATCGTCATCCGCAAAGGAGAGCAACACACGCCGGCTTCCATCGGATTCCTGCAACAAAGTGACGCCCTGCGCCCGTTGGTTGCCACTGCTCTCATCATTAAAAGGTGCGCTAAAAAATTCAGCACAACCATAACGGGTCACTTTAAGCAAGAGACCATCTTCGCCAGGAAATTCGTGGCTGCGCGGCTCGACGCTTAAGCAGTTGGTGCTTGTTTGGCTGATGCTCAACGGTGTTGTACCACTTTTGCTAAAACCAGAGACAAAAGAGATTCCCTCATCCATCGAGCCATCGGCGATGGTGATGATATCGGTTAGGCTGTCGGTATTTTCTGTACCGACACGAATGCCCCACATGGTTTTGCCATCGTTGGCCCGTAATTTACCGATGAAACCATCAGCCTTGTTGCCTTGCGCGCTTAAGACATGATGGTCACCCAAATCCAACTCACCAAAAAAATTTCCGCCAAGATAAATATCCATACTCATATCCGCACTCAGCAGCAACGCCTCCACCCCTTGGGCTTGGTCAGCGTGCACTGTGCGTAACCATTTCAAAGTCCTATCGGCTGCAAAGCGCGCCACAAACGCCGACGAGAGAGGGTCACCGATAGAAAAGAACTGGTCGTCGATAGAGATCTCGCCGCCAAGTACGCCAGAGATGGCCATGCCTGCATCCGCCAAAGGCGTTACACCCATGCCCAGGTCGTTGCCCATGGATCCCAGGGTCTTCAAGTCATGTACATTACCATAGACATCAACTTCGAAGACAAAAATATCCGAGCCACCTTGCGTGGCAAAAGAAGCATCGGCAAGGGCTGGTTTATCCAAGCTATCGCCAGCAACGCACCCTTCGCAAAATGTGCCGACCACCAGGGCCCGGGTTGGCGAAGACATGCGTACCGCCGCCGCCTTATCGTGTCCGATGCTGGAGATTTGTCGCAGCCAGCTTAAATTCCCGTGCGCATCAATCCCAGCAACAAACCCATCTCGATTGTGCTGTCCTGGCGCTTGATAGAGTCGCGCTTCGCCAGCAACCTGCGTCTCTATCCTGGTCGAAAACGAACCCACCACGATGCTCGACCCATCCATAAAGGTGGCCACATCAAGGGCCTCAATATCACCATAGATGGCACTCGTCGCTGTTGCCGTATTAAGCCAGGTCAGCGCTTCACAGCCATTCGCCATGTTTTGATCGCCATCGGCCCAGGGGAGTTCGCAAACACATTGCGCCTGCCCCAAGGCATCAGCACAACCGGCATTCGCACCACACAAAACACCTGCACTGGCACAGGTTTTACGACAGAGCCCATCAGCATCGTTGTCCTGATAGCCCTCAGCGCACAGGTCGCAGTTAAAACCACTGTGGCCGGCAATACATACGCATTCACCGGTGTCTGAAAGGGTTTTGAAAGGGTCGGAACAACCAGGTGTTGTACCGCCACTGCTGCTTGAAGAGGAGCTGCTCGACGACGACGTTTCGCAATCGGCCGGACAGGTGATGGTGTTTTCGCCTTCTGCGGCAGAACAAACCCCATCGAGGTTGCAGCTGTCGCCACTGCCGCCGCTACTGCTACTGCTGCTACTGCTGCTGCTACTGCTGCTGCTTTGCGGTTCTTCGATGGCGGTGCATGTTTGCGCATTCAATAACTCAAAGCCCTCATCACAGACGATGCGCTCACATTCCCAGCAGCCGCCATTTTCAATGTTGCTGTCGAACTCACACACTTCCCGCGGATCCAAGCGACCATTGCCACAGGCACAACGGTCTGAGCAAACCCCAAGACAACAGGTTCCCGATGTGCACTGCGCACTGACGTTGCATGCCTGCCTAAAGCCTTTGCCTTGTCCAGGCGTAACCTCTTCCTGACAAGAGACCACAAGCCCCAAGAACAGGCCCAAAAGCACGACGCATTTGAAGTCACCACATCGTAAAATTCTTCGCCACATATTTATCTCCCTTAGTTGTGATTGTTCTGACAGCCTTCACCCATACAACCGACACTGCGCCATAAAAGCATGGAGGTGTTGCCGGTCTTGCCCTGCGGCAGGGATTGAGCGTCACAGTTAAAGAGGTTCGGATCGCAAATTTGGAAAGAGCCCGCGTTGCCAAAATCCACCAGTGAACTTTGACTTTCAACCACCGTCAAAACGGCCTCGCCACGTACCACCAAGCCTCTGGGGGTGGCGCTGCCAAAAGCGTACTGCGCTCCCAGGTATTCACCTTGATTCGAGCTTTCGCCAATCACCGCATAGCCTTCGTCGCGCAAAGCGTAAACGACGCGCCGAGCCTGCCCTGGAACATCCATAAAGGTAATTCCGTAGACCACTTCGTCACCCACACCCGCATCATCCAAAGCTTTGGGCGAATCGACCCAGGTGATGCAGCCCATGCGCGAGACCTTCATGATAAGCGCATCTTTGCCCACCTCTTGTGGCCACAGGGTTTGCACCGCAGAACAAGATGCATTCGAGTGCGCAAAGGTTGTCCCGGAACTATGCGTCCTGGTCGTATAACCGGCCAGATAGGTGGTCCCATCTTCCATGCCACTGTCGTTAACCATCGCCATATCCATCAAGGCTTCGTGTCCATCGCCGCCGGCGCGAATACGCCAACGATGCAGACCTTTTGAATGATTGTATTTGGCCAAAAACACATCATAACCTTGGCCTTGCGCCTCTAAGGTTTTTTCGGGCGCGAAGGTTGCACTGCCCTTAAAGCGACCACTGATGTACACATCAAAAAACGAATCGGCCGCAATGGCTTTGGTTTCAACCGGTCCATCTTCGGCGACAATGGCTTTAAGCCAAACCGCCTCACCAAGGTTTGTAAAACGACCAAAAAACGTCGAGGCATACTCTTGTGCAGCGAGCACGGTCTCTTCCCCCACACGCAAGCTCTGCTCAAAATCCCCGGCAAAAGCAAAACCACTTTCATCTTTGAACACCGCCAGCGAGCGACCACGGTCCTCACCATCGCTACCATAAGCGCGTGACCAAACGACCTCACCTTGAGCATCGTACTTGATCACAAACCCATCTTCCCCACCGGCACTTGTAAGAGCCGCGTCACCACTTGGATGGATGGTGGTCAACGCGGTGTCGCAGCCCTCACAGAATCCTCCTGTCACCAAAACAGAACCATCGTTCAAAAGCGCCATACCACGCACCCTGTCGTGGCCTTCGCTGGAAACTTGTCTTATCCAAAGAGGCGCACCCGTGTCGTCTAAACGCAAAACAAAGCCATCGTGATTGCCATTTGTTGCCGTGTCATTGGCGCTCAACATAACGCTTTGGCCATCAATCGTTACCGCCATGCGGGTTTTAAAGGCCCCTATGACAATTGCCGAACCATCGTTAAAATACGCCACATCCTCAGGAAACACATCGCCCCGTTCAAGGATAGGGTCTGATGTGGTGTTCCAAAACCGAGCTTCACAGCCGTTGCTTTCTAAGTCTTGATCTCTGTCGGTATAATCTAAAGCGCAAACACACTCGGCGCTGCCGGTGCTGTCATCGCACACCATATGGAATCCAGATGGGCCGCAATCGACCGCCTCAGAGCCGCAGGCGGGCTTGCACACCCCATCGCCATCCTTGTCCTGATAACCGACATCGCATTGCGCACAAGATGCGCCCGTATAACCGGTATCGCATACGCAACCGGCTAAACCATCGATCGCATCAACCTCACAGATACCGTGACCACAGCTGTAGCCGAGATTATCGCAATCCGCATGGCAAATACCGTCCCGATTCGTATCCTGATGGCCGCTATCACAAATACAATAGGGCAATCCATCGTCCTCGGACATGGCGCACTGACCAAGACCGCCACAGGTCATGCCCACGCTTGCACAATCGGCTCGGCAAATACCATCCCCATTCGCATCGGCGTATCCTGGCGCACAAAGGCTGCAATCCTCGCCCCCATAGCCCTGCGCACAAGCGCACACGGGAAGCCCGGTGGTTGTACTTAATTCGCAATTTCCATGCTGTGAACACGTTGTGTCAGTACAGGCCGGCCGACATACCCCATCAGCCAACTCCTGTTGAAAACCTGCAATACAGTCGCCGCAATTTGCGCCCTGATAGTTTTCGTCGCACGAACAACCCGGCGCACCACTTTCTACATCCAATGCGCAAGCACCATGCTCCCCACAATCAAGTTGTGCCGTGGCGCAGCTCGGCTGGCACAGGCCTAAGCCTAAATCATCCTGCTGACCTTCCGGGCAAAGAGCACAGGTTGCGCCAATATGGCCGCCATCACAGGCGCACTGAGCCGTTCCATCAGCGTCTGAGCAGGCACCATAAACACAGCCCAGCGTATCGGCCTTTAAAGCGCAGCCTTCTGCGCACACCCCATCGCCATCGTTGTCCTGCCAACCCTCCGCACAGACCGTGCACGCCCCGCCGCCATGGCCCGTATCGCAGATAATCTGACAATCACTGTTACAAATACCGTTGCTTAAAACCCCAGCACTGCCATCACATTCTTCGCCCGCATCCAAAACCCCATCGCCACAAAAGGCCGGCTGACAATTGCTTCGACAGGCATTGGGCTGCACATCGCTGTTGGCATCGCCATCGTCGCAAACTTCCTGGCCCTGGACTTGCCCATCACCACAAGGGCCAATCTGGTCCTTTGGCAGGCAGTGTCCCGCGGAGAAACAGCGACCTTCCCCCACACCGTCGGCAATGGAACAGCAGATGTTTCCGTCAGAACATAGAACATCCTTGTCACAGACCGATCTGAGTATTGGACCGCCAGAGGAAGAACCACCACTCGACGAGCCACCCGAGGAAGAACCTGAAGACGATGAGCTCGAAGAGGAATTGCAAATCTGTCCCGCAGGACAATCATCACCGTCACAACCGCTAAGGGTCAAAGCAAATAAAATCAGCGCGAAAATGCCCAGCAAAAAAGAAAAGGATTGCCAGAGTCGCTCGCGGCGCGACACAAAGGGTGAAGCATCGACTTGTGTGCCTAAGCGAAAACGCGCGAAAGACTTTGTGCGAAGAGACTGACCACCCATGTAAACCTCACTCTTTAAAAAGTTGTGTCTGAAACCATCCGGAGGTCTGCTTGAGCAACCGCCGTGCCAGTCTGGATTTTGGCCAGAGAAAAAAGTCAAAACCGCTTTGTTTTCAAATGGGTCGGGTCAGTTCTCAGAAAGCATCTGGGAATGGAGCCCAGCCTGTCGGCACAAGTGCTTTGCGCCCAATCGGCACAAGTTGAGTCGGCATCCTGCGCCTCTAATCCCAAAGTGCACACGGTTTTAGGCAAGACCTGGGGTTCCCACCCCACCAAAGACCAAAAGCCCCACCCCGACCATCGTGGACAGAAAAATATCAAAAAAATCATATTTGATTACAGGGGCTTAAAAGCTATTGGCGCGTGCGATCTTGGCCCACAACTTGCTCTACTTTAAACCATGCGTTCCTGGCCCCACAAAAGCATACTCTTGGTACTCATGCTCACCGCAGGCAACCTTGCCTGTGACGCCAATCCACACACCTATCGCGTTCCTGCAGGAAGCGATGCCAATA
>JASMKV010000524.1 GCA_030749035.1 Myxococcota bacterium | reverse complement strand
AGATTACCGACTAAATACGGCTGTCACACTTTGTGCCTTTGGCACAAAGTGCGCCTCTTAGAGGTGGTCCGTGGCGCCTCGTGACGAACGGCCTTAAGGTGGAAACTGCTTTAATATCAGGAGCTTGAGGAGGTTGTCCTGAGGGCGTCGGGGCTGGCACGCGCCTTGCTCTTACCAAGAGCAGACAATATTTTTTAAGGAGATAGCCCCATGAAGAAGAATATTTTGATGCTGGTTTTAGCCCTGATGCTTAGCGCCTGCGGAAGTGAGGATGAGAGTCAATTAGAATTCTATTCCGCGCTGCAGCATGAGACGGAGATGCTCAAGAAGAAAAGGCCAGTGCAAGGGCCAAAGGAAATCTACAACGACTACGAATACCAAGCGGGGTCATGTGATAATCTTTATTGGGCCAAAGGTGAAGGCTTCTACGTTGATCTTGAACCGCACGAGGGTCACGCGCGCAAAATCCTTTTTAAATTTCCATCGCAGCAAAGGGAGGGTGAAATTCTTTATAAATTGATTCCGAATCGTGGGGAAATTGCCCCCTCCACAATCGGCAGCACAGAAGTGCTGGTTAATGAACCGGGAGAATTTACAATGTATATTGATATGCAGAAAAGCCACAATCTTTTTATTATAATTTGGATTAAAGGCTGTCAGGTTCATGTTAAGGGGACCCCTGAAGTGGATGAAACTAAGCCCTTTTCCGAGAGTGATACGCTCCCAAAAATAATATCATCCATCCTGCTTCCCCTTTTAAATTAAAGGTGTCGCCACACATGGGCTCAATTTGAGCTCGCCAAACTCATCTTCTAAAACCTTTTAAAGCAAAACGAGGTTCCCAAAGGTCGAAATGACCGCCTTGAACAGGGCTGTCACAACTTGCGCCAAAGGCACAAGCTGCGCCTTAAAAGAGAACCTCATGCCGCCAAGGCACAAAAGAATAACCTAAAAGAACAATGACTTAAGGTTTTTGTTGCAGGCCAGATGGCTGGCACAGCCTTTGCTCTAGTCAATAGTAACACAAGCACTCAGGAGACTCTGATGAAAGACTTAGACATAAGAACACGCGCATTCGAAGGAGTGCTCTATCGGCTAGATAAGTTGCGCTCTGGCTTTGCAATGATGGCCATGCTCTTTTTTGTGCTGGGGTCTTCTTTGGCTTGCGATGGGCGTTCGCCTGGCGGTTTTGGTGAGGGCATTCCTCTCGTGACGCAAAGTGAAAACGGCGATGATGCGCATGAAGCAGTGCCCGGCGATACAGATTCAGAGAATGGGGCCCCTGTAGAGGAGCAAGATGATGTGGATACGGGGAATGATGTGTTGGTGAACATCGGCGACGAGGATGATGCAGAACGCCGAGAAGAGACAGATGAGCACCTGGATTTAGAAGTAAAAGGGGGAAATGCACCGGACACAAATGCAGAAGATGGCCCTGTAAATCTAAGAGAGCTGAATAACGACAACGACGATAGCGACGACAACGACGAAAGCATTGAGGAAGAAATCTGTGCTGGTGATGTGCAAGATTGTCATGGCGTCTGTGGCGGCAATGCGGTTGTTGACTGCGCCGGCGATTGCGGTGGTAACGCTGTGGAAGATTGTTTCGGTGTCTGCAGTGGTAATGCTGTGGAAGATTGTTTCGGTGTCTGCGGTGGTAATGCCGTGGAAGACTGCGCCGGTATTTGTAATGGCTTGACGGTTGTAGACTGCGCTGGGGATTGTGGTGGTAACGCCGTGAATGATTGTTTCGGTGTCTGCGGTGGTAACGCTGTGGAAGATTGTTTCGGTGTCTGCGGTGGTAACGCCGTGGAAGATTGTTTCGGTGTCTGCGGTGGTAATGCCGTGAATGATTGTTTCGGCATTTGTGGTGGTAATGCCGTGAATGATTGTTTCGGCATTTGTGGCGGTAATGCTGCCGAAGATTGTTTCGGTGTCTGCGGTGGTAACGCTGTGGAAGATTGCCATGGCGTCTGTGGCGGCAACGCTGTGGAAGATTGCCATGGCGTCTGTGGCGGCAACGCTGTGGAAGATTGTTTCGGTGTCTGCGGTGGTAACGCTGTGGAAGATTGTTTCGGTGTCTGCGGTGGCAACGCTGTGGAAGATTGTTTCGGCGTCTGTGGCGGTAACGCCGTGAATGATTGTTTCGGTGTCTGTGGCGGTAACGCTGTGGAAGATTGTTTCGGCATTTGCGGTGGCAATGCGGTTGTCGATTGTGCTGGGGATTGTGGCGGCAATGCTATGGAAGACTGCGCAGGTGTTTGTAACGGTTTGACAGTTGTTGACTGCGCTGGGGATTGTGGCGGCGATGCGGTGCGAGATTGCGCCGGTATTTGTAATGGTTTGACAGTTGTTGACTGCGCTGGCGATTGCGGCGGCGATGCGGTGCGAGATTGCGCCGGTATTTGTAATGGTTTGACAGTCTTTGATTGTAATGATGATTGCGGCGGCGATGCGGTTGAAGATTGCTTCGGTGTCTGTGATGGTTCTGCATATATCGACGAATGTGGTGTGTGTGGCGGATCAGGAGAAATTTATGAATGCGGTTGTCACGATATTCCAGAAGGTGAATGTGATTGCGATGGCAACGTCTTAGATTGCAATGGCGTCTGTGGGGGTGATGGGGAGTCTTGTGAGAGCGCGTCAGAAGAATCCCAATGTTCAAAGATTGAAAAGAATTCGAATTGGGATTTATGTGACGAAAGTGAAAACAGCTGCTCTGGCGTCTTTTATGATTCTGCTGGCTGCGGTGAGTTTTGTGCCTCTATTGGCATGGTCTGTGCCGAGGTTTGGGAAAATCTCGATGGTTCATGTGCTCCTAATTTGAATAAACCGCGCTTAAGTTGCAGTGGGGGAACAGGGCATTTTTCCGACTACTGCGTTTGTGTCGATGCGCAAGAGTGTGTGCCATCCTGTGATGGGAGGAGCTGCGGTGATGATGGCTGTGGCGGTTCCTGTGGTACTTGTGACTCCGGCGGCTCTTGTGTTTCAGGAAAGTGCCAATCCCTTTATCAGGACAGCAGCCTCCTGGATGAACTTGTGGGTTATGGGCAGGGCACCACCGGTGGCCTTGGTGGCTCTCTGTGTAAGGTAACCAATTTGAAAAATTCAGGTTCGGGGAGTTTGCGGGCGTGTGCTGAATCCTCGGGTAAGAAGTGGATTCAATTTGCGGTGAGCGGCAATATTTATTTGAAGTCTGACATTCAGGTCAAATCAAACAAGACCATCGATGGGCGCAACCGGAAGATTCAAATCTATAATAAGGGTCTTAATATCTCCAATCAGTCGAACATTATCGTGACAAATCTTATTTTTAAGAAAGGCGATTCAAGCCATGACAACGACGCCATCAGAATTCGTAACGGTTCACAGGATGTTTGGGTCCATCATTGCTCCTTTTCGGATTATAATGATGGGCTGGTGGATATTAAGGAAGGTTCGACGGATATCACCGTATCCTGGTCAAAATTTTATAAACACGACAAGGTCATGCTTATAGGAGCCTCGGTAAATGACACGATGGATAAACATATCCGTGTCACTTTGCACCATAATTGGTTTAAGGAGACAAAGCAGCGCCATCCCCGTCTGCGTTATGGCAAAGTCCACGCCTTTAACAACTATTATGATTCCTGGGGCGATTATGGTCTGGGTTGTTCCTATAAGGGTCAATGTTTTTCAGAAAACAACGTCTATGATGCGGGCTCAAATAAGAAGGCTGCGGTCTATAAGGTCGGCTCAGACACCAAAGATGCAAAGGTAAGCTCGAAAGGCGACGAGTTTCGCAACGGTGCTGTCTTCAACGAAAAAAACAGCAGCAGTGTTTTTAAGCCCTCCCAATACTATCACTACAATGCGGAAAATGCCGGCAACAATCTTATCAATAAAATCAAAGCCCGGGCCGGTTGGGAATAATGATTAGGAGCAGATGATGCGTATACCTTTAGGCAGTGTTTTTTTGTTTTTACTTTTTATTTTTGTGACGACGTGCCGTGGTGAACTCGACCCCTGCGTGGATGCGGGGGGGGCTGAAGCGTTAAGTCAATGTGAGCCTCAGGTGAATGAAGTGCTCACCGTAGGGGACGATGATGATGATGATGACGGTGATGATGATGACGAGCCGGAAAGCGCAGACTGCTCGGCGATAAGCGAGCATGACTCATGGTCACTCTGCGCCTCTGGGCCGGGTATGTGTGTGGGCGTCTTTGAGGATGGGGCCGGTTGCGTTGAGTTTTGCGCAGCCGCAGGCATGATTTGCTCTGAGGCTTGGGAAAATATGGACGGAGTCTGTGCAGCAGATTTGAGTCGGCCAGAGTTAAATTGCAGCACGGGCCATTTTTCCGACTATTGTGTGTGTGTCGACCCGGGCGATTGTACACCCGCATGCGAGAACAAAAGCTGTGGTGATGATGGTTGTGGTGGCTCCTGTGGTGCTTGCGATGTGGGCGCCTCTTGTGTTTCGGGGGCATGTGAACTCCCTTACAACAGCAGCAGCTTATTTGATGCGCTTGTGGGCTATGGGCAAGGGACCACTGGCGGCCTTGGCGGCTCGCTTTGCACGGTCACCAACTTGAATGATGCCGGCTCTGGAAGTCTGCGGGCCTGTGCCGAAGCATCGGGTAAGAAATGGATTCAATTTGCCTTAAGTGGGGATCTTTATTTGAATTCAGATATTCAGATGAAGTCGAACAAGACCATTGATGGCCGCGATCAGAAGATTCGAATTTTTAATAAGGGTCTTAATATATCCAATCGGTCGAACATTCTCGTCACAAATCTTATTTTCAAAAAAGGCGATTCAAGTGATGACAACGATGCCATTAGAGTGCGCAACGGCTCACAGGATGTTTGGATTCATCATTGTTCGTTTTCGAATTATCATGATGGCCTGGTCGATATCAAAGAGGGTTCGACAGACATTACCGTTTCCTGGTCAAAATTTTCCAATCACGACAAGGTTATGCTTATTGGGGCGTCGGTGAATGACACGATGGATGAGGATATTCGTGTCACCTTACACCATAATTGGTTCAAAGGTACGAAGCAGCGTCATCCGCGTTTGCGTTTTGGTCGTGTCCATGCCTTCAACAACTATTATGATTCCTGGGGGGATTATGGCTTGGGCTGCTCCTATAAGGGCCAGTGTTTTTCAGAGAATAATGTCTATGAGGCGGGCTCAAACAAAAAGGCAGTTGTGCATAGGGTTGGTTCCGATTCGCAGAATGGCAAGGTTCGTTCTGAAGGCGACTGGCGTTTAAATTGGGCCATGATTGATGAGAAAGATCCCGGCAGCGTTTTTGACCCTGCTCAGGATTATACCTACAACGCGGAAAACGCAGACAATACTCTGATTCAAAATATTGAAGCCCATGCGGGCTGGGAAAACGACTAGGAGGATCTGATGCGCATACCTTTAGCCTGTGGGCTTTTGCTCTTTGTTTTTGTGATGACTTGTCGCGGCGAGGTTGAAACATGTGCCGAAGGGCAAGATGGAGATCGTACCGATCTAAGCCAATGCCCCCCTCAGGCGAATGAAGTGCTCACCGTAGGGGATGATGATGACGATAACGATGATGACGATAACGATGATGACGATAACGATGATGACGAGCCGGAAAGCGCAGATTGCTCAGCGATAAGCAATCACGTCTCATGGTCACTGTGTTCTTCGGGGCCGGGGCTTTGTGAAGGCATTTTTGAGGATGGTGTCGGCTGCGGTGCGTTTTGTGCCGCCAATGGACTCGAATGCATCGGTTCCTATGAGGATCAAAACGGCAGTTGTTCTCCCGATCTACATCGCTCTGCCCTTCATTGTGAAGACTCAGGTCATGGTTCGGACTACTGCGTTTGCGGTGTTTCTGGAACAAGTGATCCCTATATTGATAGTCTTGTCGAAGCAGATCCATGCGAGAATTACCCCTATAGCGCAGAAGCTCTTTTGGATGAGCTTTGGGGTTTTGCTCGAAATACGAGTGGTGGAGATCCCAACAACATTAAGTGGGTGACCAATACCCACAACTCAGGTTCGGGTTCATTGCGCGCCGCCCTGGAGTCAAATGAATCGAGCTGGGTCGTTTTTGAATTTGAGGAAGGTACCATTGAGTTGAACTCTCCGATCGAAATCCGCAGCAATAAAACTTTAGATGGGCGGGGCCGCAACATCACGATTGATGGAACGCTTGAAATAGACAATGCGAAAAATATTATCATCAGCGACGTTCGTTTAACCCATACAAGCAATGCTCCATGCACGCAGGAAGACGATGTTGTGACAATTTGGGGCAATGGGGGAGAAAATGCTTCGAGTTATACTTCCCGTAACATTTGGTTTCACCATGTGGAATTTTTTAAAGGTGGTGACGGGCTTTTGGATGTGCGTGGGGGAAGTAATATTACTGTTTCCTGGTCCCATTTTCACAGCCATATGAAAGTGTCTCTTAACAGTCGAACACGCGATGGCGATCCAGCACCAGGCATGGACATGACCTGGCATCATAATTTTTTCGATAGAATCACATTGCGCGGTCCGCAGTTTAAATATGGGCGCGCCCATTATGTGAATAATTATCAGTATCAGTGGTACGAATACGGAGCGGGTTCGTTGGCCGATGCGCAGTTTTACAGTGAAAACAATATTTATGAAGCACGGCCAGGGACATTTTGTCCGGGCAATTGCCCCGATCCCAACCCTTGCGGAGATAACGATTGGTTGGTGAGCAAAAAAGGTCTCGTCATAGATTGGGAAGGGGAGCCGGGGAATGCCATTTCGGTTGGCGATCTTGCTTTGGAAGATGCGCAGCTCGAGCAGCGCAATCCTGAATCAGTCTTTTTGCCCGCAGATGAATACAGCTACGCTCTTGAAACGGCGAGTGTCGAATTGGCGACACGTATCAAGGAAAATGCTGGACCACGAACCCACTATTGTGCTGATGGGGCGCCTTAGGCTTAAAGCCAATTGTAGGTCACATCCAGCCAGGGGATAGGGATTTCAGATCCCTTCACAAATATAAATCCAACGTCAAAGGCAAATTTCTGGCCAATGAAGCGTCCACAGAGGCTGGAAAAATACATGAGCTCTTTGTTGTCGTTATCGTTTGAAATACTCAGAAACCAATTTTCCGTAAGCAGTGCAAAGCTCTTTGTGAGCCTTTTGTTGAAGCTCAGGGTCGCGATGGCCGGGCCGAGCTCATTATCATTTGCGGATAGAGCAAAAGGATAGCCTAAACTTAGTGTGCCATGCATCTCGGGATCACCGTAGGTGGCCGAGCCAAAGACAAAGCCTAATGCCACATCTCCGCCGCCAAAGAAAAAAGTTTCAAACCCGGTGGCGAGATGGAGCTTGTCCGCATAAACGGGTCCGCCGGCTTTGATTGCAGTAATAAGATTAAAGCCATCGGGTGCAAAGAGAAGGGGGAGCACGGAGCCAACCAGTATCGAGATATTATCCGTAATGCCGTAGGCCGCCGAAGAAAAGAACAATTCTTTTTGTGAAAAATAGCCTTCACCTTTTTTAAGCTGAAAAGCCGAGGGCCCATAGACATAGCGGGTTCTATTGGGATCGCCATGATATATTTGCCCATATTCATCAACGCGCGCCTTTTGACCTTTGCTGATGGAAATGATTGTGGAACGCTCCAGGATCATGGTCCCCGCACCACGAAGCTCTACCTTCACAGACATTTCATTCTCTTCGATGACTTCGCCAAAAAGGACATCACCTGAAACCAATTCAATCCGTGAGATTTGAGCCTTGTCTTGCTCTTGCTCTTGCTCTTGCTCTTGCTCTTGTTCTTGCTCTTGCTCTTGCTCTTGCTCTTGCTCTTGCTCTTGTTCTTGTTCTTGTTCTTGTTCTTGTTCTTGTTCTTGTTCTTGTTCTTGTTCTTGTTCTTGTTCTTGCTCTTGTTCTTGCTCTTGTTCTTGCTCTTGTTCTTGTTCTTGCGCCCAGACATTTTGTGGTGCCATCAGCAACATCATCAGGACACTGGCCATGAAAATATGAAGTTCTTTGCGATTAAAAATCATGTGTTTATGCATGTGGGTCAGTTTGCCACGACTTTATGGAGGATGCCATCAAAGAGTTTTCAAAAATAGGCTTTGAGTTCCATGTAGATGCTATGGGGGTAGTTGCCGAATTCCGAGCCAAGATCCGACAATCCTCCCTTACCAGCCTTTTGTCCAACACTCACCATGGCGCCGGTTAAAAGATCGATTTCATCGCTGAGAGAAATCACGATGCTTGGATAAACAAGCGCAGAAAACTCTTTCCAGCTCCATATGAGTGTGAAGGAACTTTGTATAAGTGCACTCGGTTGATGGCTCATGCTCAAGCCACTCACGTGTTTTGAGGCTTGCAGCAGACCTCCGGAGCTAAATAATGCCATGTTTGTTAAGAGATTGTTTGTCGCGCCACCATTATAAAGTTGTTCAAATTGAACCTGTGTCTTTTCATTAATAACATACCCTAAGCCCAAAACCGCACTCAGGTGTTCGCTTAAGACTGAACTTTTATCAGGCCAGAGATAGGCGCCTTCAAGACGCAGTCCAACGCTGCCGATTTCGCCAGATGCACCGGCGCCCAGATGGGCACCGTTGTGAATAAGGCCTGTTTGTAATGCGAGATCCCAATCGGCCATATTGCCAAAATAGCGCAGCAGGCCGTAGGCCTCATCGAATTCATCTGTGGTGGTAACAATATTGAGTCCTGAGAAATTTCCTAAGGGAATGTCGATACGCAAGCCATCTATGGCAGCCTTATAATCCCGGTCAAATTGAATCGCGCCGAAGGGTGAGAAGACATCTAGAGGGTTCCAGAAGTAGGTTTTACCAAAGGTGATGGCTTGTTTGCCGATGATAATATCTGCAGCCTCCAGGCGCAGTTTGATGTTGGCTCGCTCAAGGCTCTGTGTCGCGGAAATCTTATCCTCAGCGACTAAATCCCAGCTGTTCTGGAAGAACAAATAATGTTGCGTTGGTGTATTTGTGGCAAAAATTGTCGATAGGTCCGTGTCGTCGATGACTGCCATATGGGTTAAGCCATGTATCTCATAGCTTAGATAGGTTATTGGTTTTCCTGCAGCAATTAAACGCAGATGCAGGAGCCCTTGGGCGTCGTAAGCATTATCTGCGTTAAAAATAGGGTGCTCGTGATTTTTGGAGGTGAAAGTAAAGGCTTTGACATTGCCATCGAGCCCAAAGCTTTTATCCACATCGCCGATCAGGGCGTGGGCTGGCGTTGAATGCAGAGCCAGGCATAGGAATAAAAGTTTAGTTATTTTTTTGGTCATCGGAAATCGCGCCATCGGTGAGAACAAGAACCCGTTTGGAGCAGTCAAGGATTCTGGGATCGTGGGAGGAAAAGAGAAAGGTAATGCCTTCTTTTTCGTTGAGCTCGGCCATCATTTCTACCAATGAGGCGGCGGTTTTAGAATCGAGATTGGCGGTGGGCTCGTCTGCTAAAACGACTGTGGGGTTCGCTGCAATCGCACGGGCGATGGCCACGCGCTGTTGTTGACCGCCGGAGAGTTGCGAGGGGAAGTTTTTCGCTTTGTCAGCAATACCCAGTTTGTCTAAGACGGCCATGACTTTATCGCGTCGTTCATTTTCAGGCATGCCTCTGAGCATAAGGATATATTCGGCATTTTCGTAGGCGGTCAGCACGGGAAGAAGGTTGAAGTTTTGAAAGACAAAGCCAATGTGCTTGAGTCTTAAATTGGCCAGCTCTTTATCCGTGTATTGGGTCACCTCTGCACCGTTCATAAAGATTTTTCCAGAGGTCACATGATCGAGACCACTTATAATATTAAGCAGTGTACTTTTCCCGGAGCCCGACGGTCCGGCAATGGCAGTAAATTCTCCGGTTTCAATCCTAAGATCGACATCATTAACCGCTTTGACGAGACTTTCACCTTCGCCAAAGAATTTACAGGCGGCGCGTGTTTCAATGATGGTTGTTGTATTTGCAGTCATCTTAAAACCTTTGCGATAGGAATGTTTTTTAAGCGTTGAATGGGGACGAGACTCATGAGAATCGTTGAAAGCCAGACACCCCCGCAGAGAACAAGAACCACTTCTTTGGAAATTTTGGCGCGCATGATGGTGTCGAAGACAAAGCCTGAAACTTCAAGCTCGCCTTCAAATTCATAGACAAGTCTTAAATCGAATCCGTGCACTTGTACCCACCAGGCAAGTCCGCCGCCAACGAGAAAGCCGAAGAGGGCGCCGAAAAAGCCCAAAAAGAAGGCTTCAAGCACAAGCTGTATTTTGAGCATATAAAGGGGGGTGCCTAAGGCGAGCTGCACACTAAACTCGTGGGTGCGCTCGAGGGCCGACATAAGAATCGTATTGAAGATGGTAAAAAGGCAGATGATAATCATAATGCCTTGAAAAACCTGATTCGAGCCCCGATCTGTACGGATATAGTTGGAGAGATCGGGCAGGGTTTCCTCCCAGGTGCGCAAGGTGGCAGTGTTGGTCGTGAACTTTTGGGCTTTTTGCAGCACCTCATCAAGGTCATCCGCATCTCTAAGAAGAACACCTAATTGGGTAGCGCTGTTTTGATCCAGGGCAAAGATCGCCCGGGCTTGAGCGATGGGAATTTGTACAAGATAACCGTCCGCCTCATCGGCCCCCAGTTTAAAAATCCCTTTGACGCGAAAAAGTTCCTCAGCCAGCATGCCGTGTTGGTTGTTGGTGCTGAGGACAACTTTCTTACCCACCTTCACCTTAAGCCTTTTGGCCAGAAGATGCCCGATGACGATGGCGTTTTTATCGGTGTCTTCGAGATAGGCACCTTGGGTTATTTTTTCCGCCACGGTGGAATATGTTTTTTCAATGCCGGGCTCAATGCCTGCAATACCGACGGCAGTCGCACCGTGGGCTGTTTTGATGACGCCTTGTCCGAGAACGAGGAGTTTTGTGGTTTCGACTTCCGGCAGATTTGCAATTTGTTTTCTCTTTGTCTGCACATCGGAGACAAAAAGATCGATGGCTGGCGCATCGCGATAGTCAGGATGTTCAAAGGAAAAGTTTCCGCCATTGGTGCGCACAGCATCTTCCATGAGTTTTGCATAGATGCCGTCGCCTAAGGTCAAAAAGAAAAGCGCAATGGCCAGACCAAAGCCAACCGCACTGACAGAAATAAAAGTGCGTCGTTTTTGTCGCCCTAAATTACGTAAGGCCAATTTGATGAGTGTGAAAAAGCGTTCCATTAATTTAGTGTTTCTGCATGGCTTTGATGGGTGAAAGTCTCGCCGCCTTGATGGCTGGAAACAAGGAGGCCAGCACACAGCAGGCGCTGGTGGCAATAACCGTAAAGACAATATCCACGGGTTTTAGATCTGAGCGCAGGACCGGGTCAAAAGCAATGCCGGACATACGCATGGAGCCACCCATGGATGAAAGATCAATGCCGTAGGTGTCCAAAAGAAAACAAAGAAAAACACCGGCCAGGCTTCCAAGAATGGCAGCACATGCGCTTAAGACAAATGCCTCAGAACACACATCCATAATGATGCGCCAGGGCTTGGTGCCCAGGGCCTTGAGCATACCGTATTCGCGAATGCGGTCGTGGGTGGCCATGAGCATCGTATTAAGGACACCGAAGCCCACAGCGATAAAAAAGATGAAGCTAAAAACATACATGGCTGAGCGACTCACCCGCAGCATATCCGCCAGGGTTGGCAAAAGTTGTTCCCAGGTTTTGATTTCGACTTTCTTCGCCGCCACATTAAATTCTTCGGCCACTTGTGTGGAGGTCAATTTGTTCTTTGAGTTTAAGGCTATTTCATGAATGCGCCCGGCTGAGCTAAAGAGTTCTTCAAAGTCTTTCTGGTGCATAATCACCGCGGAGCGGTCCATCTCTTCGCTGATGGTTTGAAGGATGCCGCCCACGCGATAGATCTCATTACCCATGGAACCATCGGCGGCCTGCACGACGGCGATAAGTTCAGAGCCAATATTGGCGTTTAGGGAGCGGGCCAGTTTACGTCCAATGACGACTTGGCTTTGAATTTTGTCGTTAAAAAAATCACCTTCTAAAATATATTCGGCAAAGCGAAAGGTTTGGCGCTCTTTGAGCGGGTCAATGCCCCAATACTGGGCTCCGGCAGATTTTGTGTCGATGGATGCAAGTCCATAACCGTACGAGCGTGGACTGGCAGAGATATTTTCTTTTTTTGCGATGGCAAGATATTCTTCCGGGTTGTCTATCGATTTATAGAGCGAACGGTCTTCTCTGTATTCAGGTGCATGGATTTGAACCTGCCCGATGGCCAGGCTTGTGATATTGGTGATGGATTGCTCGATCCAATAACGCATCATGGCAAAAAGAGCGATAAGCATGGCGCAATTAAAAACTAATGCACTTAAGGTAATCAAGGTACGCTTTTTGTTGCGCAAGAGATTGCGTGTGGCGATTTTAAAAGTCAGGGGCATGGTTTAATGTTGCAGGTGACGTAGGGAAAATAGATCTTTGGGCAGTTCAAGGTCAAAATTCATTTCATCATAAGAAACGATTGTTTTTTCTTCTGGTTTGTCTATGGGTTGTAGAGTCATCATGGTTGGAATGTTGCGTTTCTTCACCATCTTAAAGTTGTCAAACGTCATGATTCGATTGAGCTGTATTTCTTCATCATAGTATTCGATTTCGATAGGTTGCCAATCACTTTTTTGTACCCGAACAAGAACCTTACCCCATACGACTGCCGCATTCTCTTTAGGTATACAGGAGATTTCGATGACTTCGATGTCTTGGCGTTTACCCGAGTAGCTCGAGGAGCAATTAAAGTCTTCGGCCATACGGCTTTCTTTAACCAGATCATCATTGGTAAAATGACTGCCCATCCAGGATCCACCCATCATGGATGAGGGGATCTTAATGACCCGTTTAATTTTGGGAAGATAATTCCATATGTTTTTTCCTGATTTAAGGGTCGCAGTTCCTTTTTCTTTTTTGGGTTCTAAGATGCGCATCAAAGACTGCTCTTTACCTTGGCTCCAGAATTCAATTTTGAGTTTGCGTTCCCAGTGCTCGGTTTTAACATGCATCTGCATGATGCCGTGGGAGGATTTTCCACGATAGAGATCGTCGACATGATCGAGAATCTTTTTGACATCGACCTTGGTGGCGTGGAGGTTGGGGGCGACGCTGAGAAAGAATAGTGTGGCGCAAAAAAGTCGAAACATCATAGATGGTTATGACTCGATTCTCAAGATAGAGCAAGAGCAATCCGTGGGCTAAAGCGCCAAATTTTCGATGAGATTAACGTCGTCGGTCGATAGGTCAGAAGCCGTCGCAGCCAAATCTTCCTGCATGTGTTTTTGGCTCGATGTGCCCGTTAAAGGCAACATGCCTACGTGCAGTGCAAAGGCAAAGATGATCTGTGCCGACGTTTTTTGTTCTCGTGTGGCGATTGCTTCTACGGCTGGGTGGGCAAGGATTTGCCTGTTCGCGGTAAGCAGCGAAAAACCTTGATAGACAATGTGATTCTTCTGACAAAATATTCGAACCTCTTTGTCCCAGCCCATGTGGGCATAACAGCGGTTTTGCACAAAGGCAGGTTTGACCTCTGCCTTTTGAAAGAGCGAGGAGAGTTGCTCAGCGTTGACATTGCTGACCCCAAGCACCTTGGTTGAGCCTTGCTCTTGGAATGTTTCCATCGCGGCCCAAACTTCAATATCCGCATCATCCAGACCCTGGCGCAAGCGTGGTCCATGCAAGACATAGGAGTCGATATAGTCGGTCTGTAGGTGCTCGAGAGAAGAGGCGAAGGATTCTTTGACCTGTGTGCTGTAATCCGCATTGGGGTTATAGGGAAGCCGGTGATCTTGGCCGGCTTGATAGGTGAATTTGGTTTGCAAAAATAGATCTTCGCGAGAAGTCTCGGTTTCTTTTAGGAATTCGACGATGCCTTCACCAACGGCGGCTTCAAAATAATGTTTGCGTTGATTGGCCGTATCCATGCCTCTAAAACCCGTTTGTAGGGCTAAAAGGGTAAGATCTTTAGTGTCTTCTTCTTTCCAGGCGGTTCCATAGAGAAATCCTGGCGGCTTGGTGGGATTTGTCTTGTGCATCATAAACTCCAACGTGGCATAGATATCCTTATCATTTATCTTGCTTTTTGCTTATCATTAATTTCATCATCATCAAGATGAATTTGAAAGGAGTGATGGGACAAGTTATGCGTGGGGCTCTCTTTGGTCTTGGATTTGTCTTTTTGGGTATGGCCTTTTTTGAAGAAAGCTTAATCTTTTTCCCGTCCGGTTATAATCCGGATGAGTACAAATATGCGGTCACCGATGGCCCCAAGCCAGAAGACGTGTTTATTGAAACCCCTGACGGTGAAACTTTACACGCCTGGTTTCTTGCAAATAAAGAAGCAGAGAAAACTTTTCTTTTTTTTCATGGGAACGCAGGAAATTTAGCCGGTCGCTACGATTGGGCAGCACTTTTAACATCTTTGCCAGCAAACGTTTTATTGCTTGATTATCGGGGCTACGGTCGCTCTACGGGCAAGCCAAACGAAAAAGGCATTTACATCGATGCCCGCAGCGCCTACGACTATTTGATTACGAACAAAGGCGTGAAGGCTGAGGACGTTGTGGTGTATGGTAAATCCTTAGGTGGTGCGGCAGCCTGTGAACTTGCGACGCAGGTTGAAATTGGAGCGCTTATTTTACAGTCGACCTTTAGCTCGGCAAAAGAGATGGCTAAGCTTATGTTTGGTTTTTTGCCCGTGCATTATTTTGTTTCAACCAAGTTTGCCAACAATGAAAAGATTAAGTCCATCAAGGTGCCCAAGCTCATCATGCACAGCAAAGATGATGAGATGATTCCTGTATCGATGGCAGAAGAGCTCTACGAAAATGCCCCTGAGCCTAAAGTTAAGGCCTTTTTTGAAGGTCCCGGACACAACGATTTAATCTGGCGTAAGCCAAAAGAATTGCTTAGAGCCATAAAAAGTGTTCTTGAATTTAAAGAATAGCCGCTTGTATCATGTTCAAGACTTTTCGTTCTTCATATAGAGCGTGCGAATTGGAAATGGAATTTCAATACCTTCGGTATTAAAACGTTTGTGTAAGGCCTTGATAAAGGCATGCTTAATCATAAATTGATCTTGAAAGGCATCAACATACATTCGTACACGAAAGTTGATGCTTGAGTCGGCAAACTCTTCGTAACGCAGAACCGGTTTATGTTCAGCACTCGCACCTTCGAGGCCCTGACAAATTTCTTGAGCAACTTCGAGAGTGACCTCCTCGACCCGTTCAAGATCGCTGTCGTAGGCGACACCAACGCTTAGGTCGACCCAAAGATTCTTCTCGGGTAAAGAGTAGTTAATGACAATTGAAGATGCCAGAATCCGATTGGGTACGATGATGCGATTGTTTTCAGGATAGGCGCGAATTGTGGTACTTCGTGCTTTGATGTCCGTGACATAGCCTTCATACCCAGCATCAAGCTTAACGTAGTCACCAGGGCGAACGAGTTGCGATGCAATAATTTGAACCCCAGAGAAAAGATTGTTCAGCGTTTCTTCAAGAGCGAGCGCAACAGCTAAGCCACCAATGCCAAGGGCAGTAATGACCGGCGTTATTTTGATCTCTAGGTTTTGTAAAATAAGAATCACACCAAGTATGTAGATGAGTACCTTGGCGCCATTGGTGAAGAGCGTTGTTGTAGGTAGCTTACTCTTGCTTTTTCCGGAGAGATGCTCAACGCTGCCTGTGGCAAGTCGGGCACAGACAATCGTCAGAGTAAAAATTAATATCGAAATAAAACCTTTTTGCACCAGATCTTTGTCTTCGAGAGCAATCGGGCTATACCAGAGATAGCCATAGGCGCCGGCAAAAACACACCAGATCAGCGGCATATTGCCCAGAGAATTGACGATGATGTCATCCCATTTCCAGTGGGTGCGTTGGGCAATACGATGAATGCGCACGATAACCCATTTTTGCACAAAGAGACCTATGCATAGGCCGCCGAAGAGAAAATAAAAAGGTTCAAGAAAATAGGTCAACATTGTTGATTTTCCTTTGTGGGTTACCTGTTTTAGAGTGTTTGACTACGTTTTGCAAACGCTATGCGGCAAACGAAAAGGACTGTAAAAGAGTATAATCTTATGAAAAGTACCAGCGCGCACAGCTTGTCCCACGCTTTTCAATATGGCATGAGCCAACCCCATGATTGCCGTCTCTCAATTAGGTAAAAGCTATGGTGCTCAAGTTCTCTTTGAAGATGTGAACATTCGTTTTCATGCAGGACAATGCTATGGTATCGTTGGTGCAAATGGCTCAGGGAAATCGACATTTTTAAATATCCTAAGTGGCGAAGAAGATTCCTCAATTGGTGAGTGTATGGTGCCCGGCGATTGCCGTTTAGGCTTTTTAAAGCAAAATCGTTTTAGAGATTTGAATCAACCTATTATCGAGGTGGCGATGTGGGGTGACGAGGATGTTTTTGAAGCACTTCAAGAACGCAACGCACTTTTGGAACGGGCTGAGTCGGGTGATTTTGATGCGAACCGGTATGCTCGTTTGGAAGAAATCATCGAACATGGAGACGGTTATACTTTAGAATCGAGGGCTTCTGAGATTCTTGAAGGTTTAGGCATACCGGCACATCACCATGCAGAATCGCTCTCCATTCTTTCAGGTGGCTTTCAGTTACGCGTGCTTTTGGCCCAGGCTATGACCGGTCGTCCCGATGTCCTTTTGTTGGATGAGCCGACAAATCATTTAGATATCATTTCGATACGTTGGCTAGAAAAGTTTATTGGTAGTTTTCCTGGAACAGTCATTGTTGTTTCTCACGACCATCGTTTTTTAGATAATGTGTGCACAAATATTCTGGATGTCGATTACGATACAGTTTTAAGTTACCCCGGCAATTATACAAAGTTTGTTGCCTCTAAAGTTGCAGAGCGGGAGCGCCGGGAAAAAGAGATCGCCAAGCAAGAAAAGCATATTGCCGAACAGCAGGCTTTTATTGCACGCTTTAAGGCCAAAGCTACAAAAGCCAGACAGGCGCAAAGCAAACAAAAGCAGCTGGATAAAATTACGGTCGACCGGGTGCCTGTGTCTTCGCGACGGTATCCCCGCTTTAAATTCGAGCAAAAGCGCCCCAGTGGCAAAGATGTTTTAAAGGTAGAGGCGATAGAAAAAAACTTCGAAGAAAAACGTGTCTTAACGGATGTGAACTTTTTATTGCGCCGGAGTGATCGTCTTGCGGTCATTGGTCCTAATGGCATTGGCAAGTCAACGCTTTTAAAAATTTTGATGGAGAAATTTGTCGCCGATGCAGGTTCTTTTGAATGGGGGCATGAAGTGTCGCTGGGCTATTTCCCCCAGGATCATCATGAGGAACTTTTAAGTGCCGAGCAAAGCGCTTTGGATTATGTTTGGAGTGCACGCCCGTCGGCACCAACGGGCGAGGTTCGTGGGCTTTTGGGTCGTGCTTTGTTTTCGGGTGATGATGTTGAAAAAAAACTCGGGCAGCTTTCCGGGGGGGAGGCGGCTCGTCTTATTTTTGCTAAAATGATGGGTGATCAACCCAATGTCATCATTTTAGATGAGCCGACAAATCACTTGGACCTTGAAGCGATTGATGCGCTGGTCGATGCGCTTAAAGCCTTTGAGGGAACGCTGATTTTTGTTTCTCACGATAGACATTTTGTCTCTTCTCTGGGCACGCGAATTTTAGAACTTCGATTAGACGGTATTTCTCTTTATGAGGGAAATTACGAAGAGTATCTCGAACGTCTTGGTGAAGACCATTTGGATGCAACGGCGATTTTAAAAAAACAGCGGGAACAAGACAAAGCGCAGATTAAAGGCAAGAGGCAAGGCCCTTCTAAAAAGTCAAAGAAAGTGAATCGGCAAAAACTTAATAAAGAGTTAAGGGAAGTCACAAAAAATATTGAGAAAGCAGAAGCCGAAATTGCGCAGATTCATACAGATTGGAGTGACCCGGAATTCTTCTTTAGTCATACCCAAGTTGAAATTGAGGATATGCAAGCCCGGGAAGTGACGCTTAAGGGAAAACTGGAAGAGTGGATGAAAACCTGGGAGCAACTCGAATCAGCTCTTGGCGAGGAAGATTAAAGGCTTTGTTATTCAAGTCTTCCACCGGGCACCAACTTATGCTTCAATGGTTTTTAAGCGTTGAGGATTGAATCATGTTTTGTTGTAGATCTGCTTTGTTTCGTTTGTTTGTTGCCGTGGAATTCTTGGCCTTTGTGACGTTGGGTGCGTGCGGAGGACCTAAGATTCTGCCTTCAGAGGTGCGCGCAAACCACAGCGCGATGTTTGATGCGGTGCGGGATTACCATAACGCGCCAGATCTTTTTATCGATGGCAACTGGCAAAAACATTGGGGTGATGGCGCCATGTTTGGCCCCTCTTTTGATTTAGCGCAGTGGCGAAAAACCGGGGAAGAAACGCATTATGACCGTGCCATCGCCGCTTTAGAAACCAACCGTGTTTTGGTTGCCGCCGCCGCACAGGATTTTGCAGGCAATCTGGATAATTTAGAAATGGTGTCCATGTCCCTTTTGAGTTTGCTCGAAGCGGGGTTATATTTAGAAGAGACAACAGCCTACCAGACAGCGGCAGACGATTTAATCGAAGCCTTGGATTTTTGGGTCAAACTTTTTGACGATTATATGGATGTTGATGCGGGGGAGTTTGCGGCGAGTACCTATGGGCCGACGGCTCTGTCTGCCTTTTTGGTGATTACCCATCTTGAACATGTGATGGGCTATCCTGGAGCCAATGAAGAATACCATTTACAACGGGCTGACGAGGTTCTTGAGAGTATTCATGAAAAAGCCTGGAGCGATGACTTAAAGGCCTATGCTTTTGCGCCAGGCGATGCGCGTTTGATGCTTTACCCCAACATTACAATGATGCTGGCCTATGCCCGCGCTTATGAATTAAGCGGCAACGATCTTTATTGGGAGCGCTTTGAAGATATCTATAAAGGCATTCAACCTCTTAAAGACGCGGATGGAGATCATTACCACTCACCCTACAGTGCTGAAGAAATGGGTTCGACCGATGGTGATTATTGCACGCATTCAAGTCAAAATTACTTAATGATGGCTTTGTTGGTGGCGTATCAGGTTAGCCTGGATGATAAATATTTGATGGAGATCGATACGATTTTGACGTTTATTGAAACCCATTTACTTGATGGTGGCATGATTTTACACCATTGGGTGAATGGTCGCGCAGCGACGTTGGAGGACCCTTATCTCTATTGTTTGGGCTGCAATGTGCAGACGCTCTATCTTTTACTCCAGATTGAAAATACGCCGGATCCTTAAAATTTATGACGCGCTATCCTTATAAGCATTACGTTCGGGTTTAAATATATAGAGTGTTAGGAGTAAAGCTAGCCCAGAGAGGCTTAGTTCCATCGTCAGAAAAGAAATGATTTTAAGCCAGGCAAAGTTCGGGCTAACGAAACGAACAAGCCAGTTGCTGATTTCGCTCATAAGTGCGGAGCTAAAGGAGATGAAGACGAAAATCGCTTTAAGCTTGATGGGAATGGGGACAAAAAGAAGCAAGTGGGTGAGCACCATCATCAGCATGCCGAATGCGAAGAGATGTATATGGCTGTTTTCAACCATAGAGGCGTAGGGTTTGGCTTCCCGGCCGAATTCGACATTGGGTTCACCTAGAAAATAAGCCACCACACTTTGCGGAGTTAAATCCATTTTCGTAAAATACATTAAGGCGCTTGTTATCGTAAAAAGCAGCACAAAGATTAAAAACATAAAAAGAATCAGTCGCAAGAGTGAATTTTTTGACCATTCTCCGGTTATCACAAAACGCATAATTCTATTTATGATGTGGTTGCAACTTTACGCAAGAAAAGCGCTAAAATACGTCGTGTCGAATGGGTGACAGCGCGGGCTGTCATGGTTGCGCCCGAAATGGTATCGATATCACCCTGCAGGGCCAATCTGTTTTGCAGGGCTTTACCCGTAAATTGTTTAAGCCAACGACCGTGGGGTTTGTATTCGTTGGGTTCATGAAAGGCGAGAACAAAAGTTTTGGCAATTTGTGCGCTTGGAGAAATAACAATCATTAACGTTTCATGGGCGGAACGAACCTGGTGCGTATCAATGAAGGCGTAACCAAGAACTTGATCATTTTTATAGCCGATATAGGTGTGGGCAAGATGCTCTTTAAGCTCGGTACCGGCCTCTTTCTGAATCCACTCTTGATCTTGCGCTGAAAGATAGAGGTGTAAATCCTCAATGCGGGTCGCGTCAGGAAATGCCTCGCGCAATGCACTCTGGCGTGAATGGTAAACTTTCGCCTGCGCATCCACACTCAAAAGAATGAGCACTGCAGTGAGGCAGCTATATAGAGGCTTTGTCATCATTAATAAATAAATCCTGCTCCAAACCGCATTTCCTGGGTTGCATTTGTATTTCCAGCATTGGATTTGTGGCTGTACTCGAGCTTATAGACCACATCGCTATGCGGTTTAACTTCTAAGCCGGAAGTTATTTCTGTGGTGTCGAGGCTGGAGTCATACGCGCCACTTTGAATGGTTGCTTGAAGATTAAGCTTCTCATAGCGGACAAAGGGTATGAGCGCATTAAACTTTTCTGAACCCAGTACGGGTATCAAGTTGTAGGCAGCGGTGACGTAGTAACCGTTTTGTGTTTTTGGGACAGTGACATCGGCACCGGCCAAAGCGCTAACCTTATTGGCGCCATTGATTTGGCTCTGCGCGTAAAGGGCGCGAAGTTCTGCATGTTGAAATTTAAAAATACCATGGGCTTCGGCAACAAAGTTGTTGATGTTCACAGTCCCTGTGGGATCTTGATCAGCCCCACCGTAATAAGCGCTGGCGCCTAATTGAATGGCGTTAGACGGTGACCAATCGAGTCGTCCCGCTACACCTTTGTCTTCAAAGCTGAATTTACTGCCCTTTTGGCGGCCACCACGGACGCCTTTGGAGTCAAAGTCGCTGCCATTTAAGCCACCGACCAGGTAGAGTTTATAGTCAAGTCCCGCGCCTAATGCGCCATGTAGTCCAACGCCCATTTCACGCCAGGTCGATGGGATAATGGTGCGCTCGGTTTCGGGACGCATGTTGCCATGATAGGTTGTAGGCTCATGCATTTCATTGACGATCCCTATAGGCATAAGCATTAAGCCTGCACGTATATTGGCGCAATCTGAAATCAACCAATCCAGATAGGAAAATTCGACGAAAACCTCGTCCGCGTGCTCAATTTCGATTTCGCTGTTGAGAATGAGATTGTCGGAAAATTTATAACCCAGATATTGAATCCAACGATACATATCTCCGCGATGGGCTGAGCGCTCATCTTTGTTGCCAAGATAGTGGCCCATATAAAATTCACCATAGCCACCGATGGAAACGCCCTTCTTCGCATCGTAGACTTTAGATGCGGCTGGGCCCAAACCAAAGTGTGATTTTTTCGTATCGTCTTCGGGGATGACGAGGCTTTCTTTGAGTCGCTGGACTTCTTTGCTTAGGGCTTCAAGTTGCGTACTGTCACTTTGCGCAAAAGCCGAAAAGGGTAAAAGCAGTATGGTTAAAATAAGGATGAAAGATGATTTCATGGTTAATGACTTTCTAATTAATGTTAATAATGAGTTTTATTCTCAAAGTCTAGAAATTTTTGCATTTTAAGTCAAGATAATAATAATAGTTCTCAATATCAATAATGAATAAGGTTATTTATTATATAGGCTTAAGGTCAAAAAAGACGTTATAGCAGCAGAAAACATGGGCAGAAGTGATCTTGAAAAACAACCAGAAGTATTAGAGTGTCTTGTTTATGCGGCCCGAGGAATACGAACTAAATTATCTCCTTGAGGAATACCATTGGTGGTTTCGTTCGTTGCATCGTACGATGTTTTCTTTTTTGGCGCATTACAGGCCTGATTGGCGCCAGGAACGCATTTTAGATGCAGGTTGTGGTACCGGAAAATTACTCGAAAGACTTGGATCGCCAAAGCGCAACGTCGGGGTGGATTTGGCGGATGAGTCTTTGGTCTTTTGCAAAAAGCGTGGACTTGAAAATGTGGTAAAAAGTGATGTTTGTGATTTACCATTTGCGGAGAATAGTTTTGAATCGGTGATTTGTGCGAGCGTGCTCTATCACCAGTGGGTGCCTGAGCCTGAGATTGCGGTGCGTGAGTTCAGCAGGGTTTTAGTCAAGGGAGGTGTGTTTCTTGTAGAATTGCCAGCCTATACATTTTTGCATAGCGCCCATGACGAAGCCGTTTACACAGCCAGGCGCTTTACCATCCCAATGGCACGTGGTCTTCTCAATGCAAATGGTTTTCAAATTTTACGATTATCCCACCGTTTAACTTTCGCATTTCCGCTGGCCTTTATGGCTAGAACTCTGCGTTTAGTTCCTGAAGGTCGAGACTTTTCTACATCTCCAAGCAGAGCACACAAGATGTTTAATACAATGATGGACAGCGTTGCCCGTGTTGAAAATCAAATCATGCGTAAGGTTGATTTACCCATTGGCACATCGATTTATTGCGTTGCGCAAAAAACATAGGCCTTAAGTTTAGAATCCAAAACGTTTTGTCTATTTAACACATCTTATTTGGGATTCTTCCTGGACTTGAATAAAAGAGTACAAAAAATCAGGCCACTCAACAAACTTAACAACATGCCATACATTAGCGGTTTAGGTTTGAAGCTGAAGGTGACAGCACTTGTATTGGCTGGAATAATTGCTCCCCGCATCCAAACATTGACAGGTATTGTTTGGGAAATTTTACCCGAAAACTCCACTCTCCAGTCTGGATGCCATGCTTCTGATAGGACCAGGAGATGGGTTCTGTCGCATTGAGGTAATACAGTAACACTGTTGAGTGTAAAAGATTCTATTTTGGGTTGGCATTGGAGCTCAACTTTTTTGTTGATTGTGACGGCTTGTTTGAACTCTTCTTCCAGGATTGGTTGCTTGAACAAGGGATGCCCACTTCGGATTTGCTCTATGGCATCCATATGATCTTTGACAAATAGCCAGTTATTGGCTGAAAAGACTCTTGGTTCAGGATCGCTGGCAATGACAAGCTTGGCCGCTTTTGGTTCGAGACCAACGTTGAGTGCAAGTCCTGGCATTGGAAATGCGCCTTGCATGAATATTCTTCCGTCAACTCTATTGGATTCGAATTGCAGTGTGTCGAGATAAGTCATGCCGTGAAGATAATCCCAAACTCTTGTGGGTTGTAGTCCGGCAAAGGCGTTATAAGAACTATATTTTAGACTCATTCCACTGTTTTCTCGTATCTGCATTGCAGGTATTGATGCGCGTGGTGGCACTCCATTTGGTTTATATTGGTGATGTTGTCGCAGAAATTGTTTGAGGGCTTGTTCTTGCTGTGTTTTGGCGGGTTCTTCATAGTGTGATTTTGAAGCCAGGTTTGCAAGCCCCAAGTCCAGGATCAAGAGTGCAAAGGTTAAGGGGTAAAGGTGTGCTCGTATTGCAGAGAAACGGGTTTGCAATGCCCATAGAAAGACCAGGGTGGTATTGCACAGGGCTAAAATGATACGCAAGACGTTGGTATCCGAGGTGTCAGGTAGGCACGCGAGTGTAATGGATGCACCTAAAAAAACCAGAAGATTCAAGATACCATTCATTTTTAAGGTTCTGGAGCGTCCAAGCCAGTAGCCAGAGAGCATAAGGAGACTAAAGGCGATGATTAGCCCATTCCGACTCTGGTGGTGCAGGCGAGAGTAGCCAGGAAGAAATTCGAGAAATATTTCAAAGACAGGCGTCGATGGACTGGTGCCGATCAACAAACCTCCACAAATAACAAAAATAAATCCACGAACATTTTTGTCTCGAAAAAATTGTAGACCAAGCAATGCTGTTAGCAAATAGAATAACCCAAAATAGAAACTTGCTTCGTGATAGTTCCAGTAGGTTGACTTTAGAGGCACAAAAAAACTTGAAAAGTTTTCCAAAGAAAAAGGATAAATTGATGCAGTCCATGTCGAATCCTGGCGATGAGAATGTTTGAGGAAGTCCCAAAAAGGCAATGCCTGAATCGCGCTAAGTCCAAAGGCTAAAAGGCATGAAAGACTATACCTTAGTGAGGATGCGAACGTATGACTCATATAATCTTTAAATGATTGACCTTCACAGCGTCCAAGTAAAAATAACATTGATGCCAGCAGGAGAGTCCAGGTTGTTTGAGGATGACCGGAGAGAAACAGCAGAGAGATGGCCAGAGCAAGATAAAGTATTCCCGATTTTTTGTTGGAGTCCTGCATATGCGCTGTGGCATAAAAAAGGGCAGGTAGAAGACAAAGTGATTGTATCACATGAAGGTGTCCGTGAATAAGTTTTGACTGTATTGGCACAGAAAAGAGATAGGCAATGCCTATAAGATAGGCTGCTTTTTCAGTCGATTCAAAATGCAAAAACAGTTTCTTTATGAAGTGTAGGGCCGTCCAGAAATGCAGGAAAATGGCACAGAAAAGAGCAGCGCTGTGTGGAAGCAGCAAAAAAAAGAGTGTCGATGGATAGAACAGCCCGCTTTCGATGTCACCAATAAACGGTCTTCCTAAGGATTGGTAGGGATTCCACAAAGGCCACTGGCCAGAATAAAGAGCATCTTTTATAAATTGTTTGTATGGGGCGTGCAGACTTAAGTAGTCACCAGAGTTTGTAAGTGGTGATGATTCATAAATGACTCCAAAGCAAGCAAGCACGAGGGCGCTAAGCGGGGCGAGATAAAACCAGCTCTCTTTGGAGTTCAATTTCTTCATGAGATTTGCGGTTATCGTTTCTTCTGTTTGTTCAGCATTTCAACGACGGCGGACCGTTCAAGTTCACAGGTGACATCGTTTCTACATTCCCACTTACAAAAACTTTCATCTTTCGGGCGGTCAGGATTGGTGCACGGCCACACACAAACGCCTGTTTTTTTACCCCGTTCAAATTTGCAAATTTCAGCTTTAGAACAATCATTACGACTGCGGCATGGCCAGGTGCAGAGACTTTCGAGGCAAATCGTCTTTTCTTTGCCGGCAAAAAGATCAAATTTCGGCGAACAGCTCTTCTCTGTGCACGAAAAAGATAAAAGCAAAATAATCAGAGCTAAAAATTGCACAAACATAACTCTTAACACAGAGCATGAAGAAGGGTTTAAATCCAGTCGAAAACCTTATATTTTAGGGCGAACTCTCAAGTGCACGTTGTCTTTAAGAAAGCGTTAGAGTCGCTGGGCCAGAGAACTTTCCGGCCCAGGAATAAACGAGAGGGTTTGTTAATTGTCGAGGGAGAGGATACCCCCCAGGGTGGCGTAATCATCACCAAATTCGGTTCCGTTTGCCGTGAATGTATAGCCATCAATTTGAGGGATTTTTATGGATGCCACAATTTCCCCGAGGGCCTGGAGTTGTTGGGTCACGCTATAGTTAAAAATAGCCTCAAGAAATTGCGCTTCGCCAATACTGTCGTCGGGATAGCTGACATCCAATGTCCAGGAAGGCGTGCCCATTCCTGCGATCAAATGGGTGGACGTTGAGTCTAGAACCAATGGCACATTCACAAAGCTATAGGCTTCCAGAATTGTTTCAAATCCCTCCAAGGTTTGCGCAAAAAGCATAATCTTAAAATCACCCATTTCAAGATTAAGGGTGCCATCTTCTAAGACAGCGACTGGGGGCAGCTCTGCTTTGGTATAAAGATAGTAAGCCACAACATTACCTCCGGGCATGAAGTTGGCAGGCAAGACGATATGCTGCTCAGCCAAAGAGCCGCTGCACCAGACCTGTTGTAGGATTTGATTCAGCATATTCTGGCCGGCACTGACATAGATGCCATTGCCCGTGTTTAAAGCAGACTCATCAACGGTTTTGTAGAGGCTACCTTCAGTATCTGTGGTGCAGCCGGCGTTTGAACTAAATTGCGAGCTCAGGTCAAACCGTATCCCGTCATCATCAATAGCGATTTGCGCCAGATTGGCTTCAAAAGAAAAACTCTGGTCAGAAATATTCATACCCGTCGTGTAGCTCGGTACTTCAAGATCTTGAAAGATGGACTCTAAGGCGGCAGGCAATTGCGTTTCAAGGATTTGGCCTATGCGGGAAGTTAATTCCTCTTCAATAAGCGAGTTTAAATCAATACCAACAATATTAAGTAGATTTTCAATATAGGGGCTTCCAAGGTCAAAATTAAACCCAGTCAGCGTAAATGTTGGGTTTTGTACCAAGTCAATGGAAACGATATTGTTGTTTAAGGTTGGTTTTAATTGCAGATCCCCACCAAGAAATGTCGCTGTGACCTCTTGTTCATAGGCTAAAGCACTGATGACGTTGGTGCCACTTTCATCGTAGGCGACGATCTCGACGCGCCATTTAATATGAGGCTCGGTTAAATCGGCACTGGCGACAATTTTTTGTCCGGTGCTTTGCGCATCTAAATCGAGATTGACCTCTCCTAAGGAAAGATCAACAAGGTTGACAGATGCACTAAACGTCATACCCATCTCTGGACTATAGACAGGGTCGGGATTTGCGATAACGAGACAGTGATAGCTCATATCGTCGTAAGTAGAATAGCACTGCGTGAACTCACTTGAAAAGACTGGATTGTGAATGAGATTTTCTTCTGCAGGCAAAATACTGTAGATAATGTTTTCAATCGTTCCAAATCCGCCAGCACCCTCACCAATGCGAGCCACGATGGCTTTATTGATTGGAGAGCCTGATGGATGAAAATTTCCAGCCAAAAGAGCACGCTTATCCATGGTTGTTTGGATGCCCGTCGTTGCCTTGGTTTCCAAAAGGTTGAGTCCGAAGCGATAAGGCAAGGCTAAGTCTTGAGAAAACGTGGCATAGTCATCTCGTGAGCCGGTGCTTAAGGTCTGTGTGTGGCAGTTAGGGTTAAGCAAAACCGAATTATCACAATTGAGGAAAAGCTCGACGGAATTAATATCTGAAAATTGATCATGCGCGTAACCGTTCACGGTTTCTGAGGCAGAATCCAAAGTTCGCTCACTTGCGCGCTCCGGTTTGTCGACGACAAGATCGTTGGCCACGAGGTCAAAGTCATCAAATTCGCGGCTGAGAGCAGCGATGGCTTCTTGTGTTGATGGGTCGAAATTGTCGAAATCATCGTCATCATCATCATCATCATCGTCATCACCGTCATCCTCACCTTCACCGTCGTCATCATCACCGCCGGGATTGGGCTCGCACTCGCCTTCGCAAGGAGGGCCATTGGGATATTGTTCCGTCGGGATGTCTTCCTGGTGAGCGTCTTCGGCAGGAGTATCCTCATTGTCATTGTCAACAATCATTTGGACCAAAGCAACAATATCATGAACATCGACAGTGTCGTCACCATTAATGTCGTAAGAGCATTGTCCTGGAGTTGTGAGGTTACCGCCCTGAAGAATGCGTTCAACCATTTTAATGATATCGCTCACGTTAACGTTCCCATCGGCGTTTAAGTCACCAGGGTTTTTGCAAACACTTTCAATAGGGGATTGCTCAGAGTGTTGTGTGCCAATCTCTGCAGGGGAAAGAGTCTCTTGTCCGCAACCGACCATGAGGCCAAGGGGAATGATAAAAAGCATTTGTTGAAGCGCTTGTTTGATGCTGTCTTTGTTTCTCATTTTTATCTCGCTTTAAAGTTGTTTGCTGTTGTTGTCGTTCTTTATTGGCAAGCATTGCATGGGCAAGATACGGCTCCACTTGGACATCCACATGCCGGTGGCGCTAAATTCGAGCAGCTGCCCAAATAACGCCCGCCATAATCGTAGAAGTTGCCACCGCAGCACGCATAAGGGGTTTGGCTGGGGGGTTCGTAGATGCCATCGAGATTCATGCTCATGTTGATGTGCCCATTGCTTGTGCTTACGGAAAAACCGCTGTAGTCAAATCCGTCGACCTCCGGCAAGGGGTGACTTGAAAACATTTCTTCGAGTGCATCCTCGATGTGTTGATTGACAAAATGGCTAATGATGGGTTCGAGGAATTGCCCCTCCATGTCTGATGGATAAATGATATTAACATTAAAGTTATGGGTGTTGGCGGCGGCGGTAAAGATGCCGTTGCTGGTATTCATCTCGAAACGAACATTAAAATTTAGGTCAGCCTCACCCACAGTGCTACCGCCACATTTTATGTGCATTTTGACTGCGTCAAAATAGAGTTTGATTGCGTTTTGATTGGTTAACGCGTCAGTGCGGGGTGGCAGCAAGGTTTCGAGGTTTGCATTCACATTGCAGCCAAAGAACCCATCGGCATTGCCGAAGTCAATGTTGTTGACATCAAAGGCGCCTCCTCCCCAAAGGGCATAGAGACCTTTATTGATGTGATTATCGCCTAATGCAAAATGGACATCGTGCGAGTTTGAAAAGTTGGTGGCGTATTCTTGTACAAGGGAGCTGCCGTAGTCTTCGCTTTTAACCCAATTGTCGACCCCAAAAAAGGTGTCGAGCTCAAAAGTGACGCCGTTGTCATCGACATCAATACCATTGCCGCTAAATCCGCCACTGACATGGTAGGTATTGCCTTCAAAGTGAAACTCCTCCATCGGAATTTGAATGTCGTTGAGTATCCCTTCAATAAGGCCTGGTGCCATGCTTGAAAAAACATCATTAATGGTGTCTTGCACCGCGTCGATAACTTTGTCTTCAACAGTGCCATCGAACTCAAGCCAGTTCGGCCAGTTAGAAATATTAAAATTGAACCCAGAGTAACTAAAGCTTGGTGCACTGAGGCTTACAGATAGGGAGCCGTTTTGTACACTGGGGGTCACATGGATACTTATAGTAGCGTTGGCACTAAGACTTCCTGAAAAACCATGGGTTCCGCAAGGAAATCCAGCACTGGCCCAGAAACTCCAACCCGCAGAAAAATTTGTTACGGTACCTGAAATTTTAATTTGTCCGTTGCTTTGTGGATCAATATCAAGACTGGTTGAATTAAAACTGATGCTGCTAATGTTTGCAGAAGTGTCCCAGCAACCCCAGCTGCTGGAGTATACAGGGTTTGAAATACCTTCCATGAGGTCAATTCCGTCGAGAAACTCTTCACCGATGCTTTCTAAAGCATCAAAGCCGCTTGAGCCTTCATCGATGCGAATAGAAATCCCTTGAGGGACGAGTTCACCTCTGGCGAGAAAGTCATTGCCATAAGGGTCCAGGCAGTGTGTTTCGAAGTAGCAGTCTGGATCGGAGCAGTCGATTAACCCGTTATCGTTATCATCGTTGCCATTGTTGCAGTTGAGCTCGGGTGTACAATTAAGGCCAAGATTGCAACCGCAGCCTTCATCGACAGCGTTTCCGCCCCAGGTGCCTGCACAGTCCTGAACACAATCATTATAGGGATTATAATCGCAGACTCCGCACTGGTCACAATCGGGCTCTTCTTCTTCTCCCTCACCTTCACCTCCGCCTCCATTAGGCTCGCACTCGCCTTCACAGGCGGGACCATTGGGCCATTGCTCTTGGGGGATTGGCTCATGATTATTTGAACTTGATGCGGGTTTGGTTTTGATAAGATCAATGATCGCTGTGAGATCTGTGCTGTCAATGGCGCCATCATTGTTAATATCGTGTGAACAACCTTTTGCTCTGGCGATGCATTTATCATTGCCGAGGCAGTTGATAAGTTTGAGGGCATCACGCAGGTCAACACGGTTATCGCCGTTGAGGTCGCCATCTTTTTTACAGCTCTGATGTGCGGAAGATTGTTTTTGTTGCGTTTGTTTGCTTTTTAAGTTTTCGACAGAATTGGGATCCATACCGCAGGCGGCAAGCGTGGAGAGGATTAAAACGCTAATGCAGACAGATAGAAGTCTATGACGTTTTGAGAAGTCTATTTTCATTTT
>JASMKV010000523.1 GCA_030749035.1 Myxococcota bacterium | reverse complement strand
AAAAACCCTTCGATCTCGATGCAGAAGAGCAAAATGGCGCCGAAGATGGGCAAGAGCCCTAAGCCAATCAGATTCCACCAAGCGCCTGGGAAATAGGTGACGGAAATTTTGAAAGGCAAAAGGAAATTAAAAAAGTAGCGCCCCATGGCCAAAAAACTTAAAGGCAAGTGATCCGATGTGCCTGGAAGTATTTTTGTCTGCGAGGTCAACGTCACATAATCGTTGCTGTAGTAGCGGTAGTTGGCGACAAAAATGGCAAAAGCGATGCAGCCGCAGGTGATGATCAGGGCTTTGACTTTTTTATGGTCAATCGAGTTGTGAAAGCGGGCATAAAGAAAAGCCCAAATCGGCCACGCCAATCCCATGGGATGGGACAAGAGGGCGGCACATAAGAAAAAGGGCACGAGGAGATAGTGGTGCCAACCTTTTTCTGGATTCCTGCCGACGTGCAAAAAATGATAGGTGCCCCACATGGTAAAGCAAAAGCTTAAGAGATGTTTGCGGGCGGCTATCCAGGCGACGCTGCCGACGAAAACCGGATGCAGACAAAAGAGGATGAAGAAGAGCTTTTGACGAAAACTGGGGGGGTGCAGCAAGGTAAAGCAGGACCAGACCCCAAGTAAGGCCAGCAGCCAAATCAGCACATTGCTCAGATGGAAACTCCAAAAGGGCAGATGCGCTTTGAGGGTCAGATCGAGCAGATAGCTTAAGTCTCTGATCGGTTGGATATCCAAGGCAGGGATTGCGGGGGAACCAAAAATATCGCCGAGGTTCGGGTGGGTCTGGACCCATCCCAAGAGGGTGACGTCATCGCGGTCTAAAATAGGATCCTGGATGATGAGATCGGCGTAAATCAGGCCGTGTGCCAGAAAAAGCACGATAAAATGCCAATTCTTCTGCAAATACGGGGCGATGGCAGCGCTGATTCGACTCATATAAGGATACGATAACCCAAAAAATACAGGCCCACCAGATTATCGCCAGATACAAAGGATCGTTTGCCTTGGAGAAAGTCCAACTTTGGGTGCTTTTTTTCGCCTTTGTGATCCGTCTCACATGCTTTGTTTTGGGGTTGTCGTATAACAGAATGAAGGAAGAAACCACGAAACGGCAAACCGATTGCGAGGTCGGGACGCAAAGCCTACGGAGATCACTGATCTGGCCGGGTTACCGAAAGGAAGATACCATGAGTACCTTAAATCTAAGGACCATCAGACAAGAAAACAGCATTTATGAACCCTCCAATGCGGACATCGATCGGGCCGCACAAAGCGCCATGGAATTATGGAACCGTCGCTCGATGGTGCTTCTCGATGAATGCAAAACACAATTTTGTCAGTTACGCGCCACGCGCACCAGCAGACATGAAGATGCTCGCGGACAGCGAAAATCACTCACAGACAAGCTTAATCGCTCTTATAAAGAATTGTGCTTTTTACTTGAAGCACTCACAGAAGAGGCAAACTAATTCCACCAGGTGGGTTTGGTTCGTAAAAAACATGACCAATTGCAGATGATGGACTTTCGTGTTTCTTGGACGAGGTCTGCCATCTGTTTTTGTCGGCTTTGTATGCACGCTGCATTTTTTTCATCACCATGACAATCGCTCTGCATCTTTTTAAATAAGGGTGAGAGCGATCTCTTCGCAAAAACACACAAAATGTGATTTGGCGCACAGAAAAAGCATGTGCGAACCCGTATAAACTAAAAGGAAGGGGAATGATGCCACGAAACGGCAAACCGGCTGTGAGGTCGGGACGCAAAGCCAACGGAGATCACCGATCTGGCCGGGCTATCGAAAGGAATTGAGGATGTCAAAAGAAGAGAAGAAAAGCGATACTTCTTCAGAATGGGTTTGTTTGTCTGAGGCGAGCCTTGAGGGACTTGATCAGGCCACACAAAGTGCGATGGCGCTTTTGGATGAGTGTAAAATTCAATGCTGCGCTCTGCGGGCGGCACGTATTAGCCGCCATTTTGAACAATACAATCAGCGTGAAGGTCTGGCCGACAAGCTCAACCGTTCCTATTTGGAATTGGGTTTTGTCGTGCAGGCGTTGATCGGGTCAAAGACCCGGATGCATTAGACTTAGTGCGGTTGTGCAGGCTTTGCACGCAAAAGGGTGTGGCCCTTGCGCAGCAGGGCTTTTGTGATCAAAATCACAATAAAAAGCCAAACCATTACGAACACATAGGTTTTTGGCCTATGGCGTAAGTTTTGCAAAATAGAGGCATATCGAAAGCGAGGTCTCTATGTTTGTCAAATACACTTCTATCCTGGGGCTTGTGGTTGTGGTTGTGGCTTGTGGTTCGCAAGAGCCCAAAGTTCAAAACGAAGAAATCAAGACATGGGCCGATCAGGGCATTGTTGCGGCCAGCGGCGACTTAGCGCATGGCAGCCAAGAAGGCAAAGAGGCGCAGTCAACTGAGGATAAAACACTTGGCTTGCTTGGCACACAAGAAGACAAAGAAAATTCAGAAGAGCATGTCGTTGCTGAAAAAGAACAAGTCGATGATGGTGATGCACTGATCGCGGCGGAGCAGCAAAGCTGGGTTGAAGAAGGCCTGGTCCCTGAGAAGAATTACGAAGAAAATGTCAGTAATGAAGAAAGTGCTGATTGGGAAAATGAGGCCGATTATGTGATTGCGCAGGTGGCAGGCTGGGCGCAAGCCCCCGAGCATTTGGCAGAAGAAGTCTCTGCGGATCTAAGCATTGAGGTCTCAGAAACGGCCCAGGCCGCCAGTGCTGAAAGCCTCAGCATCGAAGAAACAATTCAGAGAACACCAGCTCATGCAGGGGCCCAGGATGCAGGTCTGGGTTCTTGTACCGACACTTGTTCAGCAACACTCGCCGAGGAGCCACGTCGTGATGATAGTCATGGTTCAAACAATCAAAGTGCGGGGTTAACGACCTGGTGGAATACGGTGATGGCCATTGGCATTGATGAAACGCCCGATGCTTGGCAAGGCCAGCTTAACAAAAACGAATTTTGGCGCTCATCCCTTTATCCCAAAGGTTGGCAGCCCGGCTATAAAATTTACAGCGATCAGGGGCAAAAAGAACTCTTCTTACAGGACTATTCCTATGCCGGGTATCATCAAGGCCACCAGAGCTTACCGGTTCCGCAAGCCAACGATACCATCTTTGATGTCACGACTTATGGCGCCGATGCTTCAGGCAGCAATGACTCCTGGGCTGCGGTGCAAAAAGCAATCATCGCCGCCGAGCAAGCCAATCACGGTGTGGTGTATTTTCCAGCAGGCCACTATTTGATTGAAGGTTCGGCAAGTGCTCTGGATGATTTAAAAGACGAACTCAATCTTCTGCCCAACCCACCATCAAGCACGCGTTTGAATGCTTTAGACCATGGCATTTTGCGTGTTGCCGATTCGTATGTGACCTTACGTGGTGCCGGCGAACATCTATCGCATCTTTATTTCCCGCGCAGCGAGGGGATGTCGGAGTGGAGCCGACAAGCCCATATCCTTTTTGAGCCCGTAGGCACATGGGGCCATGGTGCGTCAAGTCATGCA
>JASMKV010000522.1 GCA_030749035.1 Myxococcota bacterium | reverse complement strand
TCGCTTGCATCGCTAATGCAGTTATGGGTTTCACCATGATAGCTGGTGTCACAGATGCATCCGGCGGTCGGCGTGTCACTTGCCTGACAAACGGTCATTTCACTTTTCCAGGAGCAGCTTTGCGCTTCACCGCATTCGCTTTCGCTTTGGTGGATTTGGCATAGATCAGTGACGCAGTGCGCATTTTGTTCGCAATTGATCTCCGCACAAGCTTCCGGAATTTCTTCGCAGTGCCCGGCATTCTCCTGATAGCCTTCCTGGCATGTACAGACGGCCACATTTTCCACCACATCACATTCGGCATTGCTGCCGCATTCTTTATCGGCACAATCACTGATGCTGGTGTCATCGACACAGCTGCCGCTGGATTTTAAAAATCCGTTATTGCAGGTGAGTTCACAATTACTGCAGGTGCCGTTTGCGACTTGCGTTGTTGCGTTATCATCACATTCTTCGCCATAGGTTGTATCGACGACGCCATCGCTACAGGATGGCTGAGTACAATCGCTTCGGCATTGGTTTGGCGTGGTGTCTGAATTGTCTTCTCCCGCATCGCAGGTTTCTCCCGCATCGATGCTGCCGTTGCCACAAGGGGTGTTGCAGTGACGTTCACAGAAATTTTGACAACAAACTTTATCATCGGGGCAATTGATGTCTGCTTCACAGGGTAATTTGGCGGGTTTAAGACAGCTGGTGCCCAAGCACATAAGCGCGATAACAAATACTCGGGGCAGATAAGAATGCATATGCAGTGACTTCCTCTGGCGTTAGTGCTTTTTTGAACCGAACACAGTTCCCCGCGCTGGTCAATTGGCAGTATAGACAAGAGTTGAAGTCAGTGCCACTTATATCATTGCTGTCGTAAAGCCCTTAGCTTCCGTTTTGCACGTCGTTTTCCGGTAAATTGAAATCGCCTAATGCGGGACGTCCAAAGCCGGTAAATTGATTACGGTCTTCAGGGTTTTTAAGATCGTAGGTCATATGCCTAACTTTACCACTAAGATTACCTTCGACGGTTGTTAAAATACCCGTTTCCTTGTCATAGCTTTCGACAAGCCCGACGTGTCCACGGTTCCATAGGGCCGTATCGCCAGGACGTATATCAAGTTCACTGTAATCCTGGGCGATGACGCAGGGTTTCTTGAGCTTGTTGGCTATTTCCTCGCCTTTCGAGCCTTCAATGACAAAAAACTGTCTTGCCGAACCATTGCGGGTGTGGGCCTTCTGGAGTTTATCGAGGTTGGCGTTAGAGGCGCTCGAATTGTCGGTGTAGGAGCGATAAAGAAAAGAGTAGCAAGACTTTTGCCAGGAATGTAAGGATGGTCCGTCAAAATCGCCACCTAAATCTTTGGCTGCGACCGCATAATTCCAATTGGTGAAAAATCCGCACCACTCAAGTCCGGTGCGCATGCCGGCTTCTTTGGCATACTCATCGACCCGCTCTCCTCTGTTGGAGTTGCCTATCTCTCGTACTCCCGCAGAGAGCTCCTTATGTGCGGAAAGCACTGAAAGGTTTTGCAGCTCCATGAGTTGCTGATCAGGGCTTTGCACTGAGTTAACATTGTTCACTGCATTGACGCTGATGTTGGTATTGGCCGATGTGTTGATGCCGATATTGGTTGGCGTATGTAAGCCAGAAGTGATGCTCGGTTGATTGATGTCGGTGGAAAGAGCATGACTATTGTTTAAGCGACTTAAGCCATCGTTGATGATCAGACCAACGGTGGTTGTAGAGACTTTTGTTGAATCGCTTGTCGACGTCACCGGTGGATCGGTCGGCAGAGATTCGGTTGAAAGTGTTTGTGATAATCCTAAAGGCTTGATGGTTTGTTCTTTAAGTTGCATGGCAAGGGCCTCCTTATGCGATAGATAGAGAGCAAGGAGTGTGCCAGAGATTGTGGGCTGAGATTGAGCGATAAGATCCTGTGATCTCAGGGGATCTCAGAAGACCGTATTTCAAGGTTTGATCGCAATTACAGGCACTTGTGCAAGAAGTGCATAAGATCCATGCAGGATTGGCACGACTCATCGGTTTTTCAGGGCGATATAAAGTGTCGCTTTTTGAGGCTTGAAAAGTTGTTCTTAGGCTGCGCTTAGCCTGAGGATTCGCTGCCGACTTCGGGGAGATTAAAGTCTTCTAAAGAAGGACGACCAAAGCCTGTAAACTGGTTTCGATCGGCCGCATTTTTCAGATCGTATTCCATGCGTCGGACTCGCCCGCTTAAGTTTCCTTCAATGGTGACAAGAATGCCGGTTTCTTTATTGTAGCTTTCGACCATGCCGACATGTGAGCGATCCCAAAGCGCCGTATCGCCGGGACGAATATCGAGTTCGCGATAATCATCGGCGACAACACAAGGTTGATTTAAGGATTTTGCCAGTGCATGCCCTTGCGAACCAGCAAAGACAAAAAATTGTCGCGTGCTTCCTGCGGCTTCATGGTCGGCCCTCAGTGTGTCCAGCTCGCGCATTTTGCTGCCTGAATCATTGGTATAAGAACGATAAAGAAAAGAATAACAGGCCTTGGGTTTAGAATGCAGCGATGGGCCTTTAAAGCGGCCCTCTAAGTCTTTTGCCGCGACCGCATAATTCCAATTGGTAAAATAGCCACACCATTTTCCGCCCGTATTCATGCGTGCCTCTTTGGCGTATTCATCAACCCGCGGTCCGGTGTTGGTGTTACCAATCTCTTTGACGCCCGCAGCCAGCTCTTTTTGGGCAGATGCCACCGCCAGCAATTGTAGTTCCACCAGTTGTTGATCGGGGGTTTGTACGTTTTGAGCGCCATGCAGGGCTGCGGCAGCGACCCCGTTTGAGATGCTCACGCCAGCGGCGGTATGCACGCCGGTGTTGCCAGGTGGTCTTAAGCCGGTGGTATGGGTGTGGGGTTGAGGTGTCGAGAGGGCGTGTGCGCCGTTGTTTTCGATGCGGTCGTGGGTCGTTACGCTCTTGGTGTCTGTACTGGGGGTGTGACTTGCCGGTGGATCGGTAGGTTCTGTCGTCGGTGTGGGATGATTCGAATTTTCACCAATGCGTGGCATAAGGGACCTCTTTTTTATGCGTGCGGTCTATGCAGAACGCAGCAAGGACAATATCGTTTAAATTATCGCGAAAATGGTCTCAAGGTTGCTAAAAAATCGATTTTTTTTTAACTTTTTTTGATCTTAATATATTCAAACTTAACTTGCTGAAATAACTTGACTTTATTTCAGCCGATCAAGCCAATAAGGGTCGGGGTCAGCCAACTTTCGACCAGGGCAGCCACCAAAGTGACGATGGCACTGCCTAAGCCAAGGATACCGACCACGCCCAAGGTTTGTTTAAAGGGGATATCTTCATCACCACCCCGCGCAATGAGGCGCAAAACCAGAATTCCTGCCAGCGCCGCACAGATATAGCCCAGGGCCTCAAGGGCCGTATGCGGCATGACGCAGCTTAAAGTTTTCACATAGGAGAGGGCCGCATCCAGCCCATCGCTGCTTTGTAATTTGGCAAAATACGCAAAGAGGATGCCCCAGACCGAGGCGTTCCAGGTCAGCACGATAAGCGCCCCACCGATACGATAGAGCAGGGCGAGAACAAAGGTGCCGAAGGCCACGCCTAAGTTATTCAATAAAATCACGGGCAGATCGCGGGCTTCGTAGCTGGCTTCGCTCAAGCCCAACCAGGGCCCCACTTGCGCATCGAACGCCTCTTCTAAAGGACCAAGTTCCAGCCACATCCCGCAAAGCCCGTAAGCCAAGAGCATGCCGACAAAGATGGCCAAAAGATTTCCCGCCAAGCGCAGGTCGGCGCGCCAGCGAGGTTTGCCAATGACCTTTAAGTTCTCAACTTTTTTCTTATTCACATCAACGAGAATATGAAAGGTTGGGCTCATGCCCATCACCGCGAAGAAGACGCTGACCATGCCGGCATGGGCCGCAAAGAATTTAAAAGAAACGAGAATGCCAAAGAGGGTGAAGGCGAGGGATGCGGCAAAAAGTTGTGGTGCGTGGGGAACCTTGTGACGGTAGATTTCGGTCATCACCCGAAAGGTGGTCGAATCTTTATCGCCGACCATTTGGGTGCGGTCGCCAATCGGTGTTTTTTCAGAAGGACTCATGTTGATGCTTGAGCTTATACCTATGCGTGTCAAAGTGCGAATAAATGGTTTGGCTTGAAATGTCGGGCAAAAACAGTCGGCTAAAAGTTCTTTTAAGGGATGTTAAATATAAAAAGAAGTAGGGCCCGACTATCAGGTCCACTCACAAAGCATTTCAAGATTTTCGTAACAGGCCAGGGCGGTATTCATGCCGAAGCACTCTTGCAAAAGACAGGAGCCGATACCGTAATCGGAGACTTGCGCATTGCTGCATAAGGGCTGCTCGTAAAAGAGCATACATGGGTTTTGATAGCCTAAAAGAGTGTCGAGAAAACATTGGGAATGACTTTCCGGCTCGGCCGCACAGTTATAACCATAACCAGGACAAGCGCCGGCGACGCTTACAATCTGTTCGCAGACCGTTGGTGTGGCTGCTTCCTGAGCAATATCAGGTATGCTTTCGTCAAAAGCAGGTCCGCTTTCATCATCAGCCGGTTCATCGATTTGTTCGGGCGGTGCCGATTCGTCGGTTGGAGGAGTTGTAGGCGCTGGGGTGGCAGGACGGATATAACGTTCGGTGACGCCAGCATGATGTGGACGGGTTGGACCACAGGCGCCAAGCAGCCCGATGAGGCAGAAAAATGACAGTACCTTAGCAGTATCGTGGTTCATATTGTGAGTATCGCCAGCAGCGGCCAAAGTGTTGCCTTAAAATTGCTAAAAATGCCGATCTGCGACCCCTTAGCCCCAGATCTCAAGCTCGAGAGAGAACTTAATACACTGTTATTGTTTGAATTATTGCTTATGCTTGTGTCTGGCACAGGGTTTGCTCTTTTCTTTGGATGATGCAGGTTCGTGACCATAGGACAGCGCTTTTAGAGCCAAAGATAAGCGCAAGCAGCACGGGGAGTGTGCCCGAATTGCCACAGGCTTCTTCAGGCTTAGCGACGGCCGATGGGGTGGAGATAGGGGCCCAAAACACGAATTCAGAAAATCCATCATCTCAGACTTTAAGTCTCTTAAAGCCCAAAAGCGCTGGCGTGAATTTGCACACATCAAGCACCTATACCAGTGGCGAATCGGATTTTATCTATTCATCCCTCAATCGAAGACGCGAGACCATTAAGCTCAAGAAAGATTTGCCCGATCCAAAATTGCCCGGCGATATGCGTGGAAAGTTTTGTGCACAAAACAATTACGAACTTTTCGCCGCCGATGGTCCATCACCGGCTGATGTGGCGCAAGGCAACCTTGGCGACTGTTACTTTTTAGCGACTCTGGCATCGTTGGCGCAAAACCGTCCGGATAAAATTAAAGAAATGATTCGCGACAATGGTGATGGGACTTTTTCGATACGTTTTTATGCCAAGAAATCCATTTTCCATAAGCGCAAACCGGTATGGATTAAAATCGATGACCAATTACCGCAAGGCGTTTACTCAAAACGTAAACTTTTTGCCCAAACCAAAGACACGGACCGAGACGGACAAAAGGAACTCTGGGTGGCGTTGGTTGAAAAAGCGTTTGCCGTCTTTAACGATCAACACCATGTGGTCTTAGGGACGCGTAAAAAAGGTTATGATGGGATTGGTCAGGGCGGCTTTGGCCATTGGGCCCACCGGGCTTTAACAGGTGAGAAAGCCACCATTCGTTTAAACTTCTTTATGCCCAAACGACGTCTTTGGAAAAAACTCTCCAGAGCCAACGAGGGACATTTTGTGGCGCTGGCATCCAAAGGCACCAGTGACTCCTCTTTTATTGCCGATGGTATTGCCGGCAATCATCTTTATAGTGTTCTTGCCACCAAGACCCATAAGGGCAAACGCTACGTTAAGTTGCGAAATCCCTGGGGGCAGTGTGAGCCGGGCAATCGCAAAGGCGATGGTGTTTTCTGGATAGAGTTTTCCAAGTGCAAAAAACTCTTCTCGCAGACTCATTACAGCAGATAGCGTATCAGGACTTTACAGAACGTGTCTTTTATACGAGATAAGAGTGCATGGACCGTACTTTGACTTGGGTTATCTGGATTGGCATGCTCTCGACCTTTGTTTTTGGTAGCCATTACTATCTTTGGCTACGCTTGGTGCGTGATACGTCCTTAAGCGCGCAGCCAAAAATATTAGCGACCCTGCTCTTGGTTTCTCTTGCGGTGTGTATGCTCGCAGGACCCTTTATTGCCCATCAGTACCCTCAAGGAATCGGTCTATGGGGAATGCGCTTTGCCTACAGCTGGCTTGGGGTGGTGTTTTTTCTCCTCATGATTTTTTGGTTTAAAGATGCATTACATTTTATATACTTTTTGCTTAAAAAGTTGTCCCTTATTACGTCTGGCGATTTAGAGCCGAATCGTCGTTTGTTTTTACAGCGCATCATGCATGGCGGTATGGCTTTAGGTGGTTTGGGGGTCGGGGCTTTGGCCTTAAAAAAGCGGCAGAAGCTTTACCTCAAAGAAGTTGATGTGAAACTTGCGCGTTTCCCCAAAGCCCTCAATGGTTTTCGTTTGGTGCAGTGGACCGATGTGCATGTCGGCATTGATACGGCGCATGATTATATTGCCGACTTGGTGGCACAAACGAATGCCCTTAAGCCAGATCTTGTGGCCATCACTGGCGATTTCATCGATGCGAATGTTTCCGTTCTGGCGCCGAAAGTTGCAGCACTAAAAAATCTGCAAAGTCGTTTTGGTGTCTATTTTGTCACCGGCAATCATGAATATTATCATGGTGCGGATGCATGGCTGGCGGAGCTTGGGCGATTAGGGGTCCGTGTATTGCGCAATGAGGCTGTGGAGATTGGCACTGCTCCCGAGAGTTTTATGCTTGCCGGTGTGGATGATGCAGGTGCGCATCGTTTGGCCAGTGGGCATGGTGCGGATTTTCAAAAAGCTTGTGGACAGTGTGATAAGGATAAAGAGATTATTCTTTTGGCTCATCAGCCCAAAGCCATCTATCAGGCGCAAAAGTATCCGGTGGGCTTACAAATTTCAGGGCATACCCATGGTGGGCAGATTTGGCCCTTTAATTTTTTCGTGCGTTTGGCCCAACCTTTTGTGCGCGGTCTGCATACTTATAAGGAGATGCAGATTTACGTGAGCTCAGGTACAGGAACCTGGGGTCCGCCGATGCGGCTGGGCACGCAGTGTGAAATCACTTCTTTGAAGTTATTTCGTGCTTGATGAATGATGGCTGAGCCCCTTCATATGCCGATGAAAGGAGCCCAGCACTTTATCACCTAAACCAGGTGAGATACCCATATATGTTTAGGCGACTCGTTGTTTACGCGCCGGTCGCGTCTAATGGCTTTAAGGTATAGGCGCTGTAGATCGCATTGGATGAGCGAGAAGACTTTCTGCCAAAGAGCCCATAATAGTGATAGTACCCACCATTGGTGTCGGTTCTGTTATAAACCTTTGGTTTACCGTAGGAATCTGTATAGTGTTTCCCATCTTCGCCTAAGTTGATGTAAACGACGTGTACTTTGCTGGCGGCGATAATTGCGTCGTGTTCTTCAAGGTCGGCGGAGTTAACTTTGACAAGTTTATCCTCAAGCCCCAGAAATC
>JASMKV010000521.1 GCA_030749035.1 Myxococcota bacterium | reverse complement strand
GAGCGTTTCTGTCTGCCGTGCGGTTGCCGATTGTGCTTCTGGGCGCTCAAGTTCAAGCCAGAAATCTTTGTTGAATGTTGTTGTCACCATAAAGAAGATTAAAAGAATGAAAACGATGTCGATAAGGGGAGCAATGTTGATGTTGCTTTGTTCACCGGTGAGGGGAGGCATGTCTTTGATTTTCATGAGGCCTCACTTTGGGGCAAGAGGGCATTGAGTGTTTCCTCTATGGTCACACAAAGCACTTCCTCTTTGCGGTTAAGCAGGAGGTTAGAGCAAAGTGCAGGGATGGCCACCAAAAGCCCGAGTTGAGTGCTGAGCAATGCTTCAGATATGCCGACGGCAACAGAAGTTTGGGCGATGGTGATGGTGCCGCTTAGAGCGGCGAAACAATTCACCATGCCGCCAACGGTCCCCAAAAGACCGAGCAGTGGTGCGATGTTGATGAGGGTTGTGATGGTGATGCGGCCGCTTTTGAGTTTATTGTTTTGTTGCCAGGATAAAATTTGCAGACGTTTTTCCTTGTGCGGCATCGTTGCGAGGTGTGCTTGGGCAGTTTTTTGTAATTTCTCCGCGCTGCAGGTTTGGAGTACAAAGAAGCGTTTGCCTAAGAGATACCAAATCAAAAGACTGAGCATTAAAAGAGGCCACATCATTGGGCCGCCATCACCCATCAGTTGTGTCAGTGGAACAAGATCGTGCATGCTTTCTAGGCGTTTTCAAGGAGAGAGAGTGAGTTCGTTTGGGTAGAGGTGTTTGGCATCGTCGCGCTGTTGACTACCAGCAGGCAAACGTATTGAGACGCATCGAGAATCCGTTCAGCACTTCGACTCAAGAGGGCATGGGCAAGCAGTGCAGGGATAGCAAGCGCCAGACCGAACTGTGTTGTCAGTAATGCTTCGGAGATACCCGCTGAAAAAAGTTGTGGGCCAGAGCCGCCAAAGGTCTGCATGGCACTAAAGCTTTGAATCATGCCTGTGACCGTACCAAGCAATCCCAGCAAGGGCGCTGCAACAGCAATCATTTGCAGAATATTGAGGAAGCGCGTGTATTGTGGGCGACATTTCAAAAGCTGCTGACAGATGATGTCTTCAAGCACTTCACGCTCAGCATGAATATTTTTGATGATATAGAGAACCGCTTTACCCAAGGGCGTTTGGGCTTTTTGACATCGCTCCTCAATTTGTTGCCAATGACCTTGCTCGATATCCTCTTCAAGTTTCCTGGTAAACTTTTGGTTTTCGAAAAAAGCTCGGCCAAGAATGATGCTGCGCTCCAAAAGCACCATGAGCCCTAAAATGGCCAGGATAAGTATGGGCCACATGAACCAGCCACCTTTATTGAACTTATGGCTTAATGTCGCTGCTTGTTGTGGCGCATATTCAAAGCGATGGTCAGCGTGAAAGAGATGCAGAGGCCAAAGCGTGACGGCATCTTTCTCCCGGCTTATGGTTTTTTCTTGATGGGTGCGTTGTAAGCCTTTGTCGGCAATGGGAATCAAGGCCGTTGCGATGCTGTCGTTTCGTGTGAGTGCCCCAACATTGGCAAGATAAATAACCTCGCCGGTGACTTCCTGGCCGCTATGGTTGAAATAGGGTTGCCTGGAGCGTCGGCGCAATTGACCTTCTTCATGTATCTGCCCAATCGCCAGCATAAAGATGTCCTCAATGTTGGCAGGGACTATGGGATTGGCGATATCGAGTTCGTGTCCTTGGAGAACGTTCTGCGAGTGCTTTATCATATGTCGGAGACTCTCAGGGCCGCTGTCTTTTGTGCTTTGTTCCTGGCGATTTAAATTGTTTTTTGCACTGTGGTTTTGGAATTCTGCTTGTGCCAGCTTGGCGCTGAGTTGTTCGATGGTTTGTTTGAGATCGCGTTCTTGTGTGGATTCTTGCTTAAGCGCTGCAAGTTGTTTTTCGAGTTGTTGTTTTTCAAGCTCGAGGAGTGCAAATTCCTCTTTGAATGCTTGCTCAAGGTCAAAGCCCTGCGACAAAGCCATCGCAGGAACGCCACAGCAAAGTACGCATGTCATGAGACGTACAAGCCATATCATGGCGTGACCTCCGTGGGTAAGACAAAGGGTAATTGTTGTGGGAAGTGTGTTTTCTGAGTGCGTATGTTTTCAAAGAGTAGACTCAGTTCTTTGATGATTGTCTTGTCGGTAAAAAGTTCGGGTGTATACGCGTTTGCTTTACGATTGAGCCAGCCAAAACGCCCATCCTGTGTTTTAAAGTAAAGCAAGGCCATGCCGATACGTGCGGTATCAACAACATATCGCTTGTCTTTGATGGTTAGTACATCCGTGTTGAACTCAAAGGAAGTATTGAGCGAAGATTCGTCTTCAATGAGTTGCCAGAGAAGATGCAGTGTCTCGAAGGGATTACCCGGTGTTTGATAAAGATGCTGCTCGGCTTTTTCTAAAGCGCGTAGTCGCTGCGCGCGTTGATAAGGTAGGCTTGTTTGAATATGCGTGCGCATGGCCGCAACGATGTTTTTTGCTGGTGCCAGCATATTCGATGACTGATCTATGGTTGATGTTTGAGTCTGCAGGAGTTCTTCCTGGGTTTGTTGCAAAATCTTTTGACGCACGCGTTGCTCACTTAAGGCGATGCTAAGCTGCGTGTGATGTTCTTGTAAGAGGCGCAGGCGGTCAGTTTTTGTTGCTTGCGCTTGCGCAACTTGATTGGCAAGAGATTCGACTTCCATACGCAGCGCAACGAGTTTTTTGGCCATTGGGTTGCTCTGTGTTGGTTGCGCGAGGGCAACATGGGCAAACCCTAAGAACGTGATCAGGCAGGCTGCCGTGATGCGGCTAAAGACAAGGTTATGGTTGGTTTTGCGGTGCATGCTTATCCGAAGGTTTTAGTCCTCTTGGGTTTTGCTCTATATGAAACTTTTGTGAATGCCAAACCCCATCCGTAAGGGGCGCAAGGTTTTGTATTTATAGACTATTTTGCGTATCCGGTGAGCTCGACATAGCCGTGGCCAAGCTTTTGCCCATGTGTTTGGCTGAAGATGTCCACAGCCCCCTCCCAATACGGCAGGCCAAAGCGTAATTCCTGGTCAGCCATTCTGGGTTTGATGTGGAGGGTGTGTTCTAAACCTTTGACTTTGATCTGCCAACCAGCCGGGTAGGTGGTTTGGCTCTTTGGGTTTGTCCACCAATGGGTCACGGTGATCGTTGTGTCATCAGCGTTGAGTTTTTGTGTTTGGTTGTTGGGCGCAACGATGGTGCCGCCGCTTTGTGAAGAGATGCCACCGCCTTTTTTCCGCAATTGATAAAGCATGATTTCCTGTTCATCGTTTAATTGCAGCGCAAACCAGTCCCAGCCGACTTGATTGCTGTCGAGCACCGAGGAACTCCATTCTCGATCCATCCAGGCTTTTCCGCGTACCGGGAGATTGTCGTTACGACGAGAGATTTTGCCTTCGACCTGCATATTGGTGAACGAATAATAGTAGGAGGCATTACCGGGCTCTTGTCCTTTTTGTGAAAGGCCCGCATCGCCCTGCAACACAAGCTCTTTTGTCGGTGTCAATTGTAACTCGAGTGCAAAGTTCTTGGCTTTGACCTTAAGTATGATTTGAAATGTGTCATCAGAACCTTGTGTGATGGACCAATCATCGAGCCAGACTTTAAAGGGCTCTGCCTGCGCTCCGGCCAAACCCAAAGCACCACGGGACAATCTTTCGTCGGCGTAAAATTGTTTTTGCGTGATGTCGCTTAAGGCGGCGTGTGCCATATAAATTTGGTTTGTTTGCCAGGCAGAGTCGTTGGCGTCTTTGTCTGTTGGTGTCGGTGCTGTGGCTTGCCTAAAGAAGGTTAACTCAAAGCCAAAGGGACCTTCTGAAGAGTCAACATTACCGGTGATGTACCACCATTCCGAGCGAAAGTCGGGATGCGGCCCGTGGTCTTGAGGAAAAGCAAAAGTACGTGGCTTATCGGCACGTGCAAAACCCGTGAGATCGGCATTGCCCAAAACAGATTGCAGGGAAAAAGATGCGGGCGCGGTTTTGTCGCTTTGAGGTGCTGGGGATGATTGGCAGCCAAAGAAGAGAATGAACAAGCAGGGTGTGGCGAACTTTTTCATGTGTTCTCCCGCAAGCCAGAAAGAGGCGAGTGGCGTATCAGGTGCCAGGCAGGATAAATACCGGCAATCAAAGACGCCAGCATGGCCAGAGCGAAAGCTTCGGCAAAGGGCGCTAAGGTGTAGTAGGATTCGATGCTCCAGCCAAAAGAGCGCAAGTTTATTTCGTCGGTTAAGATATATCCTAAGCCAATCCCAAGCGGTATGGACATGATGCCGGCGATGATGCCCATGAGTGAAGTTTGTCCCAGGAGAAGTTTCACCAATTGTGATGGGGTGAAGCCCTGGGCTTTTAAAATAGCGAATTCACGTTCACGTTCGAGTTGCAGACACATGAGTGCAGAGATGATGCCGATAAAAGCAATGAACGCCGCGAGCAAACGCAGCACGCCGGTGATCGCAAAGGTGCGGTCGAAAACGGCGAGACTTGCTTCTTGCAAACTTTTTGTTGAGCGCACCATAAAATCATTGTTTGCAGGTAAGGCGGCTTGAATATGCTTTATCACTTCCTGGGTGGAGGTGCCGTCTTTTAAGTAGGCGGCAAGGGCGGTGAAGTTTGGGTCTCGCCAATACTTTGCATAGGTTGTGGCGTGCATGGTGGTGTGGCCTCGTTCTGAGCTATAATCGTAGTAGGTTCCGCCAACAGGAAGTGTGATTTCTCCATCCTCATGTTGAAAAGTGATGGTGTCGCCAATGCTGAGGTCTTTCTTGTTGGCCAAGGGTTCAGAGATGATGACCGCATTGTGCTGAGCAAATTTCGACCAGGCCTCTTCTACACGGGTATCCTTAAAGCGGTAGCGCTTAAAATGTTCTTGCGAAAGATTTAACGCGATGTTGGAAATTTCACCCTTCGTGGTTTGCAGGTGCATGGTGCGGTTGGTTCCCACTTTTTTAATACCAGGTATGGCTTTGAGGCTTTCGACAATCGCTGGCGAAATATTTCCAGGGGTTGCTTGCGAAGAGATGACATTGGGCATCGAAATATAAATGTCGGCGATTAAGGTTTGCTTAAGCCAATTCGAGACATTGAGGCGAAAGCTTGAAACCATTAAGGTCACGCCTATCATGGTGGCAATGGCCAGGCCTAAAGCGGCGGTGGCAATGCCGGAACGACTCAGAGAAGTTTGAATGCTGCGTACTGCCAGCCTGCCTAAATGGCCAAAGGCCAGACTAAAGAGAGGATATAAAAGGTGGGTGAGCCCCAGTGTGAGCAGTGGCGCAAAGAGGGCACCACCAAGGATGGCGAAGGTCATGAGTGCATAGGCCGGCAGCAGGCCGCTTGGGAAGGACTTGCTTATCAGAACACCGATGAGGGTTAAGACGCCACCGACAGCAGCAAAGACCCAGACAAGTTTTGCCGCATGGGTTTCAAGGGACATGCGTGAGATGGCGGTTCGTGCTTGCACCTTTGTGGCTTCCCATGCCGGAACGATGGCAGCGCTCAAAGAAGCAAGCATGCCGAGCCCCAGACCTTTAAGGCAACTTTGCGGGGCAATTTCAATCGTCCGAACCGCGATGACAAAGTAATGGTCGTTGATGGTTTGGGTGACCAGATCGATGAGCAAGTTTGCCAGAACGATGCCAAAACCAATGCCCAGCAAACTGCCAAAGAAGCCTAAGGCCAGTGCTTCGAGCAGGGTATAATGAAAAATTTGTTGGCGGCTTATTCCATGAGTGCGAAAAAGCCCCAGGAGTGTGCGTCGCTGCGTCACCAAAAAAATCATCGTATTATAAATTAAAAACAGACCCACCAAGAGTCCCAGTAAACTCATGGCATCGAGATTCATGTTAAAGTTTTCGGTTAACGTTTTGACCTGCCGAGCATCTTGTGTCGCATCGATGATTTTTAAGCCTTTAGGCAGCTTGTTTTGTAGATGTTTGAGTTGCTCAGGTGCTGTTTCAAAGTTGGCGTGAATGGCGGTGAGCTGGCCCGGCATTTCAAGGAGCGTTTGTATCTCCGCGATGTCGCCTAAGAGTAGATCTGCAAGCGCCGCTTCGCTTTCTGGTGATGGCCCTTCGAGCAAGCCGGCAACCTTGAGGTCGAATCGTTTAAAGCCATAGCGTATCGGTAGAGTAGAACCGACTTTTAGACCCAGTGCGGCGGCACGTTTTTTGGCCATAAAAATGGCGTGGCTTGCTTCTGTCGCTTCGATAAAGGCTTGGGGGTTCGCATTGAGTTGCAGGAGATGGGGGCGGATGGCGCTTTCTGCAAAGGGGTCGATGCCAACAATTTTAAATTTGATTTCATCGTGTTTATAGGCACTCACATAGGCTTCAACAAGTGGAGCAATGTTGCGCACACCAAGGTCAACACGCATGGTTTTATAATGCTTTTCATTAAGGGTGTTGCCATGCCCAACAATCTTATGGGTCATCGTCTGGTCAAAAAGGCGTTGATTGTAGTCAAAGGCTTTGGTGATGCTGGCATTGACTAAGTCTAAGGCGACCACCACCGACACGCCGGTGCCAATGCCGACAAGACACAGGAGCACCAGCCAAGGGTGGGCGCGCAGGTGTCGTATGAAAGCCCTAGACAGCATCGTTTCGCTCAAGGATATGACCATCCTTGATTTCGACAATTTGGTCGCCTAAAGCCGCCGCATCTTTGCTGTGGGTGGCCATAAAGAGGGTGGCGCCTTCGTTTTTAACAAGGTTTTTAAGGAGTGTCAGGATTTCTTCCCCGGTTGCGGCGTCAAGATTGCCGGTGGGTTCATCGGCAAGAATCAGTTCGGGTTTGTGAACGATGGCGCTGGCGATGGCCAGGCGTTGTTGCTCACCACCCGAAAGCATATCCGGGTAGCTTTG
>JASMKV010000520.1 GCA_030749035.1 Myxococcota bacterium | reverse complement strand
ACTGCAACAGCTTTTAAATGGCTCTAAGCACTCACGATTTCATCGGCTTAAAACCGATGCGCTCATCAGTGGCACCCTGAATCGCATGAACGAAAAAAATGCACAGAAATTTGCCTTTGACTTTGTCAAAGCCACCCCGGAACATCGTTTCGCACTTCTGGAAGAGCCAACCCTCAAAAAATTGGGCAAGAACATCATCGAGCGTTATCGGCCTCACACCAATATGCGACTGCTTGAGCCCAATGCACCCGGTGTTGTCCGTCCCAAAAATCCTATCTCTCTTGCGGCTGGTGATGCCTTGGGTATGGAAATGTTTCGCGCGCACGCATCAGGGCTCATGGATGCCCATCGCTTTGTTCGCGATCCTGATTCGATTAAAGATACGACAAGACTGCGTGCCGCACTAAAAACCATGCTCCATGAAACCGAATTTGGTGAACGTCGCAATGGTCAAAAGAAAAGCGAATCCGGTGCAAAATTAATTGAGGTGAAGGTCAGACAGCCGAGCGTAGGCCTGCAAATACCGGCAAACAACGGTGTGAAACGTTCTGCGTCTTAATGGAGCGTTCGCTTCACTTTACGTAGACGAATCGCGTTGGGGGTCACTTCCACCATCTCATCATCTTTAATCCACTCAAGACAGAGCTCTAAGCTCATCTGCCTGGGCGGCGCGCAAACGGTCGATTCATCCTTACCTGAAGCCCGCACATTCGTCAGCTTCTTTTCGCGACAGGCAAAAACCCGCAAATCATTGTCGCGAGTGTGCTCGCCGACAATCATACCTTCATAGACTTCAGTCCCCGGCGGCACAAAAAGCTCGCCACGCGGCTGTAAATTAAAAAGTGCGTAAGGCGTCGTTTTACCCGGGCGATCGGCCACCAAAGCACCATTGGCGCGCTTTGCCAAAGGCCCCGTCCAGGGGATCCAACCACTAAAAATACTGTTCATAATGGCGGTTCCACGGGTCGCGGTCATGATGGTCTGTCGAAGTCCTAAGAGCCCACGCGTCGGAATTCGATACTCAATACGCATCCGCTCGCCTTCATGCTTTTGATCCTGCATTTGCGCTTTGCGCTTACCTAAAATCTCGTTCAGCGGACCGACATGTTGCGCATCCACATCGACCACCAAAGTTTCGACCGGCTCTTCTAAGCCTTGTTCACCTTGCCGGGTCACCACTTGCGGGTTGCGCACACAAAGCTCGAAACCTTCGCGACGAAGCGTTTCAATCAACACCGATAATTGCAGCTCACCTCGTCCAATGACACGAAATTGATCTGCTGAATCTGCATCTTCAACCGTGATGCTGACATTGGCGTAGGCCTCATGCTCTAAACGGTCGCGCAGTTGCCTTGATGTTAAGCGCGTACCACCGCTGCGTCCGGCCAGCGGCCCATCATTGACCTGAAAAGTCATACCCACCGTAGGTTCGTCGACAGCAATGCGTTCAAGTTGTTGTGGATGCTCAAGCGTGCATAAAGTATCACCAACGGTCGCCGTATCAAAACCGGCCAAAGCAACAATGTCCCCGCAACTGGCCGATTCCAAAGGTAGGCGTTGCATGCCACGAAATCGAAAAATACCTGTACATCGCTTTCGCTCTGGACCTTTTTCGGTCTGCAACAACACGGTCTCATTCGTCTTAATCGTCCCGGCCAGGACACGGCCAACCACCAATCGCCCGACATAATCATCATAGCCTAATTGATTGACCTGCATCACAAAAGGTTCGACCCGTTTGTCGTCTGGGGCCGGTATGGTCTTCACCAGGATCTCTTTAAGCGGTTCTAAGTCTTTGCCCGGCACATTTAAATCGGTGCTGGCAATGCCATCCCGTGCAACCATATAGAGCACAGGAAATTCTATCTGCGTTTCATCCGCACCTAAATCGATAAAGAGATCGTAGACTTCCTGCAGCACCTCTTCGGCACGCGCATCAGCACGATCAATCTTGTTGATGGCGACAACCACAGGCAGATGTAAATCAAACGCCTTACGCAGGACAAAACGTGTTTGCGGTAAGGGCCCTTCGGCCGCATCGACAAGCAATAAAATGCCATCGACCATCCGTAGTGTGCGCTCAACCTCGCCGCCAAAGTCGGCGTGACCAGGCGTATCGATGATTTGCAGAACCAAATCGCCATAATCGATGGAGGTGGCCTTGGCCATGATGGTGATGCCACGCTCGCGCTCTTGATCCATCGAATCCATGGCCCGGTCTTCGGCCGCCTGATGCGCCTGATAAATGCCGCTCTGGGCAAAGAGCGCATCGACCAGGGTGGTTTTCCCATGGTCAACATGCGCCACAATGGCGATATTTCGTAAATCCTCGCGTTTCATGCTTCCTGCCTCAAAAAGGTGCCTGCATTTAGGGGATAAATCCTATGAAGTCCAGCCTTTAAGGACAAATATGTGATTTCAATGCATATCTTTGGGCTCGTAAAAAAGTCCTCAAATGCTATGCTCATCGCATATCGAGAGGCCACCCATGCAAAGACATCTTTCCAGCATCCACAAATACTCCCTGACCCTACTTATTCTGACCAGCACTTTTATTCTACCAAGCTGCGACATCACGTCCATGTTGGCCTGTCGTGTTCTCGACTGTGAGCGCGGAACCTGCGAACTTGACGGTGAAGAGGCCGTCTGCATCTGTGAGCCAGGGTGGAGCGGTGAGCGCTGCGACCTTGAAGAAGGCGGCCTGTGTGCACCGGGCGCGGCCGAATGTGACCTGCCTCCTGAATGCGATGGTCTCGATGACCCAGAATGCGGGCCCGACGATCCCCCCTACCCCCCTGGGCCTGACTTCATCAATAAGCCCTGGGGATCTTACAAAGCAGGCATTAAGGCCGATCCGGAGAGTCCATCATTCCCCTCTGGAGAAGCAATTAGTTACGACATTGATTTAACCCTGAATGCCCTTCTGCAAACGGGACAAAACTTTTATGGGATAAGTGCCAACGATGAATTCCATTACAGGACCCTACAACATCTTCTTGCCCATCCAGACAGCTCCAATATGCAGATCTTTGCTGTGCTTGGCGAGCGGCATCTCTCTCCTACCAATCGCTGGCTCGATACGGAAGACTACCACCTGGAGGATGCGTGCCCTACAGTAGAGGATTGTAAGAACGATTGTGATAATGCAAAAACGACATGTGATGCGGCATGCGATACAACTATTCCTGAATGTGCTGAAGAGTGTGAGACCACCTGGTCTGCGTGTCATACCGTTTGTGAGACCTGCTATGAGGGATGGGACGAAGAAACCCATGATCGATTTTTGGCCGCCTGGAAAAAAGCGGCAAAAGAACTCTCTCAACTTTCTCTGACTTACCCACAACTCGAGGGCTTTACCATCGATGATTTTAATGGCTGGGTCTGCGGTCCCAAATTCGGTAAACCATCAACAGAAGACAGCGAAGCCGACACCAAGGCCGCCGACGGATGTTTTACCGAAGCGGATATCGGCAAAATTCGCGATGCGGGTCGATGCGGTGATGAATGTAACAATGAGTTTAAGTTCTGGCCGACGGTCTATTTTCAAAGTGGTATTCCCAAGCTCTTTAGCCAGGCCCATGTTTTGGGACAACGGGCCCGGAGCGAAGGCAATATGAACGAAGGCGAAGAAATTTCCATGAACATTACCTTTGCCCTGGACGAGGTGCCAACCAACTTCATGCTCTCGTTTCTCTACAACGACGGCTATAATGACACACAGAATGACGCCAGCGTTGACCGTGCTTTTCAGGGAAAATTGTTTAAATTTGTTCGCGTTAACGACAGCGACAATCTCTTACCTCCCGGCTCTGAACCTGGACAAGACGATGTGTGGGACTCTCAGTGGGTGGAATATTTTTCACAAAACATTTCGGAGCATCTTGATAGCCATGCTGACAATCATATTTTCATTGGGCTACAGGCTGCCGATGATGGTGACCCAGACCCAGAAAGCAGTGCGCTGGCGGACGCTAATGCTTTGCGTTTTATGTACGAGAAAATCCTCTACGTCTGGGATATTCAAATGCGCAAAGATGAAATCGACCTCGATGATGACGATTACACTATAAGCTATAGCGTCCCTTCAGAAACAAGCCGCCATTTCTTTGCCGAACAAGCCAGCATGAATTTGGCCGATGATGTGGACGGCGTGCTGGCGCCAACAAGAGCCCCCACCCGCATCTACGACGATCCCCGCTATCGTCAAATACTACAAAGAACCCGCCCCTATATTGGCGACGGCGATTTCATCACCGTGTCCTACGGATGGCTCTACGACAAAGAGATTGAAAGCCACAAACGGGTAGAGGAAATACAAACAAGTCTTGAATATGCAGACCGAGTGTTGGTCTGGAATTTACCCATGCACATGCACTATCACCAAGAAGAGCGGGGTATCTTTTTTGAGCGCTCGGCGGGCGACAACTATGAATTGTTCTCCACCTGGCCAAGCCATCAAGGCTGTATGGAAGGTTGGTATCAGAAATGGACGACAACCATAAGCACAGAAGATGCGCCCGCCTTCAGCTTTGCCGTATATCAGCATCCCATGGATGTCTTATGGACAGATGAAACAAAACGGGACGTTGCCGGCGAATTTTTTCATTCAACCCTCGTACACCTCGAAAGTGGGGACACTCTTTTCGACTCGAATGATGAAGATGATAAATTGTTCATGGCCACGGACTACACAGACACGAGAGAATACACGGTTGGAGCGGGTTATTCATCGAGCACCTTCGTTTTCCGTGTCGAAAATCGCGATAGCTGCGGCAATATCAATCATCTGCTTAAATTAAGATTGCGCACCGCCGATGGCAGCCCGGTCGAAGGCTGGACTTACACGACCGGCACCATCATCGACGAGATCCCCGAAGTTTACTGCGAAGTCACGCAAGCGATGATGGAGGAAACAGGACGCCCCTCGCCACCTTTTTCCGAAACCTGGGCCAATGAATGTCTCGAGGCGGACGCATCGCCAGAATAAAAACTTAGCGCTGCTTTGAAATCATAATCGTCGCATAGGGCGCATCTTTATTCAGCGCCAACGCCATCTCGCCAAAGACCGTGTCGCGTCGGCCCTGGCGTTGCAGCCCTAAAACAAGTAAATCATTTTGCAGCGATTGTTCACGCAAAGTCACATTCACATCATCAGAACGTATCACTTCCGCGCGTACTTCAAAGCCGGTTTCTTCGCGCCCCAAGCGCACTAAATCTTCACCAATTTGGGCAACCTGTGCATCGCTCGTTTGGCCCGAGGCAATATGCAAAAAGGTCACATCCCTTTGCTTTTGTCGCATCAACGAGCCTAAGAGACGCGCCCTTAACACATCATGCCCACCACGACCGCGGGTCGGCACCAAAATTTTTTCTGCATCACTTAAGTGCCAATCATCGGGAGAGCGCAACACCACCACATCGCATTCGACACGACTTAAAAGCCTTTCAACTTGCGAGCCGCCTAAATCTTCAACCACATTGGTCGAACCCAAAAGTAAACTTTCACAGCGATGCGTCTCAGCCACACGGACAATTTCAGGCCATGGATCGTCGGCCAGGGTCATCAGCGCTTCGGTTTGACAGCCACGGTCAAGGGCCACCTCTAAGGCATTGTATAAACTCGACTGGGCCGCGTCCAAATGCGGATGTTCCCCGTTTTCGCCAGCCCCATTGGCATTCACCACCGAAAGTAAAAGGGCTCGGCCTACCGCAGGTGGTGTCAACGCCGCCGCCACCTCCATCAAGGTCGAGGCGTTCTTAGGGTTTGCCACCGGAATCAAGACCAAAGGTGAGCGCCCACGAAATTGCACCAAATCCGGCGAAACCATCTCCGCATGGGCATCGACCACTTCAGCCCGTTTTGAAAAGAGCGAAAGATAGAGCACGCCGCCAATCCCCAACCAAATCAGCGTAATCGAACCGGCGAGAGGTACTGCCACTGCTTGGAAAATGGCCAAAAGCAAACAGGCCACAAAACCGAGCGCTGGTATAAGCGGAAAAAAGGGCGTCCGAAAGGCGTTTTCTTTCGGCTTAACCCGCGTGCGCGCCAGGTAATTGATCATATGGGCCAGAGCAAATGAAATCAAAAAGATAAGACTCGCCGCCGCCCCTGCCGACGATAAATCCCGCAAGAGAATGAGTGAGGCAAAAATCGCCAAGCCAGTCACGTAAATCGCCATCGTTGGCGTCGAACGCTCTTTATCCACCTCTTCGATAAAATGCGGCAAGGTGCGATCTTGGGCCATGGCCAGGGCAATCCTGGATGCGGCCAGATAATTCGCCTGCAGGGCGGTTAAGGTCGAAAGAATGGCCGCCACCACCACCAACCAATAGCCAAAAGGTCCCATATAATGCTCAACCGCCGTCGCCATCACGGTTTCAGGGTGTGCTGCACTCAACTCACCAATGGATTGGCCCGCTCCGGGACCAAGATAGGCCACCACCATCAAGAGCGGTAAATAAACCGCCATCGCCACACCTAAGGACATCAACATGGCCTTAGGGATGGTGCGTTCAGGATCTTTGACTTCACCGGCAATCGCCGCAATCAAATCAAAACCTTGCACCGCGATAAAGGTATAGCCCATCGCCATCACCAGCCCGAGACCACCGGCACTCAAAAAGGGTGAAAGCACGGCCTGCGGCGGATTGTTGCCTTCGAAGAGCATCACACCAAGGCCAACCAAAATCAGCAGCGCAAAAATCGCCACTTTGGCGATGGATGCACTCTGACCACCACCCGTGGTTTTACGCAAAAGCGACCAACCATAAAAGGCGCTGGCAACAACCGCCAACAACATCGTAAAACTGCGGGCCAACAAAAACGCCGGGGGCTCAAGCCCCAAAAGCCTGAAGAGTCCAACAAACATCTCCACCGCATAGGCGGCAAACCCCAAAGCGTAGAGCACCGCCGCAACAATATAGGCAAACCAAATGACCCAACCGACCGCAAAAGCCGAACGCACCGAAAGCACCCGCTTGGCAAAGGTATAAGCCCCACCATTTTCAGGAAAAGCGCTCGACATCTCGGCAAACGTCAAAGCTGTAATCACCGCGATTAAACCATTAAAAGCAAAAGCCAAAACCGCAGATGGCCCCGTCTCCTGAAAAGCCACCCCGGCAAGGACCAAAATCCCTCCGCCAACAATCGCACCAATCCCTACGAGGGTTGCACCAAAAAGTCCGATTGTGCGTTGCGATGCAGGCATGGTCAAAACACTTTAGCGTTAAAGCTGCGCGGTGTCAGTTTTTTTTCAAGAGCCGGTTTTGGCTCGCACGGTAGTCGGTCGTCGGTTATCGGTCGTCGGCCATCGGACACTCGCCTACTCGACTAAAGTGCGGCTATCCT
>JASMKV010000519.1 GCA_030749035.1 Myxococcota bacterium | reverse complement strand
GCCAATTTGAGCGTCCTGAGCCGGACATTCATCGAGAAAATCGCCGCCGATATCGATGATGCGGACATTTTACGGGTCATGACCGCCGCTGGGCCCACCCACTTTCCCATGGCGCAAATCGATAAACTTGAGCTTTTGGGCCGCCAGATTGAGGCACGCAAACTGCCGGTCTGCGAGGACTGTACCGGGCAAGGTACCGACGGGCTTTTGGGGCTCGATTTACAGGAAGCCTTCGGCATGCATTTGGACCTGGCCCACCATCAAGTGCGCCTCTTGCGCTGCGCTGAAGCGCCCTAAAAAGCACCTCAACTAAACCCCCTACCTTTTGGATTTTTAGGCGTTTTTCCTTAAACGACAGGCCCAGATTTCCGCTTCGGGCAAGCCCATTAAAGTGACAATTTCCGCATTCGTGGGTTCCGGTGTAGACATGACCGCTTTGAGCTCGGCAAAGGAAAAATCATAGCCTCGTTCTACCGCAAAGGCCACCAGCGCATTTTGCTGGGCTCTGCCTTGCTGCTCTCCTAAAATATCGCTTAAAATACTGTTGAGCTCCTTATCCTGCATCAGGGCCTGCCAAAAGTTCAGCGCTGCGTCGTGGCTCATGGGTTGCTCCTTTGCGCCTAATCTAAGCCAAAGCCCGCCTGCACGCAATTCTTAAACAACGCAAAACCTCAACGCGAGCGATTTTTAGCGCCTATCAGCCTGCAATGGCGCAGGGCCTGGCTGGGTTGGGAACAGAAAGGAGGTTCGAATCCGTTCTTCAAGCGGGTAATAATCCTTTACCCTTTCGCCGCCCTTCCTGGAGAGTGGTTGGTTGCTAATCTGCAAAAAGCGGCGCAGGCAAGCATGGATATCCCCCATGGTCGGCACGAAATCGGTTGTTGGGCCGCTAAAGCCAGAATGGACCCAGTTTAAATTCGGATAGAGATCATCCCAACTCTCAGCATGTTGTGTGTCATCGGTCCGACCAAAAACCCGGTTGCCTTTGATGCGTCCACCGGTAAACATCAACGAACCGGTACTCCAGTGATCTTTGCCGTTGTCGTTATTGTACTTGTTGGTGCGCGCAAAATCTGAACCGACCATGACCACAAGGCGGTTCCAGAGACCTCTGCTTTTGGCTTGGGTGATAATGTATTCGAGTCCCACAAGAAGCTTCCCCAAAGCGGTGGTTTGCCTCTGGTCATTATCACTGTGTGTATCGAAACTGCCCACATAAATATCAGCAGCCTGGCACACCCCCGCTTTAAAAGCACTCAGCGTAAGTTCAGCCTGACGCTCTATATGCGTCAAGTTGTCATAGTCGTTTACCGAAGGCAAAAAACTCTCTAAATTCGCCACATCGGGCGCACTGCTCTTTGCGGCATAAAGTTTACCCGTTTCTTGTTTAAGCTTGGGCAAGGTTTGTTGCTGCTGCACCCGGTCTAAGCGCTCCAACATGGCTTGCCGGATTCTGCTGACCGTTGCATCGCTCTGATACCGATTGTCAAACCCGGTACCACTGTTGGGAGACCTGAGTGTCGGTTGTATGAGCCGTCGGAGATTATCCAACGCCAGATGGTTATTGCTTGAAACCTGTAGACGCGCCTGATTCACGACGTCGTCGGTTCGTGCATAACCACCACTCCAAAAATGTGCCAGGGCTTTGTTTTCTGCATGGGCCGCCGCATGCAATGCGGGCAATGTGGCCCAATGACGTGAGTTTTTTCCTGACCAAGTTCGCTCGACCCCATTTTGATGCACGAAAGTGCCAACATCAATGCCATTGATAACCATCATATCCTGATAGTGATTGGCAAAGAAGGTCTCGGTAAGGCCCGTGATAGTCGCACCGTTCCCGTCAACACCAACAACAGTCGGTGCGCAGGAGATGTTGCCGAAGGTGGCAATATCCGCAGGGTCATATTGGTTGATGGGCTCAACACTGGCATTGCCTTTAGGATCACACAAGAGTGTTGGATCCCAGCCGCCACTTGCATGTAAGCAAATCAAAAGGGTCGAACTGCCAGAGACATAGGCTGGCAATCCTGTGTTGACGATACCGGCTTTCAAAGACAACGGTGTCATCATGGCCATGCCACTTGCGGATAAGAGCTTTAAAAAATCCCGACGTTGCATAACAATGCTCCTCTTTTTTAAGGTTGGTGGGTAAAGAAGTAGTCCGCCATGAGATACGCTAACACAGCTGACCAGGAACGAACCATATAATTGTTGTCCTGTGTTATCGAGGGTGCTTGACAGGCTCCAGGCAATTGTTGCACTTGGGCGCCGCTCAATTCATCATGCGTCTCCAACAAAAGGTCAAAAGCATAGCCAACCTCATCACCTAAATCCGCCTCCAATCGTTGCAGGACAATCTCAAAAAGATCCGATATTGCAGCCCGAATGGCCAGATTGTCGCCTACGCCCATGCCACCGGCACCTGGCACCTGAGAAAGGTCAATATCATTAAAAAATCTGCGGCTGCCATCGGGCAAGTCAAAATCATCTGCCACAACAGCGCAAGCCATCTCTTGAGCCATACGCAAAGCCGTGTTCACAGTCAGCGCACTGTTTTGGCTGGAGCGTTCGATAACCGAGCTTGAGTTAATGCCTCCGTATATCAAGCGATAGTACGACTTATGTGTTAGTGCCCTGCTCGAACTGCTCGCCATCCAAGCCTCGCCCATCACGCTGGTAATCTTACGGTCAAGCATTTCGGGGCCATAACGAAAAGTGGCGCCGTAATCCATCACCAAATAATCGGTCGTGCTGTCGAGCCCCTGAACGCCGATGGCACGAAAATAATCGCTAACCACAATCTCCTTAATCAACGCTTTAAGATTATACGAGCTTGTAATAAAACCATCGACCAAGGCTTCGATATCATCGTGTTGGCGCGCATAAATTGGGGAATTGCCCTTCACCGGTGCAGCGCCGGTTAACTCCTTGAACCACAAAGCGACAGTGGCGCGTGCAAAACGACGGTCATTGGCGGCCTGTTCGCCAAGCCATTGCAATGGCGTTAAACCACTAAACTCATCGTATGGTTCGAGCACGATGGACTCGACACCATTGCTGTCGATATCCAAACGAGGAAAAGCCGGGTCCACCATATCGCCATTCACATCCCAATCGATGGGGCGATACTGTCCACGCGAATCCCAGTCCTGATAAAGTCCCGCCACCGCATCCAAACCAGCACCCGTATGACACTGATTGCACGCTGGTGCGTTCATTGTTGGATTTGCAGGCAGTCCACTTGATGGGGCAAGGCTCTCTGGAACCTCGGTGAGAATATTAAAGTCCAGCCAGTTTTTGTAAAAGAAGTAAGCGCGATGACGATTCTTGTTCACCGAGCTCGTCGGGAAACGACGCAAGATGGGGAATGTATTCAGCACGCCAACAATCGGCATGGGCTGTGAAGGCGACAACACCGTACCACTGCCGTTGACAACTTCGCCACTGTACACTGTAGAGATCGAACGCAAATCCTCGGGGTTGTCAGCCCAATAACCATTGGCGGGAGTGAGCCCCATCCCCTGATGCGTGCGTACGGGCCCCACAGAAAGACCGTAGGCGCTGGCCGCATAGGCATTCATCACCATCGTGTCTGCGGTCAACACATTGGTAAAAGGTCGCTCTTCATCAACAATTTGCGCAATAAGGTTCAGCGGTATTTGTGCCACCGAATCGTTAACCGTACCTTGTGCTGCGCCATAGAGCGGGTGGCTTGGGCTTTGGTTGTAAAAGCGTACATTGTCGGAAGGAAAGTCTGCGAATTCCATCGCACCCAGTGCGGCATTGCTCCCTCCCATGGCAGTGCCGTATCTGTCCGTCAGCAATAAATCATTATAAACCTCTTTGACGCGCTCTAAGAAACTCGGCTCATCCATAATGGTATCGAGCGCCGACCGGATGGCATCCTTTTGCAACGGGCAGGTCGCTGGGTTACACACACCGTTGCCTGAACTGTGATCATGGTTACCATGCCCTGAACATAGGCAAGCGTTGGCATAAAACATTTCGTCGTCGCTTGCAGGGCGTCCAGCAAGATTCAAGGCTGCTTTATTGATTGTCGTGCCACGGTCTTCTAACTCAAGTTCATAAACCGGCGTTGCGTCGTCATCCTCACATGGGTCGCCATAGGCCTCACCACTGGCCAGGCGATTGTTAAGTTCGGTCAGTGCCGTAATAAAACCTGGGTCACTTATCGTAATAGGATGACCGCCAGGATGAACCCCCAGCGGCTTGGCCAAAAGGAGTGACGTGTAATTGTTGTTGGTGTCGGTCAAATAGGTTGTGGCACGCACTTTAAGCGCGTCCAAATCATGAACGATATTGGCGACGGTGTTGGCATAAGCCGGATCGGTAGGATCACTTAAATCAATCACGCCAGCATCAGGCAAATAGTAATAAGGTACGGTCGGGTTCTGTGAATTGTGGCAGGCACGACAGCTGTCTTTAAGATAGGGATTAAAAACTTCGTTGGCGAAAAAAGCATCAAGTTCGGTACAGCCATCGGCCGATGGACCATCGGGTGGATCATCAGGTCCTCGAACCGGGTCAATAGGCCCTTCTTCACTCGGTTCGCGGTTTTTTCTCGCCTCCACATCATCGTCAGCACGGCCACGACCTATGGTGCGTCGATCTGCTTCCTCTTTTTGACTCCCTTGCGCACCTTCACGCATGATTTTTCCTGCCTGAGACTCCTTTAACGCTTCAAGCACTGCGGCCATTTGTGGGTCCAGGCCTTCGACCTCGACGCCCTGCTCACAGGCAATAAGACCCATGCTTAAAAACATGGATAAGATGACATTTTTTCGGCGACAATATGTGGGGCTTAGATTTTTCATACCAAGCTATTGAGCAAGGTCGATGCCATCCCATCGATTCGCTAACTTGCTGTTTTTTAACACATTACTTCTGTGACTTTGATCACCGTCAACTCTTTTAAGGCCAGAAGGTGCGTATCTCGCACAAGTTTAAAGGCTTATTGTGCAGAACCTGCATATTCTCTTTGCGCTCTTTTCGCCTTGTGGTTACAAGCTAAAGCATGAATGAAGAAGCTGCCATCGACGCCTTTTTGGCTGGAGAAGTTTTTGCGGTGGCCGGCGCCTCGGCCAAGCGCCACAAATACGGCAACAAATGCTTACGCTGCTATATGCAAAATGAACGCAGGGTCTACCCCATCAATCCAAGCGAATCCGAAGTCGAAGGACTTAGAGCCTTTTCGGATTTAAAGAGCATCCCCGAAGCTGTGCACGGCCTCTCGGTCATCACACCGCCCGAAGTGACACAGGGAATTGTCCAGGAAGCGCACGCCCTTGGCATCAAGCATATTTGGCTGCAGCCAGGCGCCGAAAGCCCAGCGACCATCAGCTTTTGCCAGGAAAACAAGATCAACCTTATCGCCGGTGGTGCTTGTTTGCTCGTGGTTTTAGGCTACCGCGAGCGTTAAGCAAAAAAGTCAAATTTGGGTGTATCCAGTGGATAGTTGCTGGCCAAGCCATCGATACCCAGATGCGTGCGTAAAGAGGCGTGCACATCATGCGCGCCGATGATGGCGCTTGGCACTGTGCCACCGGCAGGCATAATCACCGGACCCGATACGGGCACCGGCACGGGTTTAAGCTGATTGTCGGTTCGACCGACAACCCGATCACCTTCAATACCCGGACCCATCAACATAAAACTGTTGCTTTTCCAATGGTCCTTACCTGCAGGCTCACTATCGTTGTAGTAAGGGGTTCGGGTGAATTCAGACCCCATCACAACAAGCATGCGATCTTGAATACCAAAGCGGCGCGCCTCATCCATGAGCGTGTCTACCGCCATGAGCAACTGCAAAAGACGCTTCGGATGCGCGCTGTTGTGATAACTGTGCGTATCAAAACCTCCAAGATAAAGATTTGCGCCGTTACAAATGCCCGCTTTGCAGGCTGCCGCAATCACCTTGGCTTGACTGATGACTTTATTATCCAACTCATCTAAGTCATCGGGCAAATAGCTGCGCAAATCCTGCAACTGGCCGACACTCATTTGCGCGTTTGCTAAAGAAAGGGCCGATTGTTGCATACGTGGCAAGTGGGTATTACCGGCGATACGTGCCAAGCGGCTCTGCATCGCTTGTTTAATGCGTTCATAGGTTG
>JASMKV010000518.1 GCA_030749035.1 Myxococcota bacterium | reverse complement strand
GGTACACTGACTGTGACGATGATGACTGCACAACCGATGCAGCTTGTACCGAAACCGGCAGCGAATGCACCAATTCGAAAGATGACGACGGTGATGGATCTGTCGACTGTTTGGATTCGGATTGTTCGACCCACACTTCCTGTACCACCGAATCCAATTGTACCGATGGCTTGGATAACGATAACGACGCCGACACCGATTGTTGTGATGATGACTGCTCTGATGATGACTCGTGCACATCTGAAACAAACTGTACAGACGGCGCAGATAACGACTGCGATGAGAAGACCGATTGTGCCGATTCGGACTGTGCCAGTGGTTCGGATTGTACAGAGACCGGCAGCGAATGCACCAACTCGAAGGACGATGATGGTGATGGCGATACGGACTGCAGCGATTCGGATTGTTCTTCGCATGCCACCTGTCAACCGGAGACCAAGTGTACCAATGGTCTCGATGATGACAGCGATGGAAAAACCGACTGTTGTGATACAGATTGTAGTGATGATGATGCCTGCAAGGCTGAAACGAATTGTACCGATAATGCCGATAATGACTGCGATGAGAAGACCGACTGTGCGGATTCGGACTGTTTAGAAAACCATGCGGATTGTACAGAAACTGGCAGCGAATGCACCAACAGTGCCGATGATGACAGCGATGGCGATACGGACTGCGCCGATTCAGACTGCTCCTCGCATGCCACCTGTAATCCAGAATCGAATTGTTCTGACTATGTCGATAACGATGCGGATGGAAATACGGATTGTGCCGACTCGGATTGCGCCTCGAATTCAGCTTGTACCGAGACAGGCAGCGAGTGCTCTAACTCGAAGGATGACGATGGTGACGGGAACACGGACTGTGCTGATTCGGATTGTGCTTCGCTTTGTCCGGAAACGAATTGCTCCAATTCTGTGGACGACGACTCGGATGGTAAGACCGACTGTAAGGATGATGATTGTTCCAAAGATGCGGCCTGCACCGAAACCGGCAGCGAATGTGCCAACGGAAAGGATGATGACAGTGATGGCGATACGGACTGTGACGATTCGGACTGTAAAGATGAAGATGTTTGTAATCCGGAATCCAAATGCACCGATTATGTGGATAACGATGCGGATGGTGCAACCGATTGTAAGGACAGCGATTGCGCCAGCAATGCGGCGTGTACCGAAACCGACTCTGAATGCACGAACAAGAAAGACGATGATGGGGATGGGGATACCGATTGTAATGATTCGGATTGCGGCACTTCGGGGTATTGTCCCGAAACCAACTGCAGCAACAAAGTAGACGATGATGCCGATGGCTCGACCGACTGTGATGACGATGATTGTGCCAAATCCTGCCCGGAAACCAATTGCAGCGACGGCAACGACAACGATGGGGATGGGGACATTGATTGTTGCGATACGGAGGATTGCTCTAAGGATAAAAGTTGTGGCTCTGAGAGTTCCTGTACCGATGGCAGCGACAATGATTGTGATGGCTCGACCGATTGTTGTGATTCGGACTGTGAAAAAGATGCCAATTGTGTCAGTGAAACCGATTGTGGTGATGGCAATGACAACGATTGCGATTATGCGACCGACTGTGATGACGATGATTGTGCGGCAGAATCCGAATGCAGTGGTGGTGGCGAGTACGGTGGCGGCGGTGGTGAGTACGGTGGCGGCGGTGGTGCCATGTGTGGTGATGGTGAGTGTACAGAGGGTGAAGAGAGTATCGATACTTGCCCGGATGATTGTTGCCGGTTTGCCTGTGGAAATGGCACTTGCGATTCCATGCAATGCCGCGAAACCTCAAGGACGTGTCCTCCAGATTGTAGTATGAAGCCAGGTCGAAAAAGTCATGCCGGCGATGACTCCAATGAAGACATTTTTTACACCATCTCTAAAGGACACAACAGCAGCCTGGCAGACGTGGTTTCGATTAAAACATTGTCGACAACCATTGGTTATGCCGTCTGGCCAGAAGGTTCATCGCAGCACACGCTGGCGGCCGGCGATTATACCTTAAGCATCTATATGGGTGGCACGGGGATTTATTTGCTTGGAGCGGCTTTAGATCAAACCAGCAATGCGGGAACCGGTTCGCCCTACGGTCAAACCAGTGGGCCCAATGATTATTGTACGGAGCAGTGTTCGACACCAGCCTATACGGAGGATAACCCGACCAGTGGCGCTTGTACGGTCGGCAAGGAGACATCGACAGAGTGGAACGTGTGTGGTCTGCGCTTAGACCAGCAGTGTTGCGACTATAGCGAGGGCAGCGATTATTGTTTGGCGACGGGATCAACCTGCTCGAGCAATACGCCAGAAACAGTGATGGGCCAAACTTTTTCAAAACCACAGGTGGCGCTGGTGACCATTGGTTCAACGAGCACTTGGGTGGCATTTTTCGCCAGTGGTTATAACAATCGCCATGGGCTTAATGCGGGGCGGTCTGTGTATGGCATCAACCTTTTTACCGGCGCAAAGATTGGTCAGTGGGATCTCCCCGAAATTGAGGAGGATTCGGATGGTGATGCGGATTATGATGATAAGGATGCGAATCCTTCAAGCTTGCAAAATACCCTACCAGGCGGCTTGGCGGCGGCAGATTTGGATAAAGATGGCGACACGGATGTCTTGTATTTTGGCGATTTAGAAGGACGTCTTTGGAAAATAGACATTTCATCGGCAGGCACAACCACCAGTGGATTAAACGACAACTGGAAAGCCTGTGTGCTTTTTGATGCAGGTGTGGATAATGCGTCTGATAAAACCCGAGTTTGGGCACCGATTTCCATGAAGCCAGCAGTGTCGGTGATGGGAGGAGAAGCTTATGTGTATTTTGGCACAGGTGGTGATGATCGTGCCCCTGCCTCAGAGACCTATCGTTTTTATGCGGTAAAGGATGACGTCACCTCAGTGTGTTCGAGCAGTGTGACCCAGTACGCCAAATACTACGACGATTTAAGTGTGACCAATTTAGAGTGGACCATTGGAGATGGTAAAGACAACACCAGTGCAAAAAATACGCTGACCACGTCAACGAGTGAGGGGGTAGCCGGAGATAAATATTGGGCGGACCCTCTGATTGTTAATGAACGCAGTATCTACTTTGTCTCAACGCGTGGCAGTGCTTTGAGTGTCGATCCGTGTTCAGATATGGTGGCCGGAACATCAGCAAAAAGTTCGAGTTCAAAGAGTAACACGACCTCAAAAGCTTTTGCTTATGCGATCACCACCTACAACGATTACAGCGGTAACGCGCACAGTGTCGGGCAATCTATTTTTGATACAGATTATAAGGACTTTTCTGCCGATGAGAAATTTCGTTACGGGTTTATGTTGCGTGGTGCCAGTGAGGAAGCCTGGACGAGGACACCTGCAAGCAGCAATGAAGCTACAGCCAACGATGTGATTGCCGTGTCGGGTGGCGGGAGCAGTGAACCGGAAATTGCTTTGACATCGGATCCTGGTTTTGTGGCACCAGGAGTTCGGATGCGAATTTTACGTTGGCGGGAAATTGAATTATGATGACGGTTGTGAAGAAACACCGTGCGCAAGCAGGTTATACGCTGGTTGAGCTGATGACGGTTGTTGGGGTCATTGGGATTTTAGCGGCTTTAGCCGTAGGTTTTAGCGGTGATTTTCGGCAGCGCAATCATTTTCATGAAGTTGCTCGTGAAGTTTTTCATACGATGAGTATTGGACGTGCTGAAGCTATGCGGCGTGGCAAGACTGTGATGGTGAATACGTATACCGCAGCAAATAAGGAAACACGTATCGCAGCATTTATTGACGGTGTGAAAGGATCAGCAGCGACCTATGATAGTTCCTACGATATATTACTTTACGAATATCCGGCTACCGGTGATGATAATCTGGGTTATACCGGGATTTCAGTGACCAATAAGACAATTCGTTTTAATGGCAAGGGCTTTTGTGTTGACAGCGATGGCAATCTTACAACGGGTGTCGTAACGGTAACGGATAGCGATCTTGGGGAAGAACGCACCGTAGAGAGTACAGTCGCTGGTGCAATTAAGGTCAGCACGCCCAGTGCGGTGAGCTCGTCCTCAAGTTCCGGCGGTGAGATCTCATCAGGTTCGGGTAAATAGAAAACTTCCACAAGGCATTTGCTTGGTGCGAAGCATTGACACACAAGGGTGCCATTGCTAGCTCTTAGGGCATGGCCAATGACTCTGTCGTCGCGACCTTTGCCAAATTGGTCGAATACATTGCAAACAAATTTATGCGTGGCGAGGTGACGCTGGCCGATTTACTTAATCTTGATGATGACGAGATTGAAGTCATTTTTCTGATGGGCCATTACCTTTATAACTATGGAAAATACCAACCGTCTCTGGACGTTTTTAGTGTGTTGACGCTCTATAAACCTTTTGTCTCGCGGTACTGGCGGGCGGCGGGCGCGGCCAATCAGGCCTTGAAGAAATTCAACGAGGCGATCGTGGCATACGACATGGCTTTAACCACAAACCTTAACGATGCCATAAGTTATACATACCGGGGTGAAGCGAAGATTTCGGCGGGCTTAGAAAATGAAGGGGTTGAGGATTTGAAGATGGCCGTGCAGGTTGGTGGTAATCAGCCTTATTATACCCAGTGGGTTCAGCGCTCGAAGACATTGCTGAGTGTGCGTGGTTTGGAGAGCGAATAAAATGCTGATTTTTCAAGGATTTGCCTTGACCGCAAGGGTCCGACGATCGGACAATAAAGAGCTTAGGAGACGATAAAACATGGCGCCAATTAAGAACTTCAATGCCGGGCAGATTGTTCCGCAAAAACAGCAGGTCGACCTCAACAGCAAAGAAAAACAGAAGGTTAGCCAGCAACAGGCGCAGCGCGCCGGCCAGAACGATGCGGCCAGATTGGCGCAACAGGCTGGTTTTAGTCGATCTTTGGGAGCTTCAAAGAAAAAACGCTTTGATGTGGGGGATTCCTCGCAAGCGCCTATTCCACTGCCTGAGGAGGATGGTGAGAGCGAAAATTGGAGCCAGGAGAAGCTCGACTCGGCGCAAGGGGCCTTAAGCTTGGCTTCGGCGCAATTTGGTGAAATTGCCAAGGCCCCGGCCGAAGGATCGTCACTGGGGTCAAGCGTGGTTGCCAGCTCATTTATGCCTACTGAGGACGATATCAGTGATCTTGAGGACTTAGCAAAAAGGCCCGCACCGCAGGCCATGGCTTTAGAGGAGGTGACCACCTCTGTAGGCAAGCATTTTGGCATTATGTTGCCCGAAGAGACCTCGATCGCCGAAAAAATATTGGCCGCCGGACTTGTCGTCGCAGGCGAGAAAGATGCTGTAATTACTAAGGAAAAGGGCCTCGACGATCAATCTTTGGCCGATGGTATACAAAAAGTATCAAAAAGATCTAACCAAGCAGTGGGTCAAGCGCAAATGATGAATAAGGGAATTAATAAGGAGTTGAACTTACAGCGAACATTTGTAATGAAACGCTAAGAGGAAAAAGGCCACCAACATCGTTATCGGTGGCGACAAAAAAATGATTCGAGTTTTTTAATTTAATTTTTAACTTTTTAATATTTTAGGAGATTTAAGATGTCAGATGTAACAGGTGGAAACAATATCAATCCAAACCAGGTGATGGACACTGCGATGCCCGATAACTATGCAAGCCAAGTTCTTAAGGTTGCAGGTGCGGCGATGGGCGTATCCTCAGCCCTTGATTCACTCGACGCGTATTATGCGGCGTTGACGGCTTTGCTGTCGCAGCCGCCGTCAGCCAAAGGTGAGAATGAAGAGCAGAGTGCTTATGATACGCGTATGAAGGCCTATGATGACAAGATCAAGCAAGCTTTGCAGAACATCAATAAGGGGGTCGATAAGCTGACCAAGGCCATCAACAAGTACAATACGGAGCTGGCGAAGTTGCCAGTGGAGCAACGTAAAGATAAAAAGATT
>JASMKV010000517.1 GCA_030749035.1 Myxococcota bacterium | reverse complement strand
AGAGATGTCAATTGCCCGCATAGGATCGGGTGAGAATAAGTGTTTGATAGCTATCCAGCAGAGGTAGCCCTTCTAAGACAATTTCATTCTCAGCACTGACTTCAAGACTGCCGCTTAAATTGCCAAAACTCCAGAAAAGTTGCTCACCGGGCATCGTCGTGAAGCGTTGTACACGGCGCAGCGTCACATTAACGTTGATGGGCAAAGGGTGCGGGTTGTGGTCGCCGGTGCTCGGTTCCCCCATCGCGCTTGGCGCCTGCCCGCTGCCGTCCAAGGCCTTCAAAGGCATTTCAAAGCGATCGATGGCATCGACAATAGCGCTGCTTTTCCAGCGCAAGAAACGATTTAAAGATCCAGCCCTATCACCGTTCCAACCGGTGTCGCTCGGGGTGTCGACATCACCGGCAAAGCCAGCGTTGGTGTGCCAGGCTTGCAGGCCATTGCCCTGCATATCGCCTGGGTTGTCGTCGATGCTGCTCAAACTAAAGGCAGGAAAGGCCAAATTGCGTCGCAGGTAAGTTTCATTGTCGTTGTAGGCATACCAACCGTTATCCCACCAGTGAGAGCCCAGGAGTGGATCGCTTGGCCCATGGCCGCCTTCGTCCCAAATGACATAGTGGCCGGGGCGATAGGCTTGTAGGGCTTGGTAAAAAGACAGAGTGGTTAAGGCTGAGGGCATGACCACCGCACCGAAATGGATGATGCCATCGTCTTTAGCGTGCTTGGTGAAAATGAATTGATTGCGCGCTTCCGGGTTGTCGCGCAGAGCACGGGTCAGATCGGCGCGGCTCCAATTGCCCATGCCTTGGGCGTCGGGCAAATCGAGTTCTGGGCTACCCCAGAAGTTGCTTAGGGAATTGATTCGGGTTGGGCGATGATTGGCGGCGATGGTTTGTCCCAATGTGGCATGCACATAGCTAAAGTGGCGTGCCGCAAGTAGCCCCATACCTGCGGCACCAGCCCCTCCCATGGAGGAACCAACCACCAAAACACGATTGGCATCTGCACCAGGATAGGTTTTTAAAACCCATTCCAGCAGGTGCAAGACGCGTCGTTGGGTGTAATTATTCACAATGCCTGAATTAGCTTCGCCATTGGGCAAATTTTCGCTGTAGCCCCACCAATAGGTGTTGTCGGGATCGTGGGGGTAGATACGAAACATGCTGCCTGAGCCTTGCGTATAGGGGGAGCCGCCTAAGCCGTGTAAGAAGATGCGAACGGGCAAAGGATTTTCACTCGTGGCGTTCTTGGGTGCAACAATACGCGCTTCAAAAGAGCGACCCGCATGCCCGGGAGAGTCCAAATAGCCGTCGGTGCTTTGGTTCATCTCCAAACGCTCGTAGGAGCCTCGATCTTCGCTGCTGACAATCTGCGGCGCTGGCGGGGTGATGGTGTCGTTGATGGTTAAGGGGAAGGAATGGCTGCTTTGACCACTCTCGCTTTGGGCAAGAACCGTAATGTTCCAACTGCTGCCGCCTTGAATAAAGTCTGGGCGAAAAACAATTTTACGTTCCTCTTCATTCCAGATTGCGCCGGGCGGCAGGCCCTGGACAAAGACCCGCAGATTGTCAGTGTTGGGGCTGGAGACATCGATGGACAACTCCATCTCTTCTTCTTCATCGACTTCCTGCGGCTCGATGTTGTCGATGACAGGCAGGTTGCTGTCACTTTCTTCTTCGTCACAAATGCGCGGACCAAAGGGCAGGTTTTGATTACTGGCGATGCCTAAGGTGAGGGTAGAAAGGTGGTGGGTGCCAAGATAGTGGTGCGTCTCTTCGGTGGTTCCCCCGATGTGGTTGAGATTGCCGGGGCCTGTTTCATAGCCGGCGGCTGTGACCACTGCGATGTTGGAGTTTGGTTTACGCACAATCATGCGGGTACCACGCTCTGGCCTGGCGCTGCTGCGCCAATACATATTGACGTACCATGCTTCGTGTTCGAGAGGAAAAAGGGAAGGGGAGCCGATGCCGCAGCCGTAAAAATTGCCGCCTTCTAAGGGGGCCCAGGATGTTTGTCGGTGCATGACATAACCGGTGGCGTTTTGTGAAAGGGCGTAGTGGGTTTCAATCTTGTCGCGAAAACTTTGTGGATAGGGCTGCGGTTCAGCTTGGCTGACCAGATGGGCTTCGTGCACCATGGGGCCAGTCGCAGGCATGGCCAGTGTGTTGCCGCCATCACCAACCCGCGGCATCGAACCGATTTCCATAGTGCATGGCCCCCGGGATGGAATGGTGTGGCCAATATCGACGCGATAGTCGCCGACATAAGGTTGACCGTTACCCACATAGGTATCGACGACAATATAGTAAGTGCCGGGCATGGCATCAATGCGCGCTTGATGATGGCCTCGGGCCAGGCAACTTTCGCTCTCGAGATCGCTTAAGATATGCACATCCACATCGACGCCGGCGCCATCGTAGACTGCGGCGCTTAACAAACCAAACTCGGTAATCTGCACCTGATAGATGAACTCCGGACCACTTTCATCGATGTCAGGGGCACATGCGTAGGATGAAAAGCGATTGCTGTTTAAGAGCGCCGTGTTTTGGTTGTCGGTAAAGGGAAAGTTGGTCACACAGATATATTCATCGTCGCAAGGGATGGTTTCATTTTGCACTTCAGGCGCTGGTTCGGGTACAAGCTCTGTGTCGGGGGTTTGCGGCATGGTGGTGAAATGGGCGCAGCGTGGAATCGGACCACTTTGTTCACAAAAATTATCGCCTGCGCATTCTCCGCAGAAAAGAACATCGCCGCAACCGTCATCCATATGGCCACATTCGGCGTTAAGAAGGGCGCAGGTGCTGCGTTGGCAGACTGGTGAACGGCAGGCTTGGGCTGCTGGATCCCAGGTGTATTCGGGAGGACAGGAATAGTCGTTGGCGAGGTCTTCGCAATCGAGTGCAGATGTGCATGGTGCCGTGGGTTCACAGGCCCAAAGAAGCGTAAAACCTAAAGACAGGAGTAGAAAGGGGGTTGCCCGCACGATGCCAATCAATCTTTCTTGCTCTTTGTAAGAAAAAAGCAAAAGGGGGGTTAAGATGATAGGGCAACCATTGGGGCATAGATTAGCCTACATGTAGGACCATATAGGGAAAAGTGGTTTTGCACAAGAGGAAAATGCTTCCAAGCATTTTTTTAGAGCGCAGGTGTGTGGTGTGTCTTTTTGTTTAGTCGTCGTTGGGCAGTGGGGTGCTTAAAATTGCCCCTCCGTTGGAAAGTTGAATGGGGCTGCAGTTGGCCCCGGGACAATCTTTGGCGTTACAAATGTTGCCATCACTATTCCAGATGCAGGTGTCTAAAAGCTCGCATTCTTCCAGGGTCACTTTGAATGCGCAGTCATTTCCCGACAGATCGCAGGGTTTGTCTTTGCCGCTGCCGCCATCGCAAAGATTGATCAAGCAGCCGCAATGACGTTCATCGCGCATGGTCATGCAGTAAGTTTGTTCAAAGGCGATACTTTTGTCGTACGCGCTGACAACAATCGCATCCTTGTAAATCTCCAGGTCAACGGGGCGATCAATGGCCAGACCATTGCTCGCGCTGAGGGCACGGGGTTCACAATTGTCTTCCGCGTTACCACAGCTCGCGCTGCATGCATCCAGGTTTTGATTTTTGTAAGCACTGTCAAAAGGGCAATAGGCCTGGGCTAGAGCCATGATGCGTTCAGGCTCGGGGATGTTGGTTTCATCACTGAGATCAAAACGCCAGACGCCATTTTGCTCCATCACTTCCTGGTGGTACGTTA
>JASMKV010000516.1 GCA_030749035.1 Myxococcota bacterium | reverse complement strand
GCGCCTATCAGGCCGACGGTAGGCGATTTGAAAAGTCTTTGACCCTCTTGCCGCGCGATAAAAGTAGCGCAGGGCACTTGCCCTTCGTGGCAGGGGATGTTGTCTTGGTCAGTGGTGGGGCGAAAGGGATTGCGGCTGAATGCGCGCTGCGCTTAGCGCAGGAGTGTGGCTGCACTTTAGGGCTTATTGGACGTGAGCCTTTTGGCGATGCTTGTAGCGCAGAGTTACGGGGTAATTTGCAGCGCTTTGAAGCCAAAGGCATTCGTTTCCACTATGCTGCCGCGGATGTTGGTGACCCTGTGGCGATCAAGCAAGCGGTCGAAGATATCGAACGTGAAGTGGGCCCGGTCTGTGGTCTCATTCATGGCGCAGGCATCAATGAACCACAATCGCTTTTGCGGCTTACGACTCAGGATTTTTTGAAGACCATGGCGCCGAAAGTCAAAGGCCTCGAACATTTGCTGGATGCTGTGGAACCAGAGAATCTTAAGTCCCTTGTTGCGTTTGGTTCTGTGATTGCCCACTTGGGGCTGCCTGGAGAAGCGGATTATGCCTGGGCGAACGAATTGCTTGCGCGCAAGGTCAGCGATTTTGCGCAACGGTACCCACATGTCGATTGCTTGACCTTGGATTGGTCGCTTTGGTCGGGTGTTGGGATGGGCGAGAAGCTTGGTCGGATGGAGACGTTGGTCCAGCAAGGCATCACACCCATTTCGCCGGAGTTGGGCGTGCAAGGTTTGCTTGAACTTATGCGTTGGCAAGATAGGCCGGTGGATAGAGTCTTTGTCTCGGGACGCTTTGGTAAACCAGAGACGCTGCGCTGCGAAGCATCAGACCTGCCATTGCATCGCTTTGTCGAGAAAGTTCAAGTGGATGTTGCCGGGGTGGAACTGATCACGGATACGGAAATATCACTTGGACGCGATCCCTATTTGGCAGACCATGTTGTTGCCGGTAGCGTCATCGTTCCGGGAGTCGCCGGTTTGGAGGCCATGAGTCAGGTTGCTGGAGCTTTGGCGGGTAAGGAAAAGCCAACCTGCTTGTCTAAGGTTGAGTTTCTTCATCCCATAGAGGTGCCCATGACTGAGGAGGTGACTTTGCGCGTTGCTGCCTTGGCCAGGAATGCGCATGAGTTTGATGTGGTTGTACGCAGCAGCACAAGCAAGTTTGCACTAGACCATATGCGGGCACGATTGTGCTACGGGCAAGCAGAATTTCCTGGGCCTTTGACACAACCTTTGTGCGAGACAGAGGTCACACTTGACCCCAGCAAAGATCTCTATGGTAACCTGCTTTTTCACAAGGGTCGGTTTGCCAGAATTCTCAAATATCGTGCCTTGCATCGGCAAAGTTGTCAGGCTGAGATCCTTGTACGCAAAGAGAATTACTTTGCCCCCTATGAAGTCGCAAATTTAAGCTTAGGTGATTTGGCTGCCCGTGACGCGTTCATTCATGCGATTCAAGCCTGCGTACCGCACAGGCAGCTGCTCCCAGTTGCCGTTGAGACAATTGTGCCTGGCGATTTTGAGGCCGATGCGCATGTGATCTTGCAGGCACAAGAGCGGGCCTGGGATGGGGAACAATACATCTATGATGTGGATATTTTTAATTGCGAGGGAACCCATATCGAGGCCTGGCGGGGGCTCGTTTTGCGTCCTTTAGTGCAGAAGGATAAATCCGAATCCTGGTCGCCAGCGCTTATCGCACCCTATTTAGAGGATGTGCTGCGGGAAGTGGGGCAAGGACACGACGTTCGTGCAGCCCTTGTTCCTGGGGATGACCGTAAGGCGAGCACAGCTGCGGTCGCGCTGGCCAGCGATGGTGTCGAGATTTTGCGCTGGCGCAACGACGGCGCACCGCTCTGCGATTCTGGCCGATATGTTTCGATAAGTCATGGCGAGACGCAAACCCTGGCGGTTTTGAGCACGAAGCCTATCGCTTGCGATTTGGAAGTGGTCGAAGACCGGCCAGAGGAGATTTGGCGGGACGTCTTGGGAGAAAACGGGACGAATTTACTTGAATATCTGGAGACAGAATCTCAAGACTCTCTCAACGTTTCGGCAACGCGGATCTGGGGCGCATTTGAGTGCTTTAAGAAAATGGGGCTCGATCGAAATACGCCTTTGGTTTTGGCCGAAAAATACGCTAACGGTACTGTCTTGTTTGCTGCTGGCGCACATCAAATCGTCAGCTGCCAGATCGACGTGAAACCAGCCACTCGCGCCCATGTCTTCACGGTGCTTCTTGGGGGAAACAATGACCTACTATGAATATAAGCATATCGTGGACTTTTCAGAAACGAATGTTGTGGGCAATGTCTACTACACCAACCATATTCGCTGGCAGGGGAGATGTCGGGAAATGTTTCTGCGTGAGCATGCACCCTCGATGCTCGATGAACTCGAGAGAGGTCTCGTCATGGCGACTCTCAAGGTCCATTGCGAATACTTCCATGAGGTGCTGGCTTTTGATGAAGTGTCGATCCGCATGACCTTAAAGGCGTATTCGAACCATCGCATCACTTTGGGCTTTGATTATTGGCGCCCATCTGAAAGTGGCGAGGAACTTATCGCCCGCGGTGAACAGGTGATTTCATGTATGCAACGTCAAGAGGACAAGGTGGAACCCTGTGTTTGGCCCGATGTTTTTAGGGCATCATTGGAACCCTATCGCGCCTGAGACCAGAACGTCCCGTTCCAGATGCACTTAACTTGAATTCATTTGCCGCTATGATTACACTCAATAT
>JASMKV010000515.1 GCA_030749035.1 Myxococcota bacterium | reverse complement strand
GGAAGAAGGCCGGGGCGTCGCTAGAGATGCTGGTTTCACAGGTATCCAGCGTACGTTGTGCGTCAGTGCTCCCATTGCCATTTTCATTCGCGTCATCGTCGCCACAACCAGAGAGCATGGCCAAGAGTAGAGAGAACGTCATGAGTAATCGTAGAGAATGCAGCATAGGACCTCCGCAGAAAAATGTGGTGTTCGATAAATTGACCTGTGCATATCTCATCATAAGGCTGAGACCAAGAGTTTTGTGATGGGTGTTTTGTGAGGTGAACGTTGTTGGCGGATTAAAAATATATATTCTGCCACTGCTTACGCATGTAGACCTTTAAGCCACTCGTGTTTCACTGTGGATGGGCTTGATCGAAAATTGCTCATAATAGTCATGAGATTTGCCTGGCTGCGACATGATTTTTTGCTCCTCAAAAGCATGATATTGGGCTTTGTCGGATAATCCCAGTTTAGAGGCGCAGAGTGAAGCCTGACGGTGCGCAATGGCTTGGCCCTTAAAACTTCTGGCAACATATTCAAAGTCATTGAGCGCTTGTTGATAATTACCAATTCTCATGTTGTATGAGTTAATGAAATTTACATCCAGATTGTATTTATACATTGTGTCCATCAACCATTCCTTCGTCCAATCAGGGCCATCAAAATGGGCTTCTTCGCTGTAGGGTCTTGAGGTGTCATCATAGTTGTTGAATGTAAATTTCTCAATGATACCCTCTTCAACACAGGTATCATAAAGCTCGGTTCCAGGCATAGGTCTGAAGTTATTGTAAACCGCCCAGTCCAGCTCGAGTTTTTTACTGTATTCAAAAGTGTGGATGATCTCGGCTTTCGTCTCAAACGGAAAGCCGATGATAAAGCCTGAATTCATATACAGTTCAGGGTATTTCTTTTTCACATGGTTCACCAATGCATTCGCATTGTCGAGCTTGAGTGGTTTCCTGATTAGCCTCAACGTTTTTTCCGAGCTGGACTCAATGGCCAAATTCAGAAAACACAATCCGCTTTCAAGTGCTTTTTCCAGAAACTTTTCATCCGCCAAGCTTTGAACCAATGTGCCACCTTGTGCGAACCATTTCATTTTGAGCTTTCTTCTGTTGATTTCATCGAAGACTTTTTCACATCTGCGTTTATGGGTGAAAAAATTGTCATCGTTAAAGCCAATGATATCAGCACCATATTTGAATTTTAGGATTTCCATCTCATCGACAACCTGTTCAATCGAACGATACTTAATACGTTGCCCCCAGAAATGTTTGTTTGAGCAGAAGGTGCATTTAAAAGGGCAACCTCGCGATGTAATCATGGTCAGAAACCGGGCCCCGGGTTGCATCCTGTCTATAACGTGCCTTCCCCAACCGTATGAATTCATGTCCAGAGCGGACCTGTCCGGTATCGGCAGGATTGAAATATCCCTCATGTAATTCACTTTGGGGTTGATGATCATGCCTTCTTTAGCATCGCTATAACAAATGCCGTCGATGTCTTTGACATTTTCAGAGGCATAATATTTCTGTAGAAATTCAACAAAAGTTGCTTCGCCTTCTGATTTGAGGACATAGTCCAGATTGGGATCTTCGAGTACGATGTCCGTGGCATCGGTTGGATAGTTTCCTCCCGCAACAATCACGCAATCTGGAAGGTGCTCTTTAATCCTTCTTGTCGTTTCGTGAAACATGCGCGCACCATAGTAATAAGAGAGGCTTAAACCGATAACCTGGGGTTTGGCTGCCTGGATTTTTTCGAGCAGCTGGTCCCAGCAATAGTCGGTGCCTTTCCAGGCATTGTTGTACATCAATGCTTCTGAATCAATGATGGATGTGTTCAGTTCTGGCAACATTTGTTGGACATAGGTATAAATGGAGATAAGACCTATTGGGGTATCACAATAGAGGTCACCGTTGCGTTGATAATTGTCTTCTTCATCGCATTCAAAGCATTCATTGACAAATGAGTTGAGTAAAAGAACATTTTTGTTCTGCGGTAATGTTGTTGGTTTTGCGTGCATACTAACCATCCCCCCCTGCGCTAATTTTTAGCACATAAAAGACGATACAAGACAAATGAAGATAAAGAAAGATTTTGTCCTCTGTTTTTGCTGTGCCCGACCAGAAGACCTCTGTTCCATCTCCATTCGGCAGGGCCTAGAAGCCACTGTTTTGGTTGTCTTGATGTATTTTTGACCATGCTCCAGGCATTAAGCCGGAGCTGTCGCTTTGAATCGCAAATATTTTACCGTGACGAGTGCCGTTGCCCATACCGCCAATATAGATGACGCCTTGGCTATCGATGGTTGGCGAAGGCCAGGTGATATCCTGCGAGACCCCGACTTTCCAGGCCACTGTCCCATCAGAATTAAAGGCATAAAGATAACGCGATTCTGAGCCGACATAAATTCTGCCATTATTTCCTATAAGTGGAGAGCTATAGACATCGGCACCCGTTTTGTATTCCCATTGTATTTCACCCGTGCTGATGTTCAGGGCCATAAATTTGCTCTTATCATCCTCTTTGGTGCCAAAATAAATCAGCCCGTTATCCTCATCAATGGCAGCAGATGAACGCACAGGCGCCTTGATATCCTTTTCCCATAAGAGGTCGCCAGAGATGGTCATGGCGATAACGATGCCATCATCTGTGCCAATGTAAATCTTTCCATTTGAATCAATTGCAGGTGTGGCTAATGTGCCAGCCGTCGACGAGGTGTTTATGAGTGCAGAACTCATTGAATAATCAGTCATTGAAAAGCGATATAGGGTTTGGCGAAGCATAAAGAGGATATCCTCTCCTGAAGCCACAGGGTTAATAT
>JASMKV010000514.1 GCA_030749035.1 Myxococcota bacterium | reverse complement strand
CCGGATCGGCACCGCAAGCAAAAGCCATAAAAAAGAGGGTAAGTATTTGGGCACCAAGGTGCTTTGTCGTACGCATGTTCGTTTCCTAATCAAGGCTCCTTTAGCGCAAGGGAGATCCTTTTGGCAAGGGTGGACTTTCCTAAAAACCCTTATTTTTTCAAATGGTAGGGGCTAAAGATGAAAACAGGCATGAGCCAGGAACGGGACTGGCCATTTACTAAAGCCTTGGCTATGCTGCGTCTATGTTCTTACGTGATGGTTTAACTTGTGTCTTTTTGGTGATGGCGTTGAGCGCTTGTCCGTTTGGTTTTTTGTTCGATGGCGGCCCCGATGATGATGGGGACGATTGGGATATGGATATGGTGATGCCCGATGAGATCTGTGTGGGCTTTAAATCAACCTGCCCGCAAGGCATGCCGGGCTGTGATACTTGTAACCGTTGCAGCAGCTGTGATGCGACCTGTGGTGGTTATTGCCAGGATTGGGGGGATTCGCTTGCTGCTTGTGGCCCCAATACCTGTCTTAACTGTGTCCCAGGACGCAAGTTAGTGAAGGCCGCTGCGGCCTGTGAGGGCAATTGTGCGGGACAGTGTATCACACAGACCTTGACCGGTAGTTTTGAGATCCGCAATGCATTGGATATCGCCGTACTCAATGAGTACAACGTTTTGACCGGAAATCTTTCGATGGTTGAGGCGGTGGGGATAAAGACCTTGGCGCTGCCTGGGCTGACACAAATTGGCGGATCATTGCAGATTTCCGCCAATCCGGATTTAGAGAGTGTGGATTTTACACTTCTTGAGACCGTTGGTGGTGCATTGAATATTTCAGAAAATCCAAAGCTGCCCACCTGTCAGGTGCAGGCGCTGCAGGAACAGGTTTGTACAGAGCCAAGTTCAGACACCGGTGAAGATACGGCAACAGGCGAGAGCGAAGAGACCGAGGTCTCTTGCACGAGTATTGTTGTCGAAGGCAATGATGCGCAAGCCTCCTGTGAGGAAACTTAAAATTAGAGTTGTCTGTCATCCTCAAAGAGCTCAGTGGCGCTTGAGCCTTGCTTATGCTTGAGTGTTGCATTTTTGTTCAGTAAATTTTCGTTGAGTTTATTCTCAAGGATTTGCTTATAACGGCTTTTATTGACTTGTTGTGGTCCAGCGATCTGTTGGCGGAAGGCCGCATATTGACCAGCTTGTGGCGGTTCACAGTTGACTCGCACATCGTATTTTTTACCCCTGGATTTCAGCTTAAAGGAAGCTTCGTCGCCAAGCTTGCGATAAAGATTAAACGCCATTTCCCGAGCGACCGTCATATCACTTTTGCTCTGACCTTTCTTAAAATTCAGGACCCGGCAAGTGTTGGTGGTCAGTTCAAAACTGCCACCGTTGGCGAGTCGGCAGGAAATATCCGCCTGTTGTTGGGCGAACATACTGTTACGACTTTGTTTGGAGGGTTTCATGACGCACCTATGCTTACCCACCTTAAATCGAAGGGTTTTGTCGCTTTTGGGTAAGACAAGTCTTTGGGGTGAACTATTCTCCTGAGCGATATGAACCGCCCAGTCGAAACCTTCATGATAATCAAGGGTGGTGCTTAAGGTTATAAGGCTTATGAGTAAAAGCATGGCAATCTCCAGGGCTGTGCACTTCTATCTATAGATTTGTAAGTTGCAGAATCCATACCAAAACGACAAATGATGTCTTATCAGTAGCTTAAGCGATATTAATTTTCTGTGTCACATGTGCAAGAGCCGATTTTGCGCATGGGTTTGTGCTAAATCGGCACATCAAGGTCTCTATTTGTGTGCTTAGGCCTAGCCGGTATACTCCAGGTGAAGAACAACATAGCAAAGCATGGATAGACCACAGGCAATCACTGGGGTGGCCAGCCAGCCATAGAAAATACCCATGGCCGCTTTGAGGCGAATGGCTTCGATGCGTTTGAGAATACCAATACCCAAAACCGCGCCGATGACCGCTTGCGAAGTGGAGACGGGCACGCCGATGATGGCGTAGATATGCACGGTGATGGCTTCAGCAATGACCACGACCAGGCTGGAGAAGGCGTCGAGTTTGACGATGCCTTTGCCCACCGTGCCCATGACACCACGACTGAAGGTGATGATGCCAAGGGCGATACTCACCCCACCAATAACCACGGCCTGGAAGGGGGTTACGACTTGGGCGGCGGCCAGAATACCGGTGACGTTGGCCACATTGTTGGCGCCCAGCGCGTAGGCGCCATAGCAGCCGGCAATGACCAGGCCCACTTTAAGAATGATGTCGTGATTCACAATGCCGATGCGCATACGGTTGAAAACCTGGGCGAGTAGAAGATAGGTGATGATGGCGATGCCAAAGGCACCAATAGGGGTACCTATCCAGCAGATGACGACTTTAGAGAGTTTGGCGAAGTTCACGTCGTTTTGCATGATGCCCACACCGATAATCGAGCCGACAACACCTTGCGAGGTGGAAACGGGCAGCTTTAAGATGGTCATCAGCGTCACCGTTAAAGCCGCGGCGAAAGCGGTGATGCCGGCGGTTTGAACATTCTGCGTGGTGAGCGAACTCAAGGTGTGGACACCTTCATAGCCTTCAAGACAGGCGCCAAGGATCACGAAGATCGACGCAAGTACCGCAGCAGTGGTAAAGCGTATCATACGCGATGCCACCGCAGTGCCAAAAATGTTGGCCGCATCGTTGGTGCCCAAGGACCAGCCCAGATAGATGGAGCTTAGGAGGGCAGCGATCAAGATTTAGACCTTTCGCTTGACGCTGGTGATGACCAGTCGGTCGGCGACGGCTTCGGCGCGGTCAGTGATATTACCCATCTCAATGACAAGGTTTTCGAGCTGAAATTTGAGATGCCAGGGTAAATCTGAAGCGAAGAGGTTTTTGATGGCTTCGCGTTCAATATGATCACATTCGCTTTCCTTTCCATCAATTTTTCGGGCCAGCTCAATCATGTTCTCTTTGTTGCTGAAGTAATCCGAAGCCGCATGATGAACCGCCTCAAGACACTCATTGGTCACGTTTAGAATGCGACGAAAATAGCCGGCCATGCTTTCGGGGATCTCAAGGTTTTCCAGATGAATTTGATAGAGGACCGATTCGCATTTGTTGATGATTTTATCGATGGTTTCAAGGAGCCCCAAAATATCGCCACGCGATTCGGGCAGGAGTGCTTTCGAGTACAACTGAAACTCGATGTGACGTCGGTAATCGTCGGCTTTACTCTCTATTTTGTGGGTTTTTTCACAAAGATAGGCAAATTCATCGTTGTTGCCTTCGGCGAAATACACTTGCATCGCTTCTTGAAAGCTTTGCACACACGTCTTCCACTCGAGGAGGTATTCGTCGTAGAGTCCTTCGATATGACGTTGATGGCGGTAGAGAAAATCTTTGAGGCCCATGCTATGCGGTTTTAGGCCGAAAGTATAAAAATTTCAATGAAATTAGGTCTCTATCTTGTGTTGAAAGTACGTGCTGGGTTGGGATGGATTTGCGCTACGTGACTTTGGTTGCTAGAGTTCAGAGGTGTTGTCTTTGAAGTACCATTTACGCTTTGCACACGTTTTTTACAGAAGCTTCTGCGTGTTGTTGGCACTTTGTGCGCTGAGTGTCTGTATGCCGGCGGGAGGCTACAACATCAAGGATAGAGATTGCCAGGCGCACGATGAATGTACCTCACCGGCCATTTGTCATGGCGGTGACTGCATCGAGTTTGTGTGCTCTGTCAGTGAGGATTGTATGACACCTTTGGTTTGCAGTTCCGGCTACTGCCAGCCCATTGTCTGTACAAGTGTGGATGATTGTCCGACCGGCTGGGTGTGTGATGGCTTAGGCGCCTGTGTCGACCCATGCCGAGACAAGCAATGTGGTGATGACGGTTATGGTAACTCATGCGGTTTGTGTGCAACCGGACAGGCGTGCAATGCGGGGGTGTGCGAAGGCTGTGTGCCTTCTTGCGCCGATAAAGAATGCGGCGCCGATGGTTGTGGCGGCAACTGCGGCCCTTGTCCCGATGAGAAACCGACATGTACCGATGAGGGACTTTGTGTGGGCTCGTGCGTTCCCGATTGTACATCGAAGGTCTGTGGCGATGATGGTTGTGAGGGCTCGTGCGGGACTTGTGCTGAGCATGAAAGTTGTGAGGATGGCGTCTGCGAAAGCCAGTGCATACCCTATTGTGTACTGAACGCTTGTGGCGATGATGGTTGTGGTAGTCCTTGTGGTACGTGTGATGTGGGCGAAAACTGTCTGAACAAACTTTGTTATAGCGCCTGTATCAATGCTGGTTCTTGCGTGTTTGTGGGCTCTGGCGATGTGGGCGTGCAGGGCGGGCAGATTTCGTCTGCGGGAGGTGGGGCGGGCCCTGCTTCGTTAAGCATACCCAGCGGTGCTTTAGAGCAAGAGACATCGATCAGTATTACGGTGCTTGAAGACCTTTCGGTTTTCCCAATTCTGCCCAGTGAGAAAACAGCACAAGGGGTGGCTTATGCCTTTGAACCCCACGGCCAAACCTTTGTCTATCCGGTGTCGATCAGCATACCTTATGGGGTTGAGGCAGAAAGCTTATCTGTTTTTCGCCTGGACGATGCGGACGACGATACTTGGGAAGAAATGAGCGGGGTCAGCTTTATCAATGGGCAGGCGGCTTTCAAGACAACGGCCTTTAGCATTTTTGTGGTAGGGCATTTTGCCGATTGTGCCGGTACTGTCGATGGTGAGGCGGTACTGGATACTTGTAGTGTCTGTGCCGGTGATGGCACCTCTTGTCCCGGTTGTACGGACGAAAACGCTTGTAACTATGATGCGACGAAAACGATTGATGATGGTTCCTGTGTGACCTGCAGCTCTGAACAGACCTGTGTCAACAGCCAGTGCTGCACACCTGATTGTACGGATAAAACCTGTGGTGATGATGGCTGTGGGGGTTCCTGTGGTTCGTGTACGATCGGGCAAAATTGCGAAAACGATAACTGTGTGGCCAATCAGCCGGTCGTCCTTTGCCAGGAAGCGGCCAACGCTGCCTATACACCCAGCAACAATTATGTCTTAGCCAAAACCTGCACCGTCAATACGGATGCGCCAGTTTTTATGCGCTTTAAGGAGTATATTTATATTGGTGCCAATTATAATGCCCATGCGATTGCCCGTAACAATGCTCAGAGTATTGGGGCGGCGCTGACTTTACCTGATAACATCCTGAGTGGGCCGAGCAGAGGGCACAGTGGTGGCAGTCCTTCGGTGGATGCGGATAATTGTAATTTGACACCGTGTGTGAGTTGTACGTCGGCCTATCCGCATTGTCATTGTCCGCAGCCCTATGAGATTTTGATACGTGATATTGAAGCGGACGATGTGTTGGAGCTTTGGCTTACGGTATCCGATGCCTACAGCAATATGCCTACGAGCAACGGGCAAGCGGTCGATGTGCGCGACTTTGAGGTCGAGACCTGCGTGCCGAACTGCGTGGACAACCTTTGTCAGGACGATGGCTGCGGTGGCGTGTGCGCCACCTGCGCCGATAACGGTTATTGTGATGCGGACGATAATTGCTTTGTCGCAACCTGTATCGACGATGGGGGGGATTGCAATATTATGGCCGATGGGGGGTTTGAAAGTCTCCAGGATGCGGACGGACCCATAAGCCTTAATGGCTCGACTGTACATGTGGGTCCCACAGCCATTGGCGAATGGACCGCTTTTCATCGTCGTTATGGTTTCTATGGTAGTGCGAGTTACTCTTGCGCTACCGTCTCGATAGGTGGGGCGCTCGTAGCAGGTGCGGGTGGGGGCTCTGGAGAGTTGGTGGCCGCTTTAAGTTCGCCGGGCTCAGGACCGAGCGCTTCAGGCTGTCAGTCCTATTTATACCGTAAGATAGGTGTGCCGGAGTTTGACCCGCTCAATGATGTGGTGCGGCTTAAGTTCTCATCGAAGGTTGCCGCAGCAGGGCAGTTGGTGAATTTATATGCATCGCTGAGTTTGCACCCTGATGTGAGTGCCTTGCCACACAACGATGACCCAGACTGGTATCCCATCGTTTGGCCATCCCTAGGCACGCATACAATTTATTCAAATGATATGGCACTGACGAACGGCATCATTGATTGGCCGGCAACACCCTATAGCATTGAGAGTATGAGCGGTGATTCACTGAGTTCTGTTCTGGCCCCCTATCGGGGCAAGGAGATTGTCGTCAGCATTATGATGTCCGATGGTGATACGAATGCCAGCATTGAAGTCTGGGTGGATGATGTGGCGCTGGTCATCGATGAGAATTAGACGCACTACGCTTGCAAGCATCGGCGAGCCATGCTTAGAATTTAAGCATGAGTGATATTCGACGTTCCGGTCAGAATCGGCCGACCCAGGAGCATCAGGCTCTGCGCGAAGAGGATCTGGAATTGCCGCAGGAGTCGGCACAAGAGACTGCGCCACAAGAAACTTCAGATCAAGTGGAGCAAAAGCGAAGGCCCACCGCCATGGGCCATGAGGCCAGTACCACCGCCATCTCTGCGCTCTCCAGTCCACAGGGTTTAAGCGCCACCGCCGGTCGACGCACCGGCGAGCATCATTTGCACTTACCTTTTTCCGCCGATCTCTATGCGGATCCCACCGCCCATCGTTTGGCCCATTCCTACGCCAATCTTGTGGACTTTTTAGGCGAAGAAGTCGAAGAGGCGTTGGGCTTAAACAAGTCGTTCATTGGCCGTTTAGGCTTGATTGGGGTCGAAGGTTCTTTAATCGCCTGGAGTGCATTGGCCAATCATGAGGCGGGGCATGTGCACGCCGCCCATCGTCAGGGTAAAAAATCCTGGATCGAAGAACTCAACCTCACCAGCGGCTTGAGCGCTGCCGAAGGACCGTTCACCTCTGAGGATTCCTACGCTTTCTCTGCCGGAGGCATTAACCGTTCCGAGCTCACGACGGTGGAGCTCTTTAAAGACAATATGCGTCACGGGCATCGCAATTTGGGTGAAGCGTTGCAGCTGATGATTTCGAATTTGGATGATACCCGCTACATCAACAAGACCGCTCGACTCGAGGCAAAATATGGTTCGCTTTTAAGTTCTGATGATATTGGCTCTTTGAAGTATAATCTGGGTAAGCTTGGGGTCGAGGTGAGTTACCGTCATATGCTGGCCAAATCTTTGGTGGCGGAGATTTTTTCACCGGCCCGCTGGGAAGCGGTCAAAAATGGTGTGGAGTATTTGCGTAAGGGCGAGCGACACTTTGATTTAGACACCTGGCGCATTGGAAACTTAGAAGGCTATATGCCGCATGTGGCGCTGCTGAGATCCATCAAAGGCGATACCTTTCGCATCAACACAACCTTGAACCCTCGTTCCGAACTTCCTATTGCGCTGGAATTGGATATCAGAACCGATGTGAACGATTGGGATGTGAATGCGCTTGGCGCCACCGTCGAGTTCAGCAATGGGTTGAATCTCTCCGATGCGCTTATCTTTAGTCCATATCTGGAATTCGGTGCGCCAATTAAGGACAATCCGCTCGGCGCGCCAGAGCAGCCGCTTTTAGGGATGGGATCCCGCTTTCGCCTCAATTTTAGCGACCATTGCCGAGTGGTGGGTGATATCGGCTATGGCAAATTTGCCGATGGGCGATTGCATGGTGAGCTGCGTGGTTCCGCAGCCCTTGTTTGGGCGCTTTAAACCAACGCTTACCAGGGTACGTTGGGCGGTGCTGCCAGACTCGGTCCGCCAGGACCAGATTGTCCATCGCCATGGGCAAGCAAGGTAATGTTTGCCAGCGGATTGTCGTTGATGACCAAAGTCGAATCCAGCTCAAAGATTTTGAATTGCGCGTCATATTCAAAAGGTCCGGAAGGCGTGGCGTTGAAATACAGCATTAAGGGGGTGAATGGAGGGTCAAGATTAGGAAGACAATCGTCGTCTTCATTGTTGGTCCCCGGC
>JASMKV010000513.1 GCA_030749035.1 Myxococcota bacterium | reverse complement strand
CCGTGGGATCTGGATGATGGTTGGGGAAATCGCCATCGGGTTCGCAGTAAAGGGGGATAACCTCATGCCCAAGTTTCGTGTAGAGTTCACAGGCGGTAATACCGCCGGTGCCATTGCCCGCATCGATGACCACTTTTAATGGGCGTTTTGCGGGGTGAAGATTTTGCGCCAGTTCATCAATGTATGCTGCGACCAGATCGCGCTCTTGTGTTTGGCCCGAAGCGTCCACATAATCTTCTGCGACAATGCGTGCATAAAGTTTTTGGATGTCGTCGCCATAAAAAGGTTTACCCTGGAGTGTCATCTTAAAGCCGTTATAATCCGATGGATTGTGCGAGCCGGTAATTTCAACGCCGCCAGCCGCACCAAGGTGTTGGACAGCCCAATATTGCAGCGGGGTGGGCACCATGCCGATGTTGGTGACGCTAAGACCACTCATTTCTGCGCCGCGGATGAGTTCGGCACTTAAAGCGATGCCCGAAGGCCGGCAATCACGACCAACCACCAAACTGGTTTTGCCTTCCTCCGCAAGGATGCTGCCAAGCGCGCGACCAATATGAAAGGCAAGTTCGTCGGTGATGTCCTGGCCTAAAATACCGCGGATATCATATTCTCTAAAGATGGTTTTATTCGGCTGCATGTCTTGCCTTTGTTTAAAGATATTCAGACCAGTTTCGGTTTTGGATTTCGTTTAAAAGTTCTTTGACTTCCTGAGCCCGCTCTCTGGGGACAACAAGTGTTGCATCTTTCGTGTGGACAACGGCGATGTTTTCCAGGCCAATCACACCGACCATATGATCTTCGCTTGCGCAGATGACGTTGTTGCGTGCATCCATGCTGATATAGCGACCTTTGGTGAGATTGTTTTCTGCATCCTCTGCAAAGATAGAATCAACGCTGTTCCAGGAACCGACATCAGACCAGCCGCAGCTTACCGGTATCACGGCAACGTTTTGTGCTTTTTCCATAATGCCATAATCGATCGAGATATTTTGTATGCTCTGATAGTTGCGCGAGAGCACCGCCTCGTAATTCGGCTCTCCTATCGCATTTTGGATTTCGAGCATTTGTTTGTGCATCTCGGGAAGTTGTTGTTGCAGTTCCTGCATAAAAGTTTGTGGTTTGAAAACAAAGATGCCCGCATTCCAATAAAAATCGCCGCTTTCGTAGAAGACCTTGGCTTGCTGAGCATCGGGCTTTTCGCGAAAGCGTTTGACCGCCATGCCGGCAGCGCCCATGTTGTGATCTTTGTCGGGTTCAATATAACCATAACCGGTTTCTGCACGGGTTGGTTGAATGCCTAAGGTGACAATCGCCCCTTCAAGGGCAATGGCTGCAGCCTGGCGCAGCGCATTGCAGAAAGAGACCTTCTCTTCGACATAATGGTCGGCAGGTAGAATTGCGACCACCGCATTTGGATCGACTTTTTCGGCATGGATGGCGGCCAGGGCGACCGCTGGAGCGGTATTTTTGCCAATGGGCTCAGCAAGAATTTGCGTATGTGGAAGATGTGGCACATCTTCACGGCAGCCTTTGACGTGGTCATGCCCAACCACCATCCAACACCGGCTTGGCTCAGCCAATGTGTTGATGCGTTCGAAGGTCGCCTGAATAAGGCTTTGACCATGGCACATCGGCAGCAGTTGTTTTGGGGTGGCCTTACGCGAGAGGGGCCAAAAGCGTGTGCCTGAACCACCGGCAATGGCGACAATATGGATGTTTTCCTGAGTGCTCATGGGGCCGATTTAGCATGCCTTGGGTTTAAATGCCATGCCTCTGGATCCAAGGTCGAAGGCGCGTGTGCTTGCTGCAGGGCCATTTCATTAAACTTGCGCAGACGACATAAAACCTCTTGCGTTTGTGCGGTTTTCAGGGCAAAAAAGGTGAAAATGACATCAATTTTTGCATTTTATGCAAAAAAACGAGACAGGAGTTTGTCATGGCAGCAAAGAAAAAAACGCAAACATCGACCAAGCGGGCCAAGGGTGATCAGCCCCAGCGCGGTCGAAGTAAACAAAGCCTCGCCGGTATCAAAAAGCAGCTCAAAGACAACGACGTGCGTTTTTTACGCCTGGTTTTTACGGATATCGATGGCATCAACAAAAATGTTGAGGTGCCCTCAAGCCAGTTCGGTAAAGCCCTGGATGGACAAATTATGTTTGATGGTTCTTCCATTGAAGGTTTCACCCGCATCGAAGAATCGGATATGATTTTGCATCCCGATTTGGATACCTTTCAGGTCGAGCCCTGGGTGTCTTTGGGGCTTGATGATAAAGCCCAGGGCAACGTGGCCCGGGTGATTTGTGATATCTATAACCCAGACGGTACACCCTTTGATGGCTGCCCACGCATGACTTTAAAGCGCATCTGTGACCGTGCGAAAAAGATGGGTTACAGCATGATGGCCGGCTGTGAAGCGGAATTCTTTTTGTTTTTGCGCGGGAAAAATGGCGAAGCCACCACAGAGACGCACGATGCGGCGGGTTATTTTGATTTAGCGCCTTTGGATTTGGCTGAAGAATGTCGTCGTGAAATTGTGATTGCCTTAGAAGCGTTTGGTTTTGACATCGAAGCCGCCCACCATGAGGTGGCACCAGGTCAACATGAAATTGATTTTCGTTATGGTGATGCTTTAAACGTGGCGGACAATCTTTCCACCTTTCGCTTTGTGGTACGCAAGGTGGCCCGTGATTATGGTCTGCATGCGACGTTTATGCCGAAGCCACTCTACGGACAAAACGGTTCGGGGATGCATACCCATCAGTCTTTGTTTAACAGCAAAGGCGAGAACGTTTTCTTTGATAAGAAGGGTGATTACGATGGCATTTCAAAAATCATGAAGTGGTATATTGGTGGGCTCTTGCAGCACGCCCGGGCTTATTGTGCGGTGACCAATCCCTTGGTGAATTCTTATAAGCGTTTGGTGCCAGGATACGAAGCACCAACCCATTTGGCTTGGTCTGAGCGCAACCGCTCGCCGTTGATTCGGGTGCCCGAGAGTCGTGGTGTTGGCACACGCTGTGAATTACGTATGCCTGACCCATCCTGTAATCCTTATTTGGCTTTGGCGGCCATGTTTGCTGCCGGTCTTGATGGAGTCGAAAACAAGATTGAGCCACCACCACCGGTGAGCGAAAATATTTTTGACATGAGCGCAAGGCAGCGTGCGCGCTTAAAGATTAAGAGTCTTCCGGCCAATCTTGGTGATGCGGTTGAGCAGCTGGAAAAAAGCGCTTTTATGAAAGATGTTTTTGGCGAGCATATTTTTAGTCATGTGATTGAAAGCAAGCAGACCGAGTGGAGCGACTATATTGCCAGCGTCCATCCTTGGGAAATCGATCGCTATTTGTCACGTTATTAATCGGTTATCGGGTTATCGGTTATCGGCCACTCGCCTTGTATCGACTAGCTTTCGGCGCGCCCTTATGGCGCCCCTCAACCAGTCTCACAACGGCTCGCACGGTTATCGGTTATCTATCTCACTATAATTCCAGCGTTTTTTACCTGTCCATCAAAGGGCTAATGCATTGCTCTGCCTCTTCATTTCTTTTATGCTTAATCCTGCGTTGGCAGATATGTTATGCTCTGCAGACAACGTGTTTTTTTGTTCCAGGAGTACTCAGTGGCTATACCAGAATCTCCAAATTCCAAGCACAATACAAACCAACATAAATCCCGTTGGCGTCTCGGGGCGATTGTCTTGGCCGTGGGTATAGGTTTGTTTTCGATGACCGATGTCAGGGAACTTACTGGTTTAGCCACTGGCGATGAAGAAAGTGCGATTGGTTGTGCAGGAGTGGAAGACAGACAAGTCAACAACACAGCCACCCTCGATCGGCAAGTGAGCCTGGGAGCCCATGGATTACCAATAGTTGGCGAGCCCGAAGTCTGCACTCCAGCCATGCATGTTGCTATTGGCCAGATGATATTAGAGTCCACAGAGGAAGAACTAAAAGGGGCTCCATTCAATTTTGTGACAGAAGAAAAGCAAGAAGAGGTCGTCAATGAGCTTCTTGCACTTTTCACGGAATGCAGCCCAGGCGAAGAGCCCATCACCACCAATCCATGTGCAGTTTTCTACCAGGAATGCACGTACGTGCCATTTTCACGCGAAACGAAGGGTGAAGACAAGTACGTTTATTCTCCGAACGAATCTGATTGGGAAAACCGCAGGGTAGCTGAAGAAGAGGCTGAAAAACTCTTTTCTGGAAGTGGGGAAGACAATGCTTCAGCATACGCATGTATTATAACGGCATACGCGGATTGTCTGGGTGACGATAGCTCCTGTCCTGCGGCTAACGAGTGTGTCCAGTTGCCTGTAGGAGAACCTTTTGGCATTTGCAGGCCCAAAGCCGGCTATCAAAATCGGAATCAGCCCTGGAACTATGATATCTGGCAAAATCACTGCGGCCATGCTGCCAACTGCGGCGTTCGCCTTAGCCCGAACGATACGGGAATTCTTTGGTGTCATAGCGAGGCTGGGAATGAGGGGGGACATCGAGTGAACTGGCACGTCCAAACGGGTTGTGTGTCCTGCGATACAGACGCAGACTGTAAGGACGGTAAAAAGTGCAAAGGTGTTGCCGTTTTTTCGGATGAGGAGACTAAACTTTGTGAGGATGACACGTGTTATACCTATTGTGTCACTGAACCTCAAAGGGCGGATCCCCATGCAGATGCTTGCTGCTTTGTTCAACAGCAAACCACACCCGCTCTTTGCTCAAATGGTGACTCTTCTGTGCCTCTGCCAGACTTTAATTCGGGCGGTGGAGGTGCCTGTATGGAAAAATTTTGTGCTGGTCAGGATACGACGTCCCATCAAGTTTTACCTCTAAGCGAATTTCAGAAGCAATCCGCCGCGGGGACTTGTGCACTTGAGATGGTGCAAAAAGCTCGACAAGAAGGCAGAGAAGTGACTGACAATGATCGCAACGTAACGTGTAAAGCATGCTGCCAGGGAAAGGCAGATCTCTGGTCTAGTGATGGAGATCGGGGTGCCTTTTTGAACGCCTGTAATGGTTATTGTTCAGACATAGGTAGTACCTATGAGGGCAGTGGTGGACCTATTGGCAGCGGCGTGCATTGGATTAAAGAGCGTTGCAAGGAAATGATACTCCAGAACAAATGTACGTTTGGAAGCAGTGGTGACGATGGTGACGACGGTGACGATGGTGACGATGGTGACGATGGTGACGACGGTGACGATG
>JASMKV010000512.1 GCA_030749035.1 Myxococcota bacterium | reverse complement strand
AGATAAGAAAAGAATTCGATCAAAATCTTGCGCTTTAATTTTTTTGCGCGCGCCCCGGCACGCAATGTGGCGCCCCAATCAACTTGGGCTGAGATAAACTCATAGCCATCTTGCTCGAGGGCCTGTGCCACTTTTTTAGGCGTTGGTGCATCCATGGTGTCGGTGACAAGTTGACCCGAAGGCGATACGGCTTGATAACGAAAATGCATTTTTTAATTCCCACCTTCAATTTTACGATATTTCACCAACGCATCAAGACTCTCTTCATTAATGGGTCCAATCACCCGCTCAACTTCTTCAACACTGCTCTGACCTTGATCGATCAAAAAGCAACCATTGACGAGCATATTCATAAATCCGGCCTTCATGGCGTTGGCCAAAAGCTCGCTGGCTGGACGCGCTTGATGCACCAACTCAATCAATTCGGGGCTAAGCTGCAAGACCTCCGCCACCACTGAGCGGCCCACATAGCCTTTCGAACAAGAAGCGCAACCTGGGCCGGCTTTGCGCGGGCGCTCAAAACCCGACCGCTTTTCCGGCTTTGAACATTTTTGACAAAGACGCCGTAAGAGACGCTGTGCCACCACGCCAACCGTACCGTCCGCCAAACGAAAGGCTTCAAGGCCAAGGTCGGTTAAGCGCCCGAAAGCCTCCATCGCGGTGTTTGCATGCAAGGTCGAAAACACCAAGTGACCCGTGTTGGCTGCCCGATAGGCTTCCCGGGCCGTTTCTTCATCACGAATCTCACCGACCAAAATGATGTCTGGGTCTTGGCGTAAAAATCCACGTACCGCATTGGCGAAAGTGACACCCGCCTTTTCGTTCACCTGCACCTGCTGTACCGAGGGCAGTTTAATCTCCACGGGATCTTCAACCGTCAGGATTTTACGTTGCGAATCGTTTAGCGTTGAGAGCATCGAATAGAGGGTCGTTGTTTTACCGCTGCCGGTGGGACCAACCATCAGAATAACCCCGTAGGGATGCCGTAAAATCTCGGCGATACAGTTGAGGTTGTGTCGCGTATAACCAAGCTCTTCTAAGCGCATCAGCGAACGTGTATCATCCAGGATCCGCATAACCACCATCGGGCCTTCGACGGTCGGACTCGAAGCAAAACGCACATCCAGCATGCGTCCGGCAAATTCAAAAGAAAATCGACCATCACGCAAACGATGAAAATCAGACAAGTCGATGCCACTTTTACCAAACAAAACGTTCACCAAATTTTCATGGCGCTCACGGGGCAAAGTCAGCTCAGGCATCAACACCCCATCACGTCGAAAGCGTACCATCGAGACCGGACCACTGGGTTCAATATGAATATCGGATGTCCCCACCAACACCGCCCGACCAAGCAAATAGGTGAGCAACTCATTGATTTCCCCTTGGGCAATGGTGTCACGGGTTTGCTCAACAATCGAATTCGCATCCAACTCGGCAAAAGCAAAAAGTGCAAGGGTCGTTGCAATCGCACTTTTCGTCGATAGCACAACTTCACGCTTGCCAATCAGTTTCACCGCCCGGTCTTTGGCTTTGGTGTTGAGCAAATCGTACATGATCAAAAGCGGCCGTTTTTTAAAAAGAACCGGCACCATGTTGTTTTCTTTGGCAAACTCTTCGCCAATTTTCTCTAAGGCCTCGCCGTCGAGCTGTACCTTGGACATCATTTTGGGCGAGATATAACGGACCCCATATTGGCGAGAAACCATACGGGCAATGTCTTCTGGGCGCACAAAGCCCATACGCTCAAGCACGCTACCAAGACGTTCTTTGGTGCGGTCACAAACTTTAAGCGCAAGCTCTAACTTCTCATCGCTCAGGAGACCTGAAGCAATCAGCTGCTCGCCAAGGCGCATGCGTTGTGCCTGAGTCGCGCCCATCCTCTTCTCCTCTTAGCGTACGACTGCTGCCCTGCCAGCACTTTGGGTCGAGCTAATGCCTAAACCGTTTTGGGTGATGTTTTTAATTTTATAAGGCCCCAACACGTCCCCTGGCCGTACCGTATAGGTTCGTCCACGAAAAAGAACGATGGCCTCTTTCGAAGGTTTTAACGAAATCGCTTTGACAATGATTTCTCCACCCGCATTAAAAGCGCTGCGTCGACGCCTGGTCGGGCGCTTGGTGCCATCATCTCCACCTGCGGAAATGACCGCTTCAAATTCTTTTTGCAGACGAAGTTTCTCGAGACGCAAATTCAGCGCCGCAATCTCTTCTCTGTCGAGCGCCATCTGCACCCGTAAGAGCTTAAGGCGGGTTAAGATATCAAGAACACCAACACCGACCTCCTCAATGGCCTCTTCTTCGGCCTGAGGCTGGGACTTCGCATCTTGCTTGGCCGCTGAAACTGGGCCGGCGGCCATAAGCGAAATGATGGCTAAAGCTGGTCCCCACATAAAACGTTGTTGAACCATGTGGTCCTCCTTCTAAAGGGCGAAGAGTTCAATATCTAAGGTCAGCGAACTCACCGACTGATTTATTCTAACATGTGCTTTCTTAAAACGTACGGGTTTTTCCCGAATCAATTCCCACAAAACATCATAATAACCTAAGGCGTGATCGGTCTCAGATGCTGAGCTTAATGAAATCGGCGACTTATAAATACCATATTGCACAGGCTTCCAGCGTGAGGACGGTTTGGGCACCTCTAAGCGCACCGACGAACCTAAGAGTTCTGCCTCATCCATCAATGAGGTCAAAAAACGCTCAAGCATTTCTTCACGCTTAATCAACGGACGCGGGCTTAAATGGTCAAGCAAGAGCACATCTTCTTTGAGCTGGGCCAAACGCGTACCGGCCACACCGACCTGACCTTCAAGCACACCCGTTTGCTGATAAGCATCAACGGCAAAATAGCTCGCGACAAGAAAGCCTATGCCGCATACCACTTGGATTATTCGCATCATCTACGTCTCTTCACCAATGTGTAGTCAATTTTATGCGGCTGAATATCCAGCTGCACTTTCGCATTCTTCCAATATTTGGCTTTGGCCATAGAACGTTTGAGTTCGATCACCGATAAGGGTGGATCAAGCACGCCCTCGCGGCGTTGCAATTTTGCCTTCCAGGTTTTTGCATTCACCACAATTTCGCTTAGCTCAAGTTGTGGCGGCAAAAGCAAAAGCAATTCGCCCCAAGCTTCGGGTAAATTGAGTTCGGCGCGATTACGCGGCAAATTCGCAAAACGCTCCCTAAAAAGCTCCCTGACCTGGCCTTCCGTGCGCACGCTTTCGGCATTAATTTGACTTAAGGTTTCTTCAACCCCCGTTTTTTGCCAGTATAATCCGCCCCAAAGAATCAAAGAGATGGCGAAAATTGCACCGCAAACAATGGTGACTTTTCGGGATTTTTTCTGAAGCTGCCGGCGACGGGCCGCCACCAATTCTTCTTTAAGATAAAACTCGGTCGAGGGCGGAAAACTTAACCCGTAAAGCCCAAAATTGGGTGCTTCTGCGGGTAAATCAATATAGCGCACAAGCATATCCGCTTTACGTAGGCGCTCGCATAACGCCATATCTTGAGAGACAATCTCTGCGCCAGCAACACCTTCGGATTGCAAGGAGAGCATGACTTCACGTTCTAAGGGGTCATCGACAGAAATGGTTCGAAAAGCTTTGATTTCATTGCCGGTGACAATCGTCAGCAAAATCTGTAAGCCCACCAAATCGAGAACAGCCCAGCTTTTAGTGGGCTGGTTTGTAAATTGCGCGGCGCTGGTGATCAACTGAGTCACCTTGGTTGAGCCACCTTTGCTCTGTAAACCATCACGAACCGCTAAACCGTAAGGCAGAACCTGCGACACCATCGGTATGGTACGCAGCTCCCGCAACTGCTCCTCGGGCATCGAGAAAACCTGAAACTGCGGGCCATCCAAATGTTGGTAACAATACACGGAGCCTGGCGGTAATCGCCCGGTCGTTTGCTTATCTAAACCCGCGGCGCTCGCCGATGCCACGCGCGTTGTTTCACAACCCACCACCGCAATACTGGTCGGCTCGTTGAGCGCGCCAGCCAAGTCCTGTAAACGTACTTTAACAAGTTTTCCACCACGCCATAGGACCAGCGTGTCATCTTCAAATAAGACAGCGCGGCTCATATTCGATCAGCCAGCTTCCTCTTGATGTCCATCACTTGGTTCGTCTGGACCATCACTTACTTCGTCACCATCACTTACTTCGTCACCAGCACTGGTTGCGTCGTCCTCGCCCGTGTTTACATTCTTAATATTCAAAAGAATGACCAAATCTGAATTGGATTCCTGCACATTAAGAGAGCCAAACAAGGCACCAATGATGGGGATGCGGGTCAAAAATGGAATACCTGAAGTTTTTTCACTGATGCTTGAGCCCAGGAGTCCTGCGATGATCAACGTGTCGCCCTGACGCCCACGCACCACACCACTGTAGGAGCGACGATTCATTTTAGGCAATTGCACAAAGCTACTTTCGCCAAACTGAAAACTGGCAAGGGGCTGATCAACATCCTGCAAAATGGTTGAAACCGCCAGGGTGACTTCGCCAGAGGCATCAATGCGCGGCACCACCGAGAGAATCACACCATCGTTGATCACAGCGGTCGATACGGAAACTTGCGATTGGCCTTGCGAGCTTTGGGTTTGGGTGACTTCGGAAACATAGGTGATGACTTCGCCAGCCTGAATAATGGCCGGTTGATTGTTGCCCACCAGCACGTTGGGCTTGGAGACAATATCAACTTCCCCCTGCTTTTCTAAAGCTTGAATGACCGTACCGCCTTCGACGCCCGACAAAGCAAAACTAAATCCACCATCACCACTAAGCGCAAACCCAGAAGCACTGTTTGCACCGATGCTGAGGCCCCGCGCCGCAGAACCGACAAGACGATCCACCAGTGCATTCCAATCGACACCAACTTGCGTGCCGTCGGACGTTTTGACTTCCGCCAAATGCACCTCGACCACCGCCTGGCGACTCATCTCCGCATTTAAATCGGCAATATAACGACGCACCGCATCGAGCACCAAAGGCTCATCATAAACCGTGACAATACCCGCGGTGGCGCTGATGGCGTATCGCCCGGCCTTGGAGACCATCGTCTTAAGCGCCGTATCAAGCTCTTGCCACATGCCATCGGCAGTACTTTCACTCGTCAAACTTAAACTCGCACCTGAAGAACCGCTGCCGCCTGAAGAACCGCCTGAAGCCCCCCCACCGCTTGACGAGCCCCCACCTGAAGAGCCACTTCCATCATTGGAAATCACACTGTTCCAGGTTTGCTTCACCATCGGCATGGACACACGAAAGCGTTCAAAGGCGCGCGCAAAAATCACCAAGTCAGAACCTTCGATGCGATAACTGTAGCCAAGTGGCATCAAGACCACGCGCAGCGCATCCTCGAGGTCCACCTCTTTAAGCGTCGGCACATCGATATTCACATTGGCCCGCACATCGTTACGAATGATGAGATTCAACCCTTGATTTCGCGAGAGTTGATCCAAAATCGTTTGTAACTGCAACGAGTAACCAAAGAGACTTACCTTTTGCCCACTGCTTTTGACATTTTTGGTGTTCACTCCAGCCGCATGCGCAGGTGACACCCCTAAAGGTGAGCCCCAAATGCAGCCCAGAAGAACAAGAAAACAACCTACTTTAAACTTTGATATTGCACGCACTTGCATGGCCGCAAGTAGAATCCCTTTGCGACTTAAAGTCAACTATTCAGCAAGAAGAGCACACGTCTTTAAGTCCTTTAAAACAAAAGAGAATGACTAAAAATACGGCCCAAACCGTAAAATTATGCCAAGAACACAAAAGATCGAATGATCCCAAGCCTCTAGGAAAAATGACCGGTCCTGGCACCAGCCTCGAACTTGAAACCCTGGCCCAGCAACCCCAAAAAGAGACTTCAAGGCTAAAATGCAGCGCTTGGCCCGCCCCGCAAGGTCATTTGGCCAATCCACACTAAAGTCTTGATTTTGTCTTGCCGGTTATGTGAAGTTGCGCTGCATGGATATACTCCCAACGCATATCGAGTCCCAGGAAAGCGCCTTTGCGGAAAATCAAACCTTCCAACACAACCTGGCGCAAGAATACACGGCCCGCTTAGAACACGTCCAAAAAGGCGGGAGCGATAAAGCGGTCAGCACCCATCGCAAGCGTGGCAAAATGTTGACCCGCGAGCGTATCGAACAATTGATTGATCCCGATACGGCCTTTGTCGAACTCTCCCCATTTGCAGCCTGGGGCATGTATGAGAATAAAGTGCCCGGTGCAGGCCTGACCACTGGCATCGGCCAAATTCAAGGACGCGAATGCATGCTTGTGGCCAACGATGCAACGGTCAAGGGCGGGACCTATTTTCCCGAAACCATCAAGAAACACATACGCGCCCAGGAAATCGCGCTCGAAAATCGTTTGCCCACAATCTACCTTGTCGACTCAGGAGGCGTCTTTTTGCCCCTGCAGGCAGAAGTCTTTCCTGACAAAGAACACTTTGGACGCATTTTTTACAATCAAGCACAAATGTCCGCGCAAGGTATCCCACAAATTTCTGTGGTCTTAGGCATGTGCACCGCCGGCGGTGCTTATGTGCCCGCCATGAGCGATGAGAATATTATTGTGCGCAAACAAGGCACCATCTATTTGGCCGGCCCGCCTTTGGTCAAAGCCGCCACCGGTGAAGAAGTCAGCGCCGAAGAACTCGGCGGCGGGGAGATGCACTCGAAAGTGTCCGGCGTTACCGACCATCTTGCCGAAGATGAAGAAGATGCGCTGCGCATTTGTCGGCATGTCGTAGAAAACTTAGGTTCTAAACATCGATCCGAACTGACCACCCATGAAATTGAGGAGCCGCATTATGCCGCCGAGGAGATTTACGGCATCCTGCCCAAAGACCATCGCCATCCTTTTGATGTTCGGGAAATTATTGCCCGCATGGTCGACGGCTCACGTTTTCATGAGTTCAAAGCCAATTATGGCACCACCATGGTTTGCGGCTTTGCCCGCTGGCACGGTTACCCGGTCGGTATTGTTGCCAACAATGGCGTTATTTTCGCAGAGAGTGCTGAAAAAGGCGCGCACTTTGTGAACCTCTGTGGACATCGAAAAATCCCTCTTATCTTTTTACAAAACATCACCGGCTTTATGGTCGGTAAACGCTACGAAGAAGGCGGCATCACCCGGGCAGGCGCAAAAATGGTTCAGGCCGTCGCCACGGTCAAAGTACCGCGCATCACAGTGATTATTGGCGCCTCCCATGGCGCTGGAAACTACGCCATGTCGGGTCGGGGCTACTGCCCACGCTTTTTATTCACCTGGCCGAATGCACGCATCTCTGTGATGGGCGCCGAACAAGCCGCCCAGGTCCTGGCGCAAGTCAAACGCGATCAACTCGCCCGGGAAGAAAAGACCTTAAGCCCGGAAGAAGAAGCGGCGATTATGGATCCAGTTCGCGCCAAATACGACGAGGAAGGCGATCCCTATTATGGTTCCGCCCGACTCTGGGATGATGGCATTATTAAACCCTGCCAAACCAGAGCCGTTGTTGCCTTGGCATTGGCCGCCGCCCTTAACGCCCCACTCGAAAGGGGCCCCGAACCTATCTATAGGATGTGAGCATGGAAACCATTAAAGTTGCACACCAAGGACCATTAAGCACCATCGCTTTGTATCGCCCCGAAGTGCGTAATGCGTTTAACGACAAACTTGTGATCGAACTGGCCCAGGCATTTGACACCTTGCCCGAAACCACCAAAGTTGTCGTCTTGAAAGGCGAAGGCGCGGTCTTTTCTGCCGGCGCCGATTTGGCCTGGATGAAAGCAAGCGCCGCCTATACCACCGAGCAAAATCAGGCCGAAGCTTTAGAGATGGCCAAAATGTTCGCCCATCTGAAAAATTGTGACCGGGTGGTGATCGGACAAGTCCATGGCGCGGTCATGGGCGGCGGTATTGGTTTGGTCTCTTGCTGCGATATGGTTGTCGCCGGACAAACTACAAAATTTGCCTTCTCGGAAGTCAAACTTGGTCTCGTCCCGGCGGTTATCTCACCTTTTGTGATTGCCAAAATTGGTGTCCCCAGCGCCCGACGCTACTTTTTAACCGGCGAGTTTTTTAACGCGCAGCAAGCCATGGAGATGGGCCTGGTCAACAAAGTCGTCGATGATGAAAACCTGGAAAGTGCCATCGAGCACTTGGCACAAACGGTAGCCGCCAACGGCCCACAAGCGCTCAAGGCCTGCAAGAAGCTGATTGCCCATGTCGAATCGGAGCAAGGTCCTGAAACCTTATCCTATTGCGCCCAAATGATTGCCGAACTGCGCGCTTCGGGTGAAGGGCAGGAAGGCTTAAGCGCATTTTTAGAAAAGAGAAAACCCGAGTGGCTATGAAAGTCCTGGTGGCAAATCGCGGCGAAATTGCCTGCCGTATTTTTAAAACACTTCGCCAGGAAGGCATGCGCAGTGTTGCCATCTACGCGGCCGACGAAAAACAAGCCGAGCATGTTTTTATGGCCGACGAAGCGCTCGCGCTGGCAGGGGAGCGACCTTATCTTGACGCCACACAAATCCTCAAGCTTGCTCTGGAGCATCAGGTTGAGGCCATCCATCCCGGCTATGGCTACTTGAGCGAGAATGCGGATTTTGCCGATGCCTGTAAAAAATCCGGAATTCAATTCATTGGCCCCGATGGACAGGCCATGCGACTTTTGGGGGATAAATCCAAAGCCCGTGCTTTAGCGCAGTCGTTGGATATTCCTGTCATCCCTGGCGCAGAGGCATGTCAAAATGTTGAGCAAGCTCAGGAACTGGCACAATCTTTGACCTATCCCCTCTTACTCAAGGCCGCCGCAGGTGGTGGCGGTAAGGGTATGCGCTTGGTCGACGATGCATCAACGCTTTCACAAAGTTTTGCCGCCGCGCAGCATGAAGCGCGTAACGCTTTTGGTGACGATCAGATCCTTCTGGAAAAATGGATTCATCCAGCAAGGCACATCGAAGTACAAATTTTAAGCGATGGCGACAACGTGATCACCTTAGGCGAAAGGGAATGTTCACTGCAGCGACGCTATCAAAAGATTGTCGAGGAATCCCCTGCCCCTGGCGCCGATGACGATTTACGCAGCCAGCTTTATGCGGCGGCAAAAAAAATCATCAAGGCGGCCGATTATAAAAACGCCGGTACGGTAGAATTTCTCGTCGGGCCAGAAGGCACATTCTACTTCCTTGAGGTCAACACCCGACTACAAGTCGAACACCCTGTCAGCGAATTTTGTTTTGGCGTCGATCTTGTGGCCTGGCAACTTGCGATTGCCCAAGGTGAAAAAATAAACATCGCACCGACATCGCGAGGCCATGCGCTTGAGGTTCGACTCAATGCCGAAGCACCCTATGAAGGGTTTTTACCTCAAAGTGGTGATCTTGCGGTACTTGAGTGGCCCCAGCATCCTTTTGTACGCATCGATACAGGCATGCGTGAAGGCAACCATATTGGCAGTCAATACGATCCTCTTTTGGCCAAAATGATTGCTTGGGGTGAAACCCGCACACAAGCCACCCAACGGCTGATCGCCGCCCTCAAAGACACCACCATTCTTGGGGTGCAGACCAATCAAACTTTTTTGCTGCAAATCCTTGAAGAACAATTTTTTGCGAACGGAGAAACCTTTACCACCACCATCGAAAACCTTGATTGGCATCCACCTGCTGGCGATGAAAATATTCTGGCGCAGGTTGGCACCCATCACTATAGCCATGCACAAAAGAGCACGCAAAAGACCACTCCTGAACCCTTTAGCCACTTGAAAGGTTTTCGTTTAGGCGCATGACTTGGCAAATCATAGAACGCGATGGCAAGCCCATACGCATCGCCCTGCATCGCGATAAACGCGGCACTTGGGTAAGTCATCAGGGTATTGTCTCCTTTCTCCCCACAGAGGACGCCAAAGAAAAAACCAAAAAAACACGCGATGCGATTGAAGCCCCCATGACCGGGAAAATTGTGTCGATTGAAGTTGGCGAGGGTGAGACCGTTGAAGAGGGTATGGTCCTTATTGTGATGGAAGCCATGAAAATGGAATACCGGCTCAAAGCCCCCAAACCCGGCACAGTCAAAACGGTTCACTGCCAAGCCAATGATCTTGTCGACTTGGGTCAAATTTTAGTGAGTTTAAAGTAAAATGCATATTGTTGAAGTTGGGCCTCGGGACGGCCTACAAAATGAAAAGGTAATCGTCGAAACCAAAGACAAAATTGCTTTAATCAACGCATTAAATCATCTTGGGGTACAAGAGATTGAAGTCTCCGCCTTTGTCTCCGCAAAACGCATTCCACAACTTCATGATGCCGAAAAAGTTTTTGCCGGCATTGAACGCTCAAGCGACACCATTTACTCGGCACTCGTCCCCAACATCCAGGGACTCGAACGTGCCATGGCGGTCAACGTCGATAAGCTTTGTCTCTTCAGTGCCGCAACAGAAACATTTAACGAAAAAAACATCCACACCTCTATCGAAGGTTCGATTGAACGCTTTAAAGCTGTCCTTGCACGCATTCAGAACATGTCTTTCAAAACCCGGGGCTATATTTCCACCGCTTTTTACTGCCCGTTTGAAGGTAAAACACCTGTGGAAAAAGTCCGGGACTTAACTTTGCGCTTGCTTGATTTAGGCGTCGATGAATGTGCCATTTCCGACACCATCGGCAAAGCGTCCCGGGATGATGTCAGCGAGCTCTTCGAAATGCTCCTTAAAGACATCGCCCCAACACATTTGGCCGTCCATTTTCATGACACATACGGCAATGCGAAGAGCAATATTGAAAAAGCATACGATTTGGGGATTCGCACCTTTGATGGCAGCATTGCCGGGCTTGGCGGATGTCCCTATGCCCCCGGTACGTCAGGCAATGTTTCGACACGACACGTTTTTGAAGCACTGCAAACACGAGAACAACAATATACAGTCAACACCGACGCTTTAAATAAAGCTGAAGAACTCGCCCAAAAGATACTCCACAAAACCTCTTAACCAAGGATCTCCAATGGCCACACAATACTGGTTGATGAAAACCGAACCCAATGTCTTCTCTATTGATGATTTAAACAAAAGCCCTAAAAAGACCACCTGCTGGGAGGGTGTGCGTAATTATCAAGCGCGAAATCTTTTGCGTGACAAGATCAAAAAAGGCGACAAGGTTCTTTTTTATCACTCTCGGGTTGATCCCATGGCCGTTGTCGGCACAGCCCATGTCGTCAAGGAAGGCTACCCTGATTACCATCAGTTCGATGCCAAAAGTAAATACTACGATGCCAAAAGCGACCCCGAAAACCCTCGCTGGTTTATGGTGGATATTAAACTCGATAAAAAATTTAAGACCCCTATCACGCTTAAAGCAATGCGGGACATGAAAGGACTCGAAGAGATGATGCTTCTTAAAAAAGGTGCGCGGCTTTCAGTCCAGCCCGTAAGTGCAAAAGAGTGGAAAGTTGTTTTGAAAAATGCGGGTGAAATCTAGCGGCCTTTATAGTTAAGCATCTTCATCAGACGCTCATTCTCTTCTGGATCTTCCTCGTCTTCACCACCACCACCATCTCCACCTTCTAATTGGCCGCGCAAAGCAAGCACACGCTTATGTAACTCTTGCAGCGTTTGACCTGGACGGGAAAAAATCATGGTGAACTGGTCGTTGGCCGAGCGCACTCGGTTGCTTAAGTCACGGGCGATACGTTCAATAAATCGAAAAGCAAAAGAACTCCCTGAAAGAAAAAGCGCATCAAAATCTGTTCGGTTACAGGAGAGAAGAATAACATTGCCATCGGCGACACAGGTTGCAGAACGTCGCTTGCCATCGATGAGCGAAATTTCTCCAAGCACCGTCCCGGTGTCCAATGTGGCTAAATGCTGTGCCTCACCTTCGCCAATTTCTTTAAGCACTTTAGCCTTGCCGCTCCCTAAGATAAAAAAGCTATCGCCCACATCACCTTCTTTACACAAGACTTCACCATTGGAATAATTTTTCATCACCAGCGTACTCGCCAGAACTTCAAGGTCTTCGGCGCTAAAACCGTCAAGCAGTGGCAGTTGTTTTAGGAACGCAATAAAATCCGGTTCAATCGCACCACTGGTTGCCGACCATGTGCGCAGAGGCTGCACGACACTTCTGCTCGATTGTTTAGAACGCTCGCCAGATCCCCCTGCCAAACGACCCGAATCACTCTTGGCACGCGCATCCATGCGTTCCTTTAAATTCGCTTGGATTTCTTTTTGTCGCTTCACCATTTTGCGCATCGACTTTTGAGGATCGGCAAAAAATTCCTCTGTGCGGATATTGATGCCACGTAATCGTTCACAAAGGGTTAAAGCCAGCTTGCGAATCACCTTAAATGCTGCGGGGTGTAATTGTTTGACCAAAATATCAAATGCCTTTCGGTCAATACTGTAACAACTTGTTTTTTCAATCGCCGTCACCGTTGCTGAGCGCGCAGAACCATCAAGCAAAGTCATTTCTCCAACAACCGCCAGCACACCAATGCGTGCCAGTTCTTCATCATCACCCTGAATCGTTTTTTTGGTGATTTTGACCTGCCCTTTTTCGATGATGTACATCGCATCACCCGGTTCACCTTCAGCACAAAGCACCGTACCTTCTTCGAGATTCTTGGAAGAAAACGTCCGCACCATATCCATACATTCTTGTGAACTTAGATCCGAAAAAAGTGGGATCTTGGTCAGATAATCGGCAAAGTTCGCAGACATAAGATAACTATAAGACGTTTTAGAGCGCAGCCAAAACAAAAAGCATCGATTTTATCACCTCGAGGCTTACGACAAGCGCAAAACCTTTGGCAAAATCAGGGGATGGGCGTCCAATTCGCGTCTAAAAAATTTCTTCAATGCTCTGCGCATCACCTGCTCAAGCTCTTCATCTTTACCGACTTGCGCCAAAGGCTTAAGCGCCGTCTCCACTTCACGCATGGCCATATGCAAAAGCGGTTGATTAAAATCTTCGTGTACCACGCCGCGCGTCACAAGCGTTGGCGTGGCCAGAAGTTTTCCCGAACCATTTAAAACCACCGAACAAAAAACGACGCCCACATCGGACATAATCAAACGATCACGCAACACAAAATTGTCGACTTCAGTGGCCAACCGACCTTCCACGAAAATTTGCCCTACAGGCACCGCTTCGCCATATTGATAATGAACATCGTCATCTTTAAGCTGCAGACAAATTGGCGTGCCATCCTCAATATTCAGAATATTGTTTTTGCTCCAACCCAGTTTTTCCGCCAAAAGTCCGTGGCGACGCATGTGTCGATATTCACCATGCACCGGAATAAAATATTGGGGCCTGCACATCTCCAACATTTTTGCCTGTTCATCTTCAAAAGCATGGCCAGATGTATGAATGCGCTCAGCACGATCATCAATCACCTTCACCCCTGAACGCATGCATTGATTCACCAATTCACCAACTGGGCGCTCGTTGCCGGGTATGCGGCGGCTTGAAAGTAAAACCCAATCACCTGGGTCCAAATGAATTTCCTTATGCGCCCCCGAAGCAATGCGCGTCATCGCCGAACGCGGTTCGCCTTGGGTCCCCGAAGCAATGACCATCACCTTAGATCGGGGCATATAATCATATTCACTGGCATCAAAAAAGATTGGTCCTGGCGCCCGCAAATAACCTTCACGCAAGGCCATCTCAATATTCTGACGCATCGAGCGGCCAACAACCACGATTTGTCGTTCAGAGTTGCGTGCGGCATCAATAAAACTTTGGATACGATGAATGTGGCTGGCGAAGGTTGTCACCACCACCCGCTCCGGCGCTCTGTCCACCACCGCCTTAATGTTCTTATCAATCTCGTCTTCACTCCAGGTATGTCCCGATTTTTCCGAGTTTGTTGAATCCGAAAGCAGAGCCAGGACGCCCTCATCGCCAAAACGTTCGTAAGCCTCAAAGCCACTTTTTCGACCATCGATGGGTTTAGGATCAAAACGAAAATCCCCGGTATGGATGACTGTACCGGCAGGGGTTTTGATGGCCAAACTCACCGCATCAGGAATCGAATGGGTGACGGGAATGGGATAAAAGGAAAAACCAGCAACATCAAATTCTTCATAGTCACGAATGCGCTTGAGTGTGAGTTCTTTTCTGCTCTTCTCATCGTATTTTTGTCGCAGCAGCTCTAAAGTAAAATGTGTACCATAGACAGGCACATCAAAGGTTCTTAAGAAATAGGGCACGGCACCCAAATGGTCCTCGTGGCCATGGGTCAACACCACCGCCCGCAGCTTGTCGCGCTTTTGTCCAACATAAGAAAAATCCGGAATGATGTAGTCTACGCCTGGATGTTCCTCACCAGGAAAAAGCACACCACAATCGACCACCACCAAATCTTCGGGCGTTTCATAGACCATCATGTTGCCGCCCACATGACCAAGGCCGCCTAAGGGTACGATTTTTAAGTCTTCATCTACCTGCATTACCATCTATGGTTATGAAGATACGGGCGGCAAATTGCAATGGTAATTTCATTTTGCTTCCATAGTCTATTCGCGCTAAGTCTTAAGCAAGAATGAGTGCGAAACTGATCATCAATACAAGCGCGAGCGAAACGCGTGTGACCCTTCTTGAACATGGGACTCCCGCAGAAATTTATATTGAAAGACAGCAAGATCGGGGTGTTGTCGGCAATATCTATCGCGGCAAGGTCTCTCGGGTACTCCCGGGTATGCAGGCCGCCTTTGTCGATATTGGCTTAGAACGCAGCGGTTTCCTCTATGTGAATGACGCCCTGCCACAGGAAGCCACAACGACAAGCAATGGTTTCGATAAAAGCGACACGGGTATGCACGAGCGCCAAGAGCTTCTCGATGCGCCCTACGAAAATCAGCGCCAACAACCACGCACAAACATTGCGGAAATCCTCAAAAATGGTCAGGACATCATTGTGCAAGTGGCCAAAGAGCCCTTTGGCACCAAAGGCGCCCGCCTCACCACCCATCTGTCCATCCCGGGGCGTTATCTGGTCTACATCCCAACCTTTAAGCATATTGGCATCTCCCGCCGCATTGAAGATGAACCTGAGCGCGAACGCTTGAAAACAATTGTTGAACAATACACGGGCCCCAACGATGGCTTTATTGTCCGTACCGTTGCCGAAGGCATCGGCGATGCAACCTTAAAACGTGAAGCGGCCATCCTGAAAAAAATATGGCTCGATCTCGAAAAGAAATCCAAAAAAGGGCCCACGCCCAAAACACTTCTTGAGGATTTAGATTTAGCGCTGCGCTCCGTACGTGATTTACTCTCGGAGGATGTACAGGAAATCATCACCGATGATGTTGACGATGTTGCGCGCATCAAAGATTTTCTCAAAAGTTTTAAGCAGCCGCATGAAGTCCAGGTGTTACCTTATTCCTCACCAGAGCCCATCTTCGACCACTATGGCATCGAAGTTGAAATTGAGCGCGCCCTCGAGCGACGGGTATGGCTCAAAAGTGGTGGCTATATCGTCATTGATCAAGCCGAAGCGCTGACGGTGATTGATGTGAACTCTGGACGCTTTGTCGGCAAATCCAGCCTTGAGGATACGGTCACACAAATTAACTTAGAAGCCGTTCGTGAAATCGCCTACCAGCTGCGGCTGCGCAATATTGGTGGCATCATTATTATCGATTTTATCGACATGACCGTCATCGAAAACCAGGAAAAAGTCCTTGGCGCCCTTGAAGAGGCGCTCAAACGTGACAAAGCCAAAACCACCATTGTGCGCTTGAGTGACTTAGGGCTGGTGGAAATGACACGAAAAAGAGTGCGCGAAAGCCTGGGCGCGACATTGACTGAGCAGTGCACCTACTGTAAAGGCCGGGGCTCGATTAAGAGTGAGTTGACCGTGGCCCATGAAATATTGCGCGCCACGCAACGAAGCCTGAGTCGAAAATGGGGGGCGACGGTTTTGATCAACATGGAGGCGCGCATTGCCGATTATCTCTATGAAGAACAGGCTGACGCTATTGAGGAATTAGAAAGCAAAAATAAGTGCAAGGTCATTCCCGTCGCCAGACAGGGTTACCATCGCGAGCATTTTGAAGTTGTGATCAGCAACAATGAAGAAGAGTCATGAGTGATAAAGAAAGTCAGCGTCGCAAAGAAATTCGCCATAGCGTCAATCATCAATTCACCAGCTTTAAAGAGTTTATTCGTGAGTATGCCTTAAATCTCTCGGAAAATGGTGCATTCATCAGAACCAAAGAATTGCTTCCTGTGGGCTCTAAAGTGCGCCTCAAATTTACAGTTCTGGTCGATGATTTTGAAAGCATTGAAGGCATTGGTGAGGTCGTGCGGGTTGTCGAACCCGGTGGCGCAGAAGAGCCAGGGATGGGCGTGGTCTTTACATCTTTGACCGAACCCAGCCGGGAAACCTTAAGTCGACTCTTCACCAAAGCCACCCAGATCGATGACGATGAGGAAGAAGTTCTACTCGGCGACTAGACCTTTAAAATGCTGCCAAAGGGCTTCGCCTAAGCCCACCACCACCGCACCATAAAAAAAGCCCGCAGAAAGATTACGGTCTGCGCGCCTTTGTCGCTCAAGGGCCAGATCATTCTCATCCAAAGCCGCCGCATGCTGCTGCCAGGTCCAAACATGCCAACCGAGTAACGCACTTTCCACAACGGAGAAGAAAATGCCCATGGCAACACGTTGTTGATAAAATTGCCCCAAACCAAAGGGCGCCAGGATGGCCGGCGAAAATGTGGGCGTGGGTTTGACTGGCGCAGCGGCCTTGATCAGCTCCACCTTTTCAAAATGCGGTGTATCCCCAAGCACCAAGCGCTCTAAACTTGGCGGATTTTGTTCGAGGCGCCAAACAAAAAGCTGTGGCACCCGCAAGCGCTTCTGCAAAAGCACCGCATCGGCCAGACAAGTTTGCGTGCACTTAAAACCAAGCCAGGGCTTAAAAAATAAACGCTGGTCTAAATCCATATCGATGTGCAGCGCGTAACGCGCACCAAAGGGTGGCAAAGGATAGGGCAAAGAAAACTGACCTTCGTCCTTAAACCAAATGCGCTGCGCCAAATGCGGAATCTTTAAAACAAATTGCGACTTGCCTTGGGCCAACACGCCGGAGCTTAAAACAACCTCCCCTGGCACGCTGGTGCTTAAATCCAACGTCAAATGCGGTTCTTTCTGTAGAGCTTTGCCAGCATTTTCAAAGAGGCCCACAAGCGCTGGCGTATAACGGGCCGCATCAATCTTGAGCTGCGTAAACATGGCCCTGGCCTTTAAGGCCCATTCAAAAGCGACAATCGGTTGTTCGGCGTCAAGCAAAGCGGCGACCTGGGCAACCCAAAGCTCTGGCGCCATCTCCCGCAGAGCCTCAGAGGGTTGTAAGACCCGTTGGAATTTGTTCATGCCTTCCTGACGCAAAGCTGCTGCCCGGCCACTTTGAAAATTGGCCTCAAGACGCTGCGCCTCGTCGATCGTTTTTTGCAGCTCTTTGCGCGACAGTACCGCAAAGTCATTCTGACCGGTGAGCCGCAAATACAGTTGCGGCAAGCCCAGGAGTTTTTCCTGCGCCAGAAGTTGCTCGAACGCGCCAAAAAAAGCTTGTTCTGCAAAGGCGGTCGGTGGCCCCATCACCACGAGCGCCGCTGGCTCATTTGCCGATGCCCCCAGGCTCAAACTTAAACAAAATGCCAACCACATAATTTCCATTTATACCCGGCCTGGCCCATTGACCTACGAAAAAAAACAGGTGAGAACTAAAGGATGAACGACGCATGGATCTTAGGCGCTTACCGTAGCCCGATTGGCCGGTACGGTGGTGGGCTTGCGCCCTTACGGGCGGACGATATGTTGGGCGAACTCTTTGCCGCCCTTATCAGCAAAACCCAAATCGACCCGGAAGATGTCGGCGAAGTCTACGCCGGTTGTGCCAATCAGGCGGGTGAAGACAATCGCAATGTGGCACGCATGGCCTGGCTGAGCGCCGGCCTGCCCTACCAAACCCCCGCCATCACCGTCAATCGCCTCTGCGCCTCAGGCCTGGATGCGGTCATCAGCGCCAGCCGTGCCATCTGGTGTGGCGATCATGATTTGGTCGTCGCCGGTGGTGTTGAAAATATGAGCCGTGCGCCTTTTGTCATGCCCAAATCGCCGAAGGCTTATGGCGGCGGCAACAAAACGGTGTTTGATTCGGCCTTGGGTTGGCGTTTCCCCAACCCACGCTTAGAAGCCCGCTTCCCTTTAGAGGGCATGGGCGAAACGGCCGAGAATATTGCCGAGCGCTATCAAATTGCCCGGGAGCATCAAGACTCGTTTGCTTTAAGCTCGCATGAAAAAGCCATCGAGGCGATGGAAGCCGGGCGCTTTAAAGATGAAATCATTGCCATGGAGGTCCCTGGGCGTAAAAATCCCGTCTTTGTTGACAAAGATGAAGGGCCCCGTGCCGATACCACCTTGGATAAACTCGCCGGCCTCAAAGCTGTATTTCGTGTCGGTGGCTCGGTGACCGCCGGAAATTCTTCGACCTTAAACGATGGGGCCGCCGCCCTACTCATCGGCACCAAAGCCAAAGCCAAAGCCCTGGGCTTAACACCCATGGCCAAAATCGTCGCTGCCGCCAGCGCCGGACTCGACCCCCAGGTGATGGGGCTTGGACCCATCTATGCGACACCCAAAGCCATGGACAAGGCGGGCATCAAAATTGGCGATGTGGATCTGATCGAACTTAACGAAGCTTTTGCGGTGCAAGCCTTGGCGGTGATTCGGGAACTTGGCCTTGATGAAGAAAAACTCAACGTCAATGGTGGCGCCATTGCCCTCGGCCATCCCCTTGGCTGCAGCGGCGCGCGCATCCTCACCACTCTGGTGCATCAAATGCAGCGGCAGGATGCGGCCTATGGTTTGGCAAGCCTCTGTGTGGGTGTGGGCCAAGGGGTGAGTTTGGTGGTGAAGCGTTAAAGTCCATGCGTAAAAAAAAGGCCACTTTTAAAGTCGCCTTTTCCGACATCCCCACGACAAGAGCTTAGCCTTGCTGCGGTGGATTGCTTTTGCGTTTTTCGCTATCAAGTTCAGGATCACAAACCGCAGGACAGGTCACCACTTGGCTGCCCGAATCCTCGCCGCTTCCCCCTTTTTCGGGCCACCAACTCCAGGCCTTGTCATCCGCAGAGCAGGTCTCTTCATCGCTAAGGTACGCCGCCGGACTAATGCAGGGCATACGACAACAGATCCCCTGCACATCCCCTTCCAAACCGCCGAGTTGTTCGCCCTGGCTTTGAATTGACTCCGCATAGTCCCTATCCACCACGACAAATGATTCTCCGCAGGCGAAAATGGCAAAGGGCAAAAGTGCGATAAAAATAATTCTTGTGAATGTGTTTTGTGCTTGTGTTTTCATCATCA
>JASMKV010000511.1 GCA_030749035.1 Myxococcota bacterium | reverse complement strand
GAGGAGGAGCATGCGCCCTCCCCGCCTCCAAACTTCAACATCAATCCCCCCATTGAGGTCAGCAATTTAAGCGATAATTGTCAGACTCCAGCTCCAGGCTCTTTACGTGCCGCCATGATTTTAGCCAATCAACAACCGGGTCAGGATGAAATTGTTTTTGCTGCAGGCATCCAAGGCAGCATTACTTTGGATTGTTGTTTACCGCCGGTGCTTGAATCCTTAGACATGCATGGTCCAGGAGCTGGCAATCTTCGACTCGATGCCAGCAACACCCATCTTTGCAACGTCATCGAATACCACAACGCCACACCTGGACAACAACAATTCCACAGCCTGCATGGTATCTCCATTTTTGCTGGCGCCAGAGGAGTCCAACTTGATGCACACCTTTATCTCCATGTCACCGAGTGTACGTTCATCGAAAACGGTTGTGCGCCCTTTAGCACCATTGGTGATTTATGCGGTGCGATTCGTAACAACGACGGTCGTCTCTTTGTCGATGAAAGCTCTTTTATTGGCAACTACGGTTCCCATGGCCCGGCCATTTTGCAGTGGTCTTTGCTCAGTACGCAAACACATCCCCAAAGCTCTGAACAACACTATGTGCCAAGCGTTGCCGAAACCACCATTCTCAAAAGCACCTTTATCTCGAATGAGGCCCACGGCTCAGGCGGTGCCATCTCGAATATGGGCGGTGGAAGTATGGAGATTTTTTCATCAACCTTTAGCGACAACCACGGCCACAACAGCGCCGGTGCCATCTACAGCAGCCGCGACAGTGCTTTGTTGATCTTTAACAGCACCCTTTCGGGCAACCATACCACGGGCCACTTTGGTGCCATCGAAATTGGCGATGGGCTCTTGGGCAGCAGCGTCAAAAACCCTTATGTCGAAACCCGTCTGGTGCATACCACCATCGCTTTTAACGAAGCCGACGATGGTGGTGCCATCGGCTGGCTAAAATTGAACGATGGGGATACGCCACCAGAGGTGATTTTGCATAACAGCATCCTTGCCAAGAGCGTTGCGGGCAATTGCGAGGGCCATCTGCATCTTGTCGGTCAAAACAATATCCAGGATGACAACACCTGTGTTTTTCATGAAGCCAACAACCGATCTAATCTCGATCCCATGCTCGAGCCTCTGGACCATTTTGGCGGCCCTACCCTAACCCACGGCTTGCAACAGAATTCGCCGGCCATCGACACCGCTGGAGCGGACAAATGCCTCCTCAAAGACCAACGTGGGGCACCGCGGCCGATGCTCAATGGCTGTGATGTGGGCGCCTTTGAATTTGGCAACGATCAAGATGCGGTAGACGGTGAGGAAGACGGTGAGGAAGAACATGGGGACGAACATGACCATGGCTTTAATCATAACCATGATGATGACGAGGAAGAGAATGAGGATACAGATGAGGAAGAGCAAGGTGAAAATAATGCAGAGGAGCATGAAGATGAATATGACCATCTTGACCCGGAAAAGTGTAAAGCCCATCAATAAAAACTAAAGAAGCGTCAAAAAAAAGCCCCGGTTTAAATCCGGGGCTTTGCGCGTGTGTTGTTTTGGAAAGTTAAGCGATACGTACCTATGCCAGTTGCCTGCCGATGCGTGTCGCCATCTTCAGATTATTGTGTGTTCGGACCAGGAACGTAGGTGACACATGAAGTTGCCCAGGGCTGCAGACCATCGTAATTCGAGATTTCGGACAAACTTATCGGGAATGCATAGGTCACAATGCCTTCAGGGCTCATGGATTTTTCTGCCTCCAAGAAGCTACCTGCTGCCCCCGAAAGATGCGTGGACAACTTGAGACTATAGGTCATCTGCCCCGTCGTTGGATTAATAGTGCCGGTTCCACTTGCTCTGGTTCCGGATGCGGTCACAGCACGGGTTCCTTCAAAAGTCCAACCCACTGCACCACTATGATCCATCTGTGCGCTGCAAACCATCAGCTCAACACCATTATCAGGATAATCCTGACTGTTCTCGAAATAGGTCAAAGGCTGACACACAATATCCTGTTTCACACAGCTCATTTTTAACCCCGAACCATGGGGATAATGCGTTGATGCCGAATTCTTATTACCTCCTTTGGAAGTGGAAGCTTTAGCGCTTTGTGCCTGCTCAAGCACGCTCTGGGTGTCTGCAACGTCCTGCATCGTTCCCATCCCACACCCTGTAAATAAAAATACAGTGGTGAGCAAAGTGGTTTTAATGAGACTCTTCCTTGTTGTCTTGTTGCTTGCTTTGTTCATGGGGGCTCTCTCCTGTGGTTGTTCCTCCCTTGAAATGCACGCTCTGTGCCAAAAGAGAGGAAACTCTTAACCTGCTAAAAGATAAGGGATTACCCTTGAAATCCTACGGGCCAAATCGAGGTAAGCAGATCACAAATATGTGAAAAACGGGTCAGCTGTAGCCCAAATTCCCCGCACAAAAAGATGCTTGGCCAGGAAAAAATGACGACTGAAATGACGCGCGGCCAATGTTCGAAAACCGATGGCCGATTTCTGATGACCGATTTCCGATGACCGATGACCGATGACCGATGACCGATGGCCGATGGCCGATGGCCGATAGCCGATAGCCGATAGCCGATAACCGATGACCGTGCGAACCGTTAAGAGACTTAAGTTTTTTGCGTTTTAGGAGCAAAAAACTTTTAGTCGAATAGGTGAGTGTCCGATGACCGTGCGAACCGTTAAGAGACTTAAGTTTTTTGCGTTTTAGGAGCAAAAAACTTTTAGTCGAATAGGTGAGTGTCCGATGGCCGATGACCGATGGCCGATGACCGATAACCGATAGCCGATAACCGATGACCGTGCGAACCGTTA
>JASMKV010000510.1 GCA_030749035.1 Myxococcota bacterium | reverse complement strand
GCGCCCAAGCCAAAATTTTATTGGTCTCCCCCAGAGCCGATTCACTCTCGCAAAAACTTTTGGGCCGGGCATGGCCACACAAGCTTGATGACCATCATTTTCACTGGTCAAAAAAGGGCCTCTGTGAATTTATGGAACGATGGGATTTTGGCCTTAAAGAGGCTTTTCTGCCGCAAAAAAGCGTCTCCACACAAATGCTCATATCGCATTTAGCGCACAAATTTAACTTCCAAAGAGTTGCTATTCCCGGCATCATCAACCTTAATCTTCGTTTTAACCTTGGTGAAATGGGACTCCTCTTTGAAAACCGTGGTCGGTGATGCAGCTTAAAGTCAAACAAACCATCGATTTATACCTGGGTGGCTTTTTGCTGCTGATCTTAAGGCCCCTGGTCTTTCTTGTCGGTAAAGTGATGCGCCGGGATCATCAGCTCAGTCCCAAAGGCGAAGTGTGTTTTTTGAAAATGCTGGGCGGGGGCAGCCTGGTGATTGCCGCACCAAGCTTGATTGCCTTACGCAAAGCACGTCCTGACTTGTGTCTGTCTCTGGTCACCACCAAAGCCCTGGTCCCCTTTGCCCAAAGTCTACACGTTTTTGATAAACTCTATATTATCGATGAGTCATCCCTCTTTCGTCTATGCACCTCCTCAATGGCGGCTTTGCTCCTGCTCTTTCGCGTCGATACGTTTGTCGATCTTGAAATCCATAGCCGTTTAAGTACCGTCTTTTCCGTGTTCACCTGTGCGCGTAACCGCATTGGCTTCTATCTGGCGAGCGCATATTTTCGCCGATATCTTCACAGCCATTTACTTTTTGCCAATGTGTTTAATGGCTCCTATTTTCTCTACGAAAAAGTGCTGGGCTTGTTCAATGTGGAGCCCTGTCCATTTCACGAAGTGCGCGACCACTTGCTGCAGAGCATTCCTCAAGCTGCAATGACCAAAGAACCAACCCACAAAACGATTGTCATCGGTCATGCATGTTCTGAATTCGGCAAAGAACGACAACTTAGCCCACCGCAATGGCAAAAAGTTTTTCAGGAGCACATTTTAGACACACCAACAACCATCATCTTTCTCGGCAGTCGCGACGACATGCCTCTGGCGCAGGAGATTATAGATCATTCCAGGAACAACTTCCCCAATAGCGAATGGCAAAACCTTTGCGGCACAAAAACCCTGGAAGAATCCTTAAGCATTCTCGCCGCCGCCGATGAATTCTGGGGTATCGATTCGGCCCTCTTGCACTACGGCCGTATTCTTGTGCCCAAATGCGTGTCTTTTTGGGGGCCAACCCGTCCCAAATCGCGTCTTAAACCCAATCCGGATCTCCAGGAAGAAATTCACTACGCCAAAGTCCAGTGTTCGCCCTGTATTCACGTGGCCGAAGAACCGCCGTGTCAGGGCAATAATATATGCATGACCAATATTTTTAGTGACCAAAAGACATCTCTGGCCCAACATCCTGGCATTATATTGCTGCCGAATCAAAAAGCAGAGAAATAGAAGAGCTGAGAGCCCATCGGAAATCGGCCACTCGCCTACGCGACTAAGCTGCGACTATTGCTTCGCCCACCCGCAGCAAGTCTCCGTAATGGCTCGCACGGTCGTCGGATTTCGGTCATCGGTTATCGGTTATCGGACATCGCATTCGCTTTCGCGCTTCCGCATCCGCATCCGCTTCCGCTTCCGCTTCCGCTTACGCTATAAGACGCTGACGCTAAAAAGATGCTTTTCTTAGCGTCTAAATTTACTTAGCATTCGCGCGAGATGGTCGCACAACTCCAATGCTTTTAGAGCATTACTTTCTGAAATCATCTCTAACCTGAACGCAATATCCATAATCGCTGCAACTTCATTTGCCGAAGCCTTTGCCATCGAAAAGAAACGCCGTTGTTCTTTTCTTGAGTTTTTTCCGTAACCTTCGGCAAAATTCAACGTAATACT
>JASMKV010000509.1 GCA_030749035.1 Myxococcota bacterium | reverse complement strand
ATGAAATCGTTGATGGCGATGAAATCGTTGATGGCGATGAAATCGTTGATGGCGATGAAATCGTTGATGGCGATGACGTTGGTGACGGCGAAGCAGACGACGGCGATACGGGAAACGCCCCTCTTATTGAGAATGTTTCCGGGACCGGGACACTCAAAGAGCTCAGCACAACAGCTGACCTGGATGAAGAGCTTTCAGAACTTGGCCTGCACGAAGATACACGCATCGTGTCAGAGCGACGCTTTCAGAACGAACTCAAAATCACAGGTCAAAATTTTACAGATATCGAAACCATTGAAATTATTTTTGAACACTCCGGTGAAGTCGTGGAGATCGACGCAGCCGATTATACAATAGAAGAAGGAGGCACTATGTTGTCACTATCACTTGAAAATATTGAAAACTTTGCAACTAAACTTGGTAACCTAAAAAACTCTATCCTCGGTGGATTAATCACTCTATCAATCATCAGCACTGTCGGTACGGCAGAAGCTCAGGTTTTCTTGCTGCAAGGTGAGACCGGTGCGGCTTCAGAAACGACCGAAGGTGTGGATTGGGACTCTTTAAAAGACCTTTTGGATAACGTGGCGATTGATGAAGCCGGTACGCTGCATGTGGGCAATATCCACGCCTCTGAACTTAGCCTTGATGCTGCGAGTGAAGAGGAGTACATCAGGTTAGCTGCGGATGAAGCAGGTTTACGTATTAGCCAGGATGAAGATGTTCTGGGTGTGGTACCACAGACCGAAATATCGTTGGCTGAGTTAGAGGCGGATATGGCTTCCAGCAGCAACGATATTGCAACCATCAAGGCTAAGCTTTCTCACCACGGAATTAGCCTGGGCTACGGTTCTCATGAAGCACGCATTCAAGCTCTTGAAGGCGTGGAAGAAGAACTTGACCTCCGCCTTGAGGATCTTAGTGACAGATTGGTGACCATTGAAAGGGAAGAGCCTGAGTTAAGAGCTGAACTTATTGATGTTATTGAGCGTATTGAAGACATCTGCGTTTGGATGCCAGACAAGTGCTTGCAGGAGCCTTTGCCACCATTCCCAGTTGACCCATTGGTGGACCCACTTGTTCAGTACATGGAGTTCTATATGACGCCAATCGTTGAAGAGTATGTCACAACGCTTGACAGCACAATTAAAGATTGGGTTTCTGAAAGCTATACAAGCAAAATGACATTTGAACAGGAATTAGATATTGTTCAAAAGAGCATGGATGAGTTGGTTTTGAGTTCAAGCGAACTTGGAAAAAATGTGAACGGATTTGAAGACCTGGTTGCAGCATTTTCTGCTGACATGCTGGCGGATATGACTGTGCTTCAGGATGACTACAGCATCTTAAATTCAAGTGTATCGACTCTGCAAGGCAACTATTCAACTTTGAGTTCAAGTGTGTCGTCATTGCAGGGCAACTATTCAACTTTGAATTCAAGTGTGTCGTCGTTGCAGGGCAACTATTCAACTTTGAATTCAAGTGTGTCGTCTTTGCTGAGTGACTATGACTTGCTTAGCTCAGATGTTGCGACTTGTATGGCAGAATATGCAACCGAGCCAATGTATGATTACAAAAAAGCGACACCGATGTTCTAATTGCTAAGAGCAGAGTAAACAAAAAAAGCTGGGCTTAAGGAAACTTGAGGCCAGCTTTTTTTTTACGTTCAATGAAATGGGATTAGTCGTCGATAAGACCGTGCACGACACCCGCGCCATAAGCAGCTCCTGTTCCGAGCAGTGCACCACCCAAGGCCCAAACCGGACCAGCAATCACCATCAGTTTCCAGCCTTGCAGGCCTAAGCCCATGATTGCTCCAAAAGCGCCTAAGAGGGTGCCGCCTGTGGCCGCACCGATGCCCATCAATTTCTTGCCAATAGGGCCACCTTTAAGGGCGTGCTTCCAACGACTGTCCGGGCCATTATCGATAAAGGTTTGCATGGCTTCTTTTGCCTCAGCGCTGGCGGATATTTCACCGCTTTGAATTCGACTGTGCAGCGAGGATACAGCCTGATATTCATCTTTGCCGACAAATGAACCGATGCTCAGAGGCTTTTTGAAAGCCTTATCTTCTTTAGAAAGGATGAGCTTGGCTTCGGCAGTGGAAAGATGGCCATCGGCCAGGGCATTGTGAATATGTTGATTAACGGCGGTCAGTGACATGGTGGTTCTCCTATGTCATGATTCTCGGCGGGAAGAGCAGGGTTGTTGTCAAAAAGTGTGACAGAGAAACGGGTGCGCCTGCGGCCTTAACATGCTGTAAATAAAGCGATAACTCTTGTTGAGATCGTGTTTGGCAGAGGTAGAGCAGTATGCCGGTCGTGGTCACCGACATACTGCTGCTTTTATACTGCAGGGCTTGCGGTCGAATCATGCTCCACAGCGCTCATCGTGGGTTAAATCGAGACCAGGGCTATCGGGCAATCGTATGGTGTGTCCATCAACAAGGTGGCTTGAAAGATAAAGCAGATCACTCATATCGATGACACCATCGCCGTTCGCATCTGCTGCATCGGCACAGGCAGGTGCTTGACCATCGTAAAAAAGCCAATCTTTGAGATACGAGATATCACTCTCATTGGTGTAACCATCCCCATTGGTATCGCCGCGCAAAAAGCGGATGCCGGGGAGAACTTCAATCGTTTGTTGCAGCGTCTCGCCATAACCGTGCGCGTCGATGGCAGTCAGGGTAATCTGATAACGACCGGGTGTCAGTTCAAGAGGAACACTTTCGTCTAAGGACGTTAACCAGTCAAAGTCATCGGCATGAAAGAAGAGCAGCTCGGTTTCTCCGAAGGCAACATCACCTTCAAACGCCTGGGCCTCCAAGCGAACTTCGATCAAGGTGCTTGCATCGTCGACTTCGAATTCAAGATTGAAGGGGCGATGCACTTGGGCCCCTTCGTCAGCTCGGATATTTAAGCTGGGTGGAGCAATGTCGCAGCGCTCACCCTGATAATCGACGGGCAGGTCAATAATCAGACCGGAGCCGTTGTTGGGCGCCAAGCCTCCTGCAGATTGTGCATCATCGTAAGCGATGATGGTGGCTTCACCGCCGGCAAACCGTCGGGCATCAAGAACATATTCAAAAGCACCATTTTCCGCTGGCAGGAAAATCTGTTCGTAGTCATTAAGGAGACCCGAAGTGTGTTCTGCGAGAAGAATCAATTCAGAGATGCCTGAGTCATCCCAGACATCACCGCGAACGACGATATCGCAGGCTGATGATTCTGCCTGGTCGACGCCAAAAGAGCTTATGAACGGACGAGTAAAGTCGGTTCGTCCCGATTGAACATCAATATCCATGGACTCCCCATCCATCGCTTCTTCGATGGTGATTTGGGTTCCTGTTAACGGCAAGGTATAGGATTCACCAAAGGGCAGTGCCATCGTATAGGGCTCGTAGGTGTCCCAAAGGTTGACTTCATCCTCGAACCGATAAGGGTCAAAGAGCAGGGAAATCGGCATCGAACCGCCGGTGCCAAGACGTAAGAGAGCGCCGGAAAAAACATCACTTTGTTGATAACGCGGGTGTCCGAGAATGGAATGGTCCGCGCTGAGACTACCATCCGCATTGGTGTGCTGACGATATTCGACATAGAGCGAAAGGAAATGGTTAAAAGGGACCTTGATGGCTTTTGTGCCGACAACATGGTCGCTGATGGATTTAATATTGTAAAAACCACTTTCTTCAACCGAGGCAATTTTGTGCTGAGCCTCTTCACGCTCACTTAGCCAGCCCCACGCCTCCTTGGCGACGGCGCCAGAGTGGGTCATGCGCGAGCGACCGCCAAGCCCCATAAAGCCTAACCAGTCGGCGTAAGTTCGTGTGCCACAGGCGTCATGTCCGGCGTATGCATTGGTGTTGTTGACATAAGGAATATTGTTCCAGTGTTCACCTTCGCATTGGGTAATACCCGTATGCCCCATTCCCATAATATGGCCGAGTTCGTGGGCGATGGTACGCCGTTGCGTGTTTAAAGAAAGAGCAAAGGGGAATCTGAGCAGCCCATCGGGTAAGGCCGGGCTGCGCAGTCGACCGCTCATGGCGACACCCGCATAGGGGCAGGATACGTTTTCTTTGCGAACAACAACCAAGAGCTTTGCCCCTTCCGCCAGTGGTCCTGGATCCCAAGCCTGCGCATCGTTATCGAGTACTTGCTGCAAGGCCAAATAGGGATAGTTACAGTTGAACCAGCTGACCTGAAAGGGTCCTAAGATGTCATCGGCTCCGCCGGGTTCTCCATCAATGCCAACGATGGAAGTTTGGTCGTAGGAATCGGCGATAAAGGTGTCGTTGACCGAGAGTTCAGGCGTGGCAGCCTCCTCGCCGGCCTCGGCGCCGTAGATGAGATGCGGCAGGCTTGTAAGTTCTTCCTGGCTAAAGCGTCGCTCGCCCACTTCCAAAAGTACGGTCATGACGCGCTGTGGACCAAAGCCGGGCTTTTGTTCAGGGGGAATGGATGCGCCGCCACCGTCACCATCACTCTGAGTGTCAAAGTGAGCTTGCTCACTGCGTTGCGTGTCCAGTTGCCTTTCCAGATCAGCTTGGATTTCGCCGCCAACACCGCAGCCCAAGACATCAAAGCTTGGATCAGCATTGAACACATCGTCGTCCTCTGCTTCGGGCTCAGGCATGGATTCTTCATCTATGGGCGCATTGTTTTCTGGTTCGGGTGTCGGTTCGGTGGATTGTGCCTCTTCGTCTTGTGGCTCGACAGGAGCGCTTTCGTCTCCGTCAGCCTCTGGCGGATTCGTTTCGTTTTCGTTATTCTCTGCTGGGTTAGGCTCGTTTCCGCTATGGATTGTATCTATGCCATCGACACCGTTTTGACCGTCTTGCCCATCGACACCGTTTTGACCGTCTTGGCCATCGACACCGTTTTGACCGTCTTGGCCGTCGACACCATCCTGGCCGTCGTCGCCCTGTGCGCCGTGACAAACATAAGAGATGTTGTCGACTTCAATAAGTTCGAGTTGACCATTGCCATTTTGGTCCAGGCCCGTTGACAGGCGTTGCCCGCCCCAGGGACAGTGCACACCCATGGCCTCAGGGACCATTTCCATCAAGGTCTTGAGACCATCGTTGGCATGCAGAGCTTCCGCACCGCTTGGCTCTTCTTTTGTCGGGGCGCCCTGACAGGCGACCATCAGCATGCACGATAGGGTGATGAGTTGTTTGGTTGTATGGCGCATAGAGTCTTCCCTTTTTTGTGGTTATGCTTTCCTGGCTTAAGCATCTTGTGTGCCAGCTTTTCCAGGCTCGTGTTAACATCGTGAAAGAGTTTGGGAATATGGCTTGAAGAGGGGCTGGAGAAAGCGCTTTTGGGGCGACACATGAGGTGTCATTTTGAGCATATGGCACAAGATGTGACAGCTGCATTCATGCCCTTCGATATGCAACTCTCTATAATAAAACAAGAATAGACGATGCCATTTTTGGTACAGGCTTTGCTCTACAAAAGCAGGATAACTTTTAAGGAGCAATAAAGGATGCAGGGCAGAGAAGGTTTTAGCCTGGTGGAGATGGCCATTGTTTTAGCGGTGACGAGTGTGTTGGCGACAGTCTTTGTGCCCGGGTTTATCGCTTCGACGCAGCAAAAATTGGCGGAGAGGGTGGCCAAGGATATCGAATTTTTACAGGATGCGGCCAGCTCCTATTTTACCCAAGACCTGGATGCGGATGGGGAGAATCATTGGCCCGGCTTTAGTGCTGAATGCGAGGCTCAAAAGGATGCAAGTGGTCAGTATTTCAACCCCTTAAGGGAACTTATCGACAAAGGTTATTTGGCCCATATGGATGCACTCCAAGATCCCTGGGGTGGACAGTATGAAATGCGTGTGCTGGAAAACACCGCAGGTTGCAGCTTGCAAATCAAAACCGCTGCGGGGACGGTTCCAGTGAGCGCTTTGCATAGGCTAAAAAAATTAAGTGCAAATTCACATATGGATTCTGTTTTTGTTCAGGGTGAAGAAAAACATTTTTTAACCACCACCATCCCGACGCCACTTGTCACGAGTATGGCGCGTGGCGCTTTGGCATTTTCGACAGGCGTTGTTCGTACAGGCGATGACACCTATATAGGCGAGGGTCGGAAATGCTTCACTTATACCCACTATCTCTACAGTCGTTGTCGGCACGAAAGAATGAGTTGTCATTACAATAAAGAGACAGGGCATGTTGAAGGGGCGGTGGGTCGTTCAGGCTCCTGCACGCAGGTACAATGCTCCTGGGTATGCTTCGACGATGCTCCCGAGTCTGTACAAGCGC
>JASMKV010000508.1 GCA_030749035.1 Myxococcota bacterium | reverse complement strand
CGAGGAAAGGGAGTGGCTTTCATTGGGATCAGGATCACCGGACATAAAAGGCAGAGGATTCCCGGCACTGTCATAGACCGCATTACCGACGTCGCTGGCGGTAAAGCTGACGCTGTCGTAATAGGTGCAGGCACACACGCCCGCGTCCTGATCGCAATACGGAAAATAGTTGCCGCCGCACGCATCGTTGTCTTCGCAAGGGGTTTGTGTGTTGCATGAAAAATCGCTTTCGCCATTATCTTTGATGGCACGAAGTTGTTCGACAAAAGCAGGCCTTGATGATGTTGATACGATGACCGCACCAGGTGCCGAGACATCAACCACTTCGTGGTAGGTCGAACTCATAAAAAGCGTATCGTTCCACGCCGTGTTGGCGACACAGAGTACGCTGTCGTAGCCACAGGGATATTGCTTGATGTAGCCGTCTTCTGTCGCACTGGCATTGCCTTGGTGGTTACCGGCCGATGCAATCAGGAGAACGCCGGATTCTTTTAAGTCGTTAAAAATATTTTCGAGGGTTGTACTGGGATTAAAACCAAGTCCAAAACTCATGTTGATGACTTTGGCACCATTGTTGGCCGCATAGGCCAATCGAGTCTGAAGATCATTGTAGCTCTCAAGCCCAGGCAGTGCCAGGCGCATAATCTTACAATTGGGACAGAACCCGGAAATGCCTTCCTCGTTGTTGCCATCGGCGGCGATAATCCCCGCCACATGGGTTCCATGCCAGGAGAAGGCCACCGGCCACCAGTTCCAGTCGTTCAAGTCTTCGGGCGCACCCACGCTGCCTTCGGTGCAGGTCTCACTATCAGCGGGGCAGCGCCATATACGCTCTTGTAAATCAGGGTGCTCTGTATCGACCAGTCCGTCCCAGACCGCAACAATGACTTCCTCTTCACCGGCGCCAAAACGTGTGAGTGCTTCATACCATTGGCTGTCCGCATTGGCGAGTGCGCCGTTGAAGGTGATGAGTCCCCCCGCAGAGGCCATCAAATCATCATGGGGGCTGTAGTCCTGGGTGGTTAAACATTGGTCGTCAGTATTGCCGGTATTCAAAAAATCACTGCTCGCAGGATCTTGGCAGCCGGGATTGCGCAGTGCCCATTGGTAGATGGCTTCCGAGGTGGCGCAGTTACCGTCGCTATAATCACAATCGTCGAGATAAGTCATCGGTTCGTTGTTGGAAACATCAAAGCGTGCTGGTGTCCTGACTTCCTTCTCGACATAGACCACGTCAGGATGGGTTTCGAGGAAGCTTTTAAGGGCCGATTTTTCATTTTCGTCAACGCGCAGGCGGATGACATTTTTAGCAGAAGGAAACAGGTCCTTGTGCTTGGTGAATTTGGCAACGCTTTTGGCCTTATGTAATGTGAGTTTGGTTTTGACCGCCTGGGGTACTTCCAGCGCCTCGATAGGAAAGGGCTTGCTGGGTTTATAGAGTTTCTTGGGACCGGGGCTTACAACTTCTTCGATGGCGCTTAAATCGATATGGGTCTTAAATTTGACCAGAAGGTTGATATTTTTGCCCGGTTGGATGGCCTTTGGCTTTTGCGGCAAGCTCTCGAGGCTTTGTTGCTGGGCCGTGTGGAATTGGGGCTCGAGTTCTGTGCCGCAGGCAACCACGGTTATTCCGGTGATGGTCAAGAGGGCAGTGGCATACCACCACATATTGTTTTTTTTGCCAGTTGATTTCATGTCTTTAAATCCTCAAAGGGGTTATCAAAAGGGCGCACGGACCCCTTCAGGGTTTTATAAAGCAGTTTTTGTGCCAGAGTTTGAGAGCCTTAACCCGCTGTAAACATTACATGTCTTTTTTTGCAGGGTGAGTATTTATGCACCATTCTTGGTTTTGAGGCCGAAACGGTGCCGTTTCACCCCATTTCATGGGGTGGAATAAATTTTCGGAAAGAAAGGGCCCTTTGCTGTTTAGAGCTTTAAAGTTTTGCTTGACCAAGGAGGCAAGACGGTTATGGTGCCGGGAAAATAAGCTTTGGGAGTTGGTCATGAGTGAAGATAAAAAGTATAGCCCGTCAACAACGTTCTCCGCAGCTGCGCATATTAAGTCGATGGATGCCTATGGGGAGATTTACCAAAACTCTGTAGATGATCCGGAAGGTTTTTGGGAAAACCAAGCCGGGCGCCTCGACTGGTTTAAGCGTTGGGACAAGGTCCTGGAATGGGATTTTCATGCGGCCAAGCTCGCTTGGTTTGAAGGGGCGGAGCTTAACGTTTGTTTTAATTGTGTTGATCGGCATGTCCTCAACGGTGATGGGGCGCGCACCGCCATCATTTGGGAGGGCGATGACCCGGCGCAGGATAAGAAAATAACCTACAAAGAGCTTCTCGATGATGTCTGTACTTTTGCGAATTTACTCAAGAAAAAAGGTGTTAAAAAGGGCGACCGCGTCTGCCTTTATATGCCCATGGTGCCAGAGTTGGCCGTCGCCATGCTGGCCTGCGCGCGCATTGGCGCGGTGCATTCGATTGTCTTTGGCGGTTTTAGCGCCGAAGCTTTAGCGGATCGTCTTTTGGATTCAACCTGCAAAGTACTCATTACCGCTGATGAAGGTGTGCGGGGGGATAAAGTTATTCCGCTCAAAGCCATCGCCAATCAAGCCATGGAAAAAGCAACCTGCGTCGAGGATTGTTTGGTGGTTCGTCGTACCGGTAACGATGTGATGATGCAGGAGGGACGCGATAGCTGGTTGCATGACGAGCTGGCGGCTGATGGTGTCCACAGCGATTGTCCGCCGGAAAAAATGTCGGCCGAAGATCCGCTTTTTATTCTTTATACCTCTGGCTCTACAGGGAAACCCAAAGGTGTGTTGCATACCACCGCCGGCTATTTGCTTTATGCCTCTTTGACCCACGAAATGATTTTTGATTATCGTCCTGAAGACGTCTATTGGTGTACCGCTGATATTGGTTGGGTGACGGGCCACTCTTATATTGTTTATGGGCCGCTGGCCAATGGGGCGACAACATTGATGTTTGAAGGGGTTCCTTCTTATCCAGATGCCAGTCGTTTTTGGCAGGTTGTCGACAAGCACCAGGTGAGTTTGTTTTATACGGCGCCGACTGCCATTCGGGCGATTGCCCAAGCTGGTGATCAATTCGTGAAGAAAACCTCCCGGTCGAGCCTGCGTCTTTTGGGGACAGTGGGGGAGCCTATTAATC
>JASMKV010000507.1 GCA_030749035.1 Myxococcota bacterium | reverse complement strand
CAAAATAGCACAAACCTTTTTTAGATTCGTTTCTTAGGCCGAGGATTGCGGTTGGGACGTCAAAGTCTTTCAGGGGAATAAATGTCTTTAGATTGTTCTGGGAAGTATTTTTGATTGTCGGCGCAAAATCGCTGTAGTTGTTAAGACGGGGCGAATCAGCTTTAATCCAAAGTCGGCATGTGTGTTTTTCTGTTGCGATGACATCTGCGGAAAGAATAAGAGACGAAGCATTCTTTTTGGGGTCGATGAAAACCTTTTGATATAAATAGCTCAAGCTTTTAGATGAAGCCTTCAACTGCAGTGCGGATTCGCTATGTTCGGAGGATTGTTTTATGAGCCTTTCCTGGTCTTTTTTAATTCGCCACCCCACAGGCAATTTGTTTTCCCAGGCATCAAAAGAATGATTCTTGATTTCAGCACGAAGCCGCTTTGCTCCGCTGATGTGTGCGAGAGTCAGTGCCGCCGTCAATTGTTTTTGGTTTCTGAAGGAAATATTTGCCTCAGACGATGAATTTCTTAGAAGAAGACCTGGACCATAGAGTTCGGCCAAAGCCACTAAGGCAAAACTCATATGTTGGTCAAAAAACAGCTGTTGTCCCAGTTGAGACGCCGCCTGAGCAAAGGAGGTGTTTAGCGCAGATACAAGCTTGTCTTTAAGAGTAATCGATTTGCCTGTGTCAGTAAGAAAGGTTATTGGGACACTGGTTTCTTGAGCAACTTCTTGGAGATATACCTGTATGTGAAACAGAAGGCCGTATTTTTTAGTTGCCCACCAGGAGGCCGCCGACGGTGCTGAGCCCTCTAGAATGTCGACAGCCCGGAGAACCCCTTCCGAAAATCGACCAAGAAGTTTTTGGCGTAGGGCGGTATTGTTTTGGGTATAGGGCAGGGCCGAAGAATAAGCTTCAAAAATGTAAAAGAGCATGGCCGGAGCCTGCTTTATAAAACTTCCCTGAATAAGAGATTTTTCATATTTAAGATTGAGGAGCCAGGTTAAAGAGTTCTGTGCATTCTTGAGATATTGCTTTTCTTTTGTTTCCGCATAAAGCTGATACAAGAGCGATGTAAATATCGCAGTGGAACACCACCATTCTTTTTGCGATTTTTTCCAGTATCCATCGGTAACACCACCACTTGGGCGCACAAATTGGTCAATGACCAAGTCAGCAAATTGTTGAACAGATTCGAGAAGGACGGCTTTCCTTTTGGGGTCGCTGACTCTAGCAGCAGTGGAAAGTACAGCAAGGGCAATTGACGCAGCATCAGCGACATACCATTCTCCGCGATTTTCCTGGGGCTCGCGATGGTAATTCATATAATATGCCCCTGGTGGTTGCATTTGATTTTGAAATGCAACCGTTTGCTCGCTCCACTTGACCGATTTATCTAAAAACCTGGTATCCTTAGTCAAATCATAAACCACGTTCAGGGCGCGTATTGCATAAGAATCAATAAAAAACTGTCTTGAATTGCCGGAGCGCTCAAGAGCAATTTCGGCCATGTTTATGAAAGCAGTCTTTAAGGATGAATCTTTATTGGTTATAGAGTATTCGGGCACACTTCCTGATGTTGTCTCGGTTTTTTTTGTGGATTCATGGCAGGAAGTGGTCACCATTAGCAAAACAGACAATTGTATCAAGGACAGCGGGTTAGAATATGCCAGCATTCGGGAGAAATACTATTCACGAAAATAAAAGACAAGTCTTTTTGCATTCGGGATAATCAGAGCACAAAAGTTCGCTGCTGAATTGAACCTTGGTTGCTTATTGGATTAAGGCGAATATGTTGACCCAAGGGTTTACTCGTGTAAATGATGACGATCATGAACAAGGTGTTAGCTAAAGGCTTCCTTTTCTCATGGCTTTTTATCTGTCTGTGCATGACTTTTTTGGGCTTAGCTTTGCCGGTTGCCCCTGTTAGCGATTTCGAGATTCATTGGCGCCAGGCTCTCGATTTCAGCCTGTATATCAAAGGGGGCGCGCTGATCTTTCCCTACAGGATGCTGCACGCCTTGGGGGCAGATGCATCCATGACGGCCCTTATAAGTAATTTGCTCGCATGGTGTGGATTTTCATTTGGGGTGCGGCCATCAGATTGCAGATTTGAGTCTCGTGTTCTAACGGGGCTTCGCGTGGTTTTTATCATATTCTACTTTTGTTTTGGTATGTGGTGGGTTTGGGAATCAGGCACACTGGAGGTAATGCTGATTCATTTAGGCGTTTTCGTCCCAGCTGCCCGTTTATTCTATGATTTTATGCCTTCGCATACTGATTGGCGTTATTGGGCCCTGGTTGTTGCAGGAGGTGCTGCTCTTTCAATGCGTATGCAGTCCGTATTGGTTTTTTTGGTTGGCTCAACGTTTGTTTGTCTCTGGCTGTTTTGTCGAGATCGCTCACTTTTGAATTTATCATTTTTAAAACGCCACCGTTTATTTGTATTCATCCTGATATCTTCTTGTTTTGCTATTTTGTTGGAAGTAGGTTTACGGCAAGTAAGTCAGGAAGAGGAAAGCATCAGAGTGCAGTCGCGGATGGTTCTTTATTCAGGGTTACTGCATGAGCAGGCTTTGTTGCGTTGCGGAGCTTGGTCGAGTTTGGCGGCTAAAGAGGCCAAAAGCGAGGTTGGGAAGCCGCTTTGGGGTGTTGTGTGGGCACATTTACAAGAAAAATCCCCCAAAACAGTACTCAAAACGGTTTTATGTAAATATCGAAGATTTTTTAGGTTTCACGATAATAACGTCAACCTTTGGACCCTCACAGGGGCAAGACGTGATCAGAATTTGGATATGGAGCCATTTTCGAAAGATAAGCTTAAGCAATTTGATACAGTTGTGAATTCTATCCTCTCGTGGTTTTTTCGAATATTCTTTGTTGCCATGCTGGTATACGCGTTTCGGTTAGGGATGACGCACCCTTTTACAGCCCTCTATTGGGGAATTAATTTAGGCTTTCTGGTCGTGTTTGGAGTTTTTGAGCTTAACCCTCGCTATATTATCGTCACGGTTGGGTATTTGATGCTGATGTTTGGTTACTTGTTAAAAACAAAACCTATTTTTGAACATGCTTAGAGGGTCAATTGACAATCTTATGGGCTATTGTTATTGCAGCCGTAAGCTGCGGCATTCGCTTGGTATTTTGTCGTGCTGAAGAATTGTTCATCGCTTTCGACACATAGGGGCCAACATTTTGGATTCTGTAAAGGCATTTTTCAAATATCGACACTTGGTTGTTTATTTGGTGACCTTAGATCTTCGTTTGCGCTATCGCGGCAGTTTTCTGGGCTTTACCTGGACCCTCCTTAATCCCGTATTGCTGATGTTGGTTTTGTGGGCGGTTTTTTCAAGATTTGGCCGTATACAGGAAGAAAACTATGCTCTCTTTTTGCTGTCAGGACTAATGTCCTGGCTCTTTTTTGAGCAATCCGTAACTCGGGGGCAGAATTGCATCATATCAAATAAGGCCTTGTTGCAGAAAATTTATATTCCGAAACTGGTGTTCCCTTTTTCGATTTTTATTTCAAATTTGATTAATCTCTTGTTTTTTCTGGTGGCATATTTTGTTATCGCCATTGTTACCGGATGGGGTGTAAGTTTTTATTATTTACTGGCGCCCTTTGCTCTTGGAATATTGTTTATTCTGTCCTCCGGGGCCGGGTTGCTGATGTGCTCAGCAAATGTTTTTTTTCGGGATTTCACACACTTGAGTAGTGTTTTGTTGCGAGCCCTCTTCTATTTATCACCTATTCTTTATAATCCGTCGATGTTTAGCGAACGTGTACAGTATTATCTGAAGTTAAATCCCGCTTATTACCCTATCATTTCTTTGCGCCAATTAATTTATAATGCGGAATGCCCAACGATAGAGACTTGGCTGACTGGCTTGATTTTATCATTATGTATATTTGCTCTTGGGTTCACAGTGTTTATGATGACTGAAAAGAAGTTTCTTTATTATGCCTAAGCATTTATCCGTTATTGAAAGTCGATGGGCTCTTGAAGTTAAAGACTTGAGCGTGAAATATCGGCGCTACATCCGTAAAGTAAATACTTTAAAGGATTTTGTGACCCATTTTTTCACGCAAAGCCATTATGATGAGTTTTGGGCCCTTAATGGTGTTTCCCTGCGTGTGGAAAAGGGAGAGTGTCTGGGGGTGATTGGACCGAATGGGGCCGGTAAAAGCACGCTTTTAAAGGTTTTGGCCAGGGTTATTGAGCCCGAAGAGGGAGAAATTGTGGTTAACGGAAAGTTGATACCCCTTTTAGAGTTGGGAGCAGGTTTCAGGGGTGACTTAACAGGCCGGGAAAATGTACAGCTTAACGCAGCTATTTTTGGGCTTCCACATTATAAAATGCCAGAAAGAACGAAGTCCATTGTCGAATTTGCAGAGATTGGTGATTTTATTGATGCGCCAATCAATACATATTCCTCAGGGATGCGTGCACGGCTGGGGTTCTCGGTGGCATGCGATTTTGATGCAGATATTTATTTGCTTGATGAAATTTTTTCAGCTGGTGATGTGGCCTTTCGCAAAAAAGCGCTAGCCAGAACAAGAAAACTTTTTTCCGATAAAAAGACTATTGTTTTTGTTTCCCATTCTTTAGGGCAAGTTAGGGAGCTGTGTTCCAGAGTTATTTATATGAATGGCGGTCGAATTGTGTTTGATGGGGAAACAGAGAAGGCAATTTCAATGTATCTT
>JASMKV010000506.1 GCA_030749035.1 Myxococcota bacterium | reverse complement strand
GCCAGGTCGACGCTCCATGACGTCAAGTCCTTCTGTCGAGAGCCTCTCATGAATTTGTCTAAGCGCAAGCGCCAACGATGTTTGCCCGGCAAAGGCCTGCCCTTTCCCCCAAAGCAGCGCCTGCGCGATGGCTCTGGCCTGTCCTATTTCAACGAGCTGCTCAAGGGCACTTAAGTCCACTTCCTGGCGACCAAAAAGGACACGCTCTTTAGCGTAAGCTTTAATGCTCACATCTTTGCGACCTTTGCGTGCATCAATACTTTGGGCATCGGGCATCCTGGCACCAAGCGCTTGCCACTCTGGACTCTCCACCTGGCGCTTGCTGGGCATCGCTTCGGCAATGCTTTTAACTTGCGTACTCACCACGTGGGGTTCATATTCGCGCATGGCAATGACCTCATCGGCCACATCGAAATAATCCCCCGCACCCCCAACCACCAAAATGGTTGACACCCCATGCGCATCAAAAAGTTGTCTTGTCCGATCAATAAATGGCGTGATCGGTTCATCCTGACTTTTGACCAGAGCCTGCATCCTGGCATCACGGATCATAAAATTGGTGGCCGAGGTGTCTTCATCAAGAAGAATACATTTGGCGCCAACTTCTAAGGCTTCGACAATTGCGGCGGCCTGCGATGTAGAGCCGCTGGCGTTCTCCGAGACAAACGCGTCGGTCTTTTGCGCGTTGGGCAGATTGTTGATGAAGTTGGAGATATCGACACCACAAATGGCCCGGCCATCCTCGGCGCGCACCTTCACCGCATCCTCGATACTCACCACCATTTCGCGACCATCACCAGGAATATGGTCATACACGCCCCGCTCTATGGCCCGTAAAAGTGTGGACTTGCCGTGGTAGCCGCCACCGACAATCAGGGTCACCCCCGCAGGGATACCTAAACCTTTGATGGGACCCGAATGCTGCGAATCCAACTCTACGCGCAAATATTCGGGCCCTTTAAAGGGCTTGGCGTTTTTCGCATTTAACGGCCTCTCATCAACCCCCGAGGCCCTGGGCAAAATCGCGCCATCGGCAATAAAGGCGATGAGCCCGCGTGCATTTAATTGCTGGCGCAACATCTGGGCGTCTTCAACGCAGCGCACATGCTCTTCCAAGGCACCTGGCGTAAACGATGCTGAGCTCAGCGTTTGCTGCACCGCCTGCGGGATATCCTCAGACACGAGCGCGGCAGCCTGACGTCCCAGGATACGACGGCCTTGGGCCGGTAAGCCGGCGCGAAAACGTGCCTCCACACGGCCATCGGCATAAACCTGCACAGAAGTGCGTGCCAAAACTTCCTGGCCTGGCCGAAGAATATCCAGCATGCCGCTTTTGCCACTGCCACGATGTTGGCTTTGCTTAAAAAAATACGCCGAGAGCAAACGGTTCATGAAATCCGCAGAGGCGATGCGTTGGGTTGGCGTTGCATAGCTCCAATCGGGTAAGTTGGCAGATAGTGCATCGACGATGACCCGCAAGCGACTCGGCGACGCAAAAGGGTCCCCCTGCACGTGGTCGACAAAAAGTGTAAAGCCCTTGGCCGCGTAGGAGCCGGCAATCTGTTTATAATTGGGATACCCACGACCATCGATGCTTAAGCATTTAAGACGTAAATCATCCAGCGAGGTCATCGTGCTTCCTTTGCGCTCTTGGGGCCCATGAAATACCCACTAAAACACCGATTGCAGGGCAGATAAAGAGGTTGTTTTTTACACGGGCTCTGCCTATATCTAGCCGCCAAACAGCGAAAAAGGTAGGAAACCATGTTATTTCCCGAGCAACAAATTGACACCATGAGCCAATATCACCAAGGCTATGCCGATCTCCTTCATAAAGGCATGCTCTCGATTGACCCCGAAGCACTCACAGAAGTCGCAAGTCTTCTCGAAGAACGCATTCGTCAAGGCTCGACCATTTTTGCCTGTGGCAATGGCGGCTCAACAGCCATCTCGAACCACTTGCTCTGTGATGTTTCCAAGTGTGTTCAAACCGACACCGAGCTTGTACCCAAAGTTGTGAGCTTAAGCGCCTGCACCGAAATAATTACAGCGATTGCCAACGACATCTCGTACGAGAGTGTGTTTCTCTATCAACTCCGCACCATGGCCAGTCCTGGCGATATGCTCTTTACCATCTC
>JASMKV010000505.1 GCA_030749035.1 Myxococcota bacterium | reverse complement strand
GACTATATTCCGGACATCCTGACCTCAACCATTTTTGGTTCTAAAACGATACCTCTTGAGGAAAAGGCCTTTCTTAAGCAATTAAACCGTCAATTCCCCTCTTTAGGCCAGCCTATCGAAATTAACGCCCAGGAATTGCTGGACGCCGCCTTGCCCCAAAACAATGCCGGTTCTTCTTCGAACGCCGCAACAGAGACAAACACTGGTGGAAGTACCTCCAATGCCAGTGCCAGCGCTTCAAATACACGAACGAGGACAAATAACAGTTCTGACGTGAGTCGTATGTTCGACTTAACACAGGCTTCGCTTCTCGTAAGTCATACCGAGCTTAAACCCACGACCTTGCAACTTGGCGATGGCCAATTTATTTCGTTTGCTGAAGGCAGCGAATTAAAGGTCAATGGCACCCCTGAGAATTTTACGATCAGTGGCGCTGCCAATATCTCTTCCTTAAAATTAGGTAAAAAAGACTTGGGTGTGGAACTGGGAGAAAGCTCGATCAATGTTGAAATCAAAGTCAAAGCAGGATCGAACGGTGCACCGCCACAAGTTGAAATGAAACTAAATGACATCAACACATCCGACCTCAATTTGAATGGTAAAGTGCCTAGCGGTGATATCAGTATCACAAACGCTAAAGTTGAAAATGCGTCCCTCCAACTCAGAGTCGGAGGTCATGAACCCGAGGAATTCTTCTTGAAAATGCCCCATTTAGAGGGCGAATTAAAAGGTATTATAGCACCGCCTGTCGTCGATGCTGAAAAGACACCAACAATCATTGCCCTCGAGCATGCATTGATAAAAGGTAATCTGGAATTAAACTCGAATGGTGAAGTCAAAATCACGGATTCAATTTTTTCTGAAATTTCTGGAGCGGTCATTGCGCCTCCTCTCATCGATAAGAACCTGGCGGGAGAGCTTGAAAACGCCAATTATAATCTGGAATTTAAACAGGTGGATATTGCAGGTTCGGCCAAGATTAATGTCGATGGCACCAAATGGAGCATAAGCTCAACGCAACCCGGTGAAGCGACGATCAAGGCCAAAGCCATTGCGAACGACGCTTCGTTTTATATTGTTGGTCCTCAAATATCCTTAGACCTGGCACCGCAAGCTGAAATAGAAATGGCGCTTGAGCACCTTAGTATCGGTGATGAAAGTGAAGTTCAATTTTCCGCTAAGGATTTTTATGTTCTGGGAACTCTTGATGCTGGTCACATCACGATTGCGGCGCCGACACCAGATGAAGGCGCTGGGCTTGAGGCCTTGATTCCCAAAACCGTCGGTATCGAACCTGGAAGTCGAGTTGCAATTAATCTTGATCATTTTTCTGCCAACTTTGCAGATATCGAAGACACCTTAAAGAGCTCGGGTACCCTACGGCTGGAAGGCTCACTGCTTGAGCCTGAAAAGACTGAGGACTTGGCCCATGAAAGCGGTTTGGGGAATGTCCATCTCAAGACCGCGACTCTTCATCAGGGCGACTTTCATATGATGGTGGCCTTAGAGACCGATGGTATCGGCAACATCGCCGCAACGAGCAAAACACTTCTTGATATGAATGCACACCTTGAATTCGAAGGAAAAGTTCGCACCGAAGAAGTCCACAATATGCTCGAAACACTTGAAGAAAACGAGTAGATCTCTACACAAAGCTTGGTTACAAATACATCCGTGCGAATCATTTCAGGAACATTAAAGGGGCGTCGACTCTTTGCCCCTAAATCACAAAATACCAGGCCCACTTCTGATCGAATAAGGGAATCTTTATTTTCAATCTTAGGCGAAAAAGTCATCGATGGCGAAATCCTGGACCTTTTTGCTGGAACCGGTGCTCTGGGTATTGAAGCGCTCTCGCGCCAGGCCAAACATTGCTCTTTTGCTGAACCGGATAAATCAGCTCTTAAAACGCTGCAAAAAAATCTCGAATTCGTCACCAAGGCACAATATACCCTTTTCAAAACATCTGCGCTGCACACCTTAAAAAGACTCAACCGTCAGGCTAAAACCTTTGATATTGTATTTTTGGATCCCCCTTATGAAGGCTCTCATGCAGAGGAGATTTGGGCGTGGATGCGTCAAAACACGCTTCTCAATCCAGAAGGACTTGTGGTCTATGAGCATTCTGCCAAAAAAACGCTTGAAAATAACTATTTTAATCTTAGGTGTAAAGAGTCTCGCATCTTTGGCGATACCGCGCTAAGTTTCTTTATGGAGTAGAAGGAGCGCCGCATGAAACTGGCAATTTACCCTGGTTCATTTGATCCCATTACCAATGGGCATCTCAATATTATACAACGATCTCTAAGCATTTCAGATCAATTGATTATTGCTATTGCCCACAACGTTCAAAAAACCTCACTCTTTAGTGTGGAGGAACGTCTTGAGCAAATTTCCAGAAGTGTTCCCAAAGAATATGCTGATAGGGTCAAGGTTGATGCCTTTGACGGACTCTTGATGGATTTTGCCCAACAACAAAATGCGCATATGATTGTCCGTGGATTACGCGCTATTTCCGATTTCGAATATGAATTTCAAATGGCCCATATGAACAAAAGACTTTTTCCACAATGCGAAACAGTCTTTATGATGACCGGTGAAGAACATTTTTATGTTTCAAGCAACCTCGTTCGTGAAATTGCGCGTTTTGCTGGCAATGTCACTGGCTTGGTCCCTGAACATGTTGAAGAAGCGCTCAAAGGAAAATATAAGAAATGAACATTGCTGAGCGCCTGAATAAAGTCAAACCCTCTGCCACTCTGGCCATGTCTGCTCGTGCCAAAGCGATGAAGGCTGAAGGTAAAAATATCATTTCTCTTGCTGCTGGCGAACCCGATTTCGATACGCCTGAACATATCAAAGATGCTGCGCGCAAGGCTTTAGTCGATGGCCAAACGAAATACACACCCGTCGCCGGCACGCCCAAGCTGCGTGCATGCATTGCCGACTTTGCCTCAAAAGTATATGGCACCTCAATACGTCCGGCACAAACCATGGTCTGTGCGGGCGCAAAACACGCCCTTTTTAATCTTTGTCACGCAATGCTTAACCCCGGCGATGAAGCCGCTGTGATCGCACCATACTGGGTGAGTTACCCCGATATGATTCACCTACAGGGTGCCGAAACAAAAATTATTCCCACAGAAGCAAACAACAACTTCACCCCAGAAATAGAGACCATTGAAAAAGTGCTCTCTGCTAAAACAAAATTGTTGTTTATAAACAGCCCCAACAATCCAACAGGCTCGGTTTACCCCTTTGAGTTTTATGAAGCTCTGGCCGATCTACTGGAACAATACCCACAATGTTACGTTGTTTCCGATGATATTTATCATGGTCTATGCTACCAGGGTGCCTTCACGGGTATTTATCATGCTGCGCCCAACCTCAGAGAACGTATTCTCTTGATTAATGGCGTATCTAAAACCTACGCCATGACCGGATGGCGTATCGGTTTTCTTATCGGACCACCAGATCTTATCGGCGCCATGAGTCGAATACAGGGTGCATCAACTTCCGGGGTATGCTCGATTGCTCAAGCCGCCGCTTGTGCTGCTTTAAGTGGGGCACAAGACAAAGCACAGGACATGCACTCTCATTTTAGGGAGCGTCGCGATTTAATATTTGAAGGTCTTGGTGCATTGCCTCAGGTCTCGGTTGTAAAGCCTGAAGGTGCCTTTTACATCTTTCCTGATTTCCAAGACTATCTCGGAGGTTCATTAAAAACCAGCATAGAGCTATGTGAATACTTGCTTGAAGAGGCACTCGTTGCCAGTGTTGCAGGAATGGGGTTTGGAGCTGAAGGTTTTATACGTATGTCTTTTGCAACATCGACAGATGAAATTGAAGAGGCACTTGCGCGAATTGCGAAAGCATTAAAGCAAATCCAGAAATGAAACAAAACGCACATTATTATCTTCTACTCTTGGCATTACCGATACTCACACAATGCTCCGAGACGAAAACCATAGAATCGTTTCCGGAACAATTCTATGGTTTAGGTGTAGAGCTCGAAATCCGCAAAGAAAGCCCTGTCATCACATTCATTCATAAAAAAAGCCCTGCAGAGGAGTCCAAAATATTAGTCGGCGATGTCATTGAAGCCATTGACGGTAAACCCACCAAAGGACTCACCCTGGCACAAGTGATCATGCTTGTGCGCGGCCCCCTGCATTCACAGATTATGCTGCATCTCAAAAGGCATCAGCAAAAAATCACGGTGGTGCTGCGTAGGGCGGAAATAAGTAAAGGGCCTGCTGGCTATCAAGGTGCGACACAAAAGCCCGTAGACACTAATGAATAGAGCCACTGAACATCAGCTGGATTGGGTCAATCCCCAACTCATGTAATGCATACTCCCAAATATCGTCCATAGGCGTGTCAAAAAGCAAATTCTCAGAAGGCTCTGTGACAAGCCATGCACCGCTTGTCACTTCTTCTGCCAGCTGCCCTGGTCCCCATCCCGCATAACCCAAATAAAAACGCAGGCGCTCGGGGGGATCCTCAGCCAAAAGCTCTAAAGACTCCAACGAATAGCTTAAACGAACATCGCCAAGAACAGATTCTGTTTCGGGGCCTTCGTGTGAGGATGAATGCAGGATAAACGCGCGCTCCGGCTCGACAGGCCCCCCCTGACAAACTTGCAACGATGGGTCACCATGAAACCTAATATTATGACTGGCGAAAAACTCTCCCAAATTAATGTCCACAAAGCGGTTGATCAAGAGTCCCATCGTTCCATCATCACCATGATCGACGACGAGAATAACACCTTTTTTGAAATTGGGATCGCCGAGCTGCGGCACCGCAATCAAAAGCGATGGTGCTGATAGTTCCATTTCAATTGCCATATGACTTACCCAACCTCACTCATCTATCCATTCGCTATCGCATTAGGCGATAATGTTAAAGCGACTCGTGCAACAACATAGCCTTGCTTCTGCTCGACCATCGTTGTTATTCCAATCACCCCTAATCGCTCAGAGCGCTCCCGAGCATCTCCATTCAATTCAACCTGCCAGTGCTGCCCTAAAAAACGCACTTCGATATGCCTAAAGTCAACTGTAGCGCCTATCCCAAGAGCTTTCAAACATGCCTCTTTCACCGCCCAGGAGGCATTGATAAACCAGGAAGAATCCTCTGCCGAATCAATCATTTTTTGTTCTGCTGCACTGAAGTAGGTATTCATAAATGAGCTGTGATGCTCTACTATTTTTTCAACATCAATACCTGCACGCAACCCTTGGTCAAGAATACATGATGCAACTGCAATTTCATCACGGTGTGAAATAGAAATACTGGCACGATTCAGCTCGGGCGCACCAACCACATCCAAATGTGGTGTTCCTGCTGCATCGTTATAAACAATGATATCGCCGTAGGGCAATATCGTTCCAGACATGCCAAACCAAAGTTCCCTAACAAGTCTTTTGAGCACCATTCTTCCAGCAAGCCATTCACTTCGACGTTTTTCCTTATCAAAACCATCAAAAATCTCTTTTTCTCCTCCACTGAGGAGCTTTAGGATTTCATCCTCGCCCTGCTCAATAACACTCTTGGCTTCAGAGATATTCAGAAGCTGCCACCTATGATTATCCTCCGGCATTTCTTTCTTTGGTTTTGCAAAACACTCTTCGGGACTAAAATCACGTAATTTTGCGGTCTGATAGCCTTCCATATAATCGATAATTTCTCCATCGGAACCAAGAGACCAAAGGTCAAAATTTAAACCGCTGCCCGCTTCTGTATTTTTTCTGATAAAAGTATAAACCGCTTCTGTGAATTCGGGCTGCCGCCGCAGCACAATTTTTTTAACGCCTGCCGGCAGAGCCATTCGATCATAGTGTACCATTTCAAAAAGCCCCGCCGTTTGAAATGCCCCCTCGCGAACAAGTGGAAGTGTACAAAAATCTCCGTGATCTATCTTGTCCATCCATACAGGTCTATCGTGAACGAGCGCACTGATCAGTGAACTCTTATTCCAAGATAAAAGCTCTTTCATGACCTTAAAACGCGGCCCATGGAAATAACGTTTATAAGCGTCTTGAATGGTGATGTCTGAGTATTCTTTATCGATAAAATTAGGCAGTGCAGGTGCAAGAGACGGTTCTGCATTTAAAATAATTGTTGCTTTGAAATGCTCTCTCTTCATCGACTTTTTAGGTCCTTGGAACACGGAGGTAAGTTCTACCCTTGCTCTGTTTTCATGCCATACAATTTCAACGCAGACTTCAACGGGTTCATCTCGAAACATTTTTAACGGCAACTTAAATTCGACATCCTCGAGTTCAAAAATCTCTTGGGAAAAATGTTGCCGGGCAGCCTGCGCCATGAGCTCTATGCCTAAAACCCCGGGCAAGACCGGTACACCATTAATTCGATGATGGTCTAAACCTAGATCTTTTTTCACATCAAAATGACGGGAATAAATTGTTTTGCCCGCTTCTTCAAAAATGCGCTCGAAAAAGATATTGTCTGTCGCGGGGACGACTTTCTCTTTGAGTTTATCATCGGCAGGCGCAAAAGAACCAAGTTCTCCTGCAACAACAACCTCGCCACTCACTTGACTTGCGATCAGATCCGCACCGATACGCGCTCCAACCTCGACCGGCAAAAGCTCTACACCCGCATCCTCCAGCACTTTTCTGATGGAGCCCCGTGTTGCCATGCCCACATCACCCCACGCTGTCCACGCAATATTTAAAACATGGGTTTCACCATTCCCCGCTAAAGCGGACATTAAATTATTTGCTGCGGCATAATCAACCTGCGCCGCATTACCAAAACGCCCTGCCACAGAGCCCATACACACCATACGCTTTGGCTGCAGCTCTTCCCAGAGAATCAGAGCTGCCTGTGCCTTGGGTGCAAAAACCCGGGCAAAAGCGCTCTCATCTTTATCTTGAATAAATTTTGATTCCTCTAATCCTGCCCCATGTAAAACTAAGTCCACACGCCCGTAGCGTTTGGAGATCGTCTCAATCGTGTCTTTAACCTCATCACGCTTAGAAACATCACAAATCGCTGTCTCAACTTCACAGCCAAGCTTTCGCAACGACTCTATATTATTTGAAACAACAAGACGTTGCTCTTCTTTTTCAAGCCAGCGCCTGATGTTCAAAGGAGTGGCTTTTTCACCTGCTGAGAGCAAACTCGCACGAGCAAGCTCTTTCTGCTCGGCGGCTTGTAAATCTCCCAAAGGACTTTCACTTTGTGCCATTGCGCGAGTACGCCCCAGGATAATAAGGCGAAAAGGCCCCCGCTTAGCCAATTCATATATAAGGCTAAAGGTCACACCACGTGCACCTCCGGTCGCAACAACCAAATCATTCTTGCTAAGGCTTTGAGTCTCCAGGGATAATTCTTCTCTGGCTTTCAACGTATAACGCTTGCCTTTAATATAACCGATTTCAATCGGCCCATCAGAAAGCCACTCATTCAACGCTGTTTCAAAACTATCATCAATCGACAAGCTAAAATCTAAATCGAGCGCCAACGCTTTGCACTCCCACTCCTTGGCGATACTTTTAACAATCCCTGCAGCACCACCGAGCAAAAGATTTTGCGCAGAGAGAGGACCATGACTTAGAACTCCTCTCGAGCGTCCTAAAACGACAATCGACTTTGTGCTTAAGTCTTTCGACTGACGCGCCATAGCCCGCGCTAAAAAGAAAATCGCTTCGGTTTGTGCGCTAATGCCCGTTGCGCTCCAATCATCATTTTCCGGAATGAGGACGAAAAGGTCATCGGCAATGTGGCCTTCGCCATCAACAACCAATTCCTCCCAGCTCTCCGGTGCCTTTGATAAGAAATCAGCACAAACACGAACTTTAGCCCCTCGGCTTTCCAAAGCTGCTTTAAGAACGATTTGTCGACTATCTCCCTCCGCACTCAAAAGGAGAACATGACGATCTCGGCAGGTTCGCGCAGCACCCAAAATAAGAGGCAACTCTTCAAGTTGAACTTTCAATGCACCAAATTGCCCAGAATCGCTTTCCTTGACACTCGACACAGGAGCAACATCACTCAATTCGTCGAGTTGCTCTGCCCTATCCTCAGGCGCATCCTCAGTCTTCTGCCTGACATAATCGACAAGTTTATTTAATGTCTGTATCTGCGAAAGCTGAACATTTTCATCTTGAGCAAAGCCATAACGTTGGCGCACCAGGCCAAGTATTTCAGCCTGTTTGACCGTGTCTATACCAAGGTCGGCTTCAAGCTCATAATCGGGATCCAGTTCATCCACGCTATAGCCTGTTTGTGCAGCGAAAAGTTCTTTCATTTCCTCTAAAAGTGATTCATTTGCGACATGACTCGTCTCCGGAATATCCTTCGAGGCTCTGCTTTCAACAATTTCAGCTGCCACACCTTCGGAGACTGGCTGAGGGTCCGCCCTCCCCTCTTTCCCTTGTAAGCGTCCGGCAATATAAGTATGCACGGCCGCAATCGTTTGAATCGCCCCTAAATCGAAATTCTCTTCCTGCGCCAATCCATAGCGTTCCCGAATGACTCCAAAAACCTCTGCTTGCTTAACCGTATCAATGCCTAAATCGGCTTCAAGCTGGTGCTCTGGATCAAGATCTTCAAGTTCGTAACCCGTTTCATCCGCAAAAAGTTTTTGGATTTCCAGCAGCAGATGATCACCTTTCTGCAGCTCTTCTGAACCAACCTCTTGAGGACTTGGACTTGGACTTGGACTTGCAATCGGTTCCGCCTCTGGCTGTACCGAAATCGCAGGGGGTGACGCATCAGCCTCGGACGCCGATGTCGCCTTGACAAAATCACCGTGTCGATGCCCTGCAACAAAATCTGAAATGGCTCGAAGCGTCTGTATTTCGCTTAACTCAAAAGTGACATCATTCGGTATGCCATAACGTTCACGTATCACTGAGAAGATTTCCGCTTGCTTAACCGTATCTATCCCCAAATCAGCTTCTAATTGGTAATCAGGTTCAAGTTCATCGATCTCATAACCTGTCTCCTGGGCAAATAGGTCCTGAATTTCTGTCAACACATTCGCATCAGCCTCTATCCCAGGGGGCTGTTCGGAAGGTTGCTCGCTTATCGACTCAGCATCTCTTGTGGCGTCAGCCGGCGCCGGCTCTGGAGGCGTGCCCGTGCTTTCTGTCTTTTGTTCCATCAGAAAATCGACCACCGCACTTAAGGTCTGTACCGAAGCAAGATCAAAAGTCACTTCATTTGGAATATTGAATTGTTCTCTAAGCACCCCAAAAATTTCCGCCTGCTTAACCGTATCAATGCCCAGGTCGGCCTCAAGTTGATACTCCGGCTCAAGCTCTTCAAGTTCGTACCCTGTTTGTTCCGCAAAAAGCTCTTGCACCTCATGCAGTAACCCAGCTGCATCTAAAGTAGGCATTGGCTCGACCGGTTTTACCTCTGGGGGTTCTTCTCTCGGCGCCGATGCTTGAATCGCAGGAGAGGGCTCGGCTGCATTTGACACAAAATCCACGCAAACCAAAGATGGCACACCTAATTCCCAAGCTTCAAGACCTCCCGATTCCGATATTCGAAGTGTCCGATCAACAATCTCTAATGCCGCATCTTCTCGTCCCGAAATATCATTTAACCAATGCTGATACTTTCCAGGATCGAGTAAGCGTTCCTCTTGTGTTGCCAGTTTCCCATATGCCGAAATCGCAATCTGTGAACCAAACCCGGCGGAAAATCGAAAAGCATACGCTGCATCGATTTCGCCCCCCTGAGCAAAATTCAAGTCGGCAAAATCAGGGTCAACATCATGCAAATTCGCTATCGCCGGTAGGACTTGTCGCTGTAATCCTTTAATGGCCACAACATCTTCCAAAGACGCCCCCATGGGATGCCCTGTATAACCTTTTGTATTTGCAATCAGGACTTGGTTCGCGGCCTCGCCAAATGCAAAACGAAGCGCTTCAATTTCAGCGGCCGAACTCCCACCTCTTGCTGGCGTATAGGTCTCGTGCGACATAAAAAAGCAGCGCGAAGCAAAATCGATACGCTTAGAACCGGTTTTGTTTTCAACTTTTTTAATGACGTCATCAAAAGCCTCTTTAATAAATTCAGCATCAAGACGCGTTCCGTGAAAAGCACTGTTCACCATTGTTGTGGCAAGGAGCTCAACAATCCCGTTTAAACCTCGTTCTTGTACACTGCCGGCACGTTCAACAACAAAAGCCGAAGCGCCAGAACCAAGAATCATACCATTGCGGTGTGTACCAAAAGGCACCGCTGCTTTTTGCACATCCGACTCAACCGTTGCTGCACCTGCAGCTAAAAACCCTGCCCCTATCCAAGGGAACATCGTTTCATTGGCCACGTCATCCGCACTGACAATCACAACACGATCGCATCGACCTAAACGTAACCAGTCCTCTGCTATCGCCAATGCCTGTGGTCCTGATGCACATGCACCATTGATTTGTGTATTTGGACCTTGCGCACAAATCACCTGTGCCAATTGTGCATGCCCCATGGAAAGAATTCTAAATAGAAATTTTCGGCTAAACTCATACGGGTTTTTATCTTCTGACAAGACATCTAAATGTTCGCTAAAAAGCTCGCGCACCGCCGTTCTATGCGAAGGCTCTAATGGGATCTTCTCAAGACCATCCTGTACCCGAGCAAGCATCTGTGAAAGGTTGCCGCGAAACTGACTTGCCACATGCTGAGAGACATCATCGATAAGGCGATCCAGGCCAGGGAAAGCCGAAGCAAAAACAATGCCCGTTCTCTTCGCCAAACGCGGCGGCAAACCCCACCGATCTGCCAAACGTTTTCCTGTCGAAGTGGTCCGGTAATACCGATGCAAGGGTAAACCTGCATCGCGTAACGCATCGATCCCCGTAGCAATGGCCAGATGACTTGTTTTATCGAGCGCATCAACAAAACCCTCATCAACACCATAATCGGCAGCTAAATCGATATCACCCACTGAGGCAAAGAGCTGAAGCACTTCACTTAATGCCTTGAGCGGCTCAAAGACACCGTTTGCTTTATTTAAGCGAGTCACATTCTTATCAAGCACTTCCTGCTTTTTGCTCTCGTGAACAGACTCAATAAAGTTGTGCCCATTTAAAAGCTCAGCAAACGCATCCACCCCCATAGGCTCAACCGGTTGCGCTTTTGGTGCAAGCACAGAGATTCCACTGATCCATATCGCATCTTCAGAAGCTTTTTCACCTCCTGCGTGCTGCATCGCTGAAGCCCCGGAATCCTTTTGCGCTGCCTGAACCTTCTGAGCATGGCTGGGCATACTCACCGGAGAGTCTTCGATGACCCCGGCCGCCTCAGGATCGCGCACACCATAGCCCTCACTGACCAAGCAGGCTAAGGCTTCGAGAAAACAGTCCACGCCGGGTTTTTTCGGATGATTTGTCGCCACTGCAACATATTCGGCTTTCCCCAAAATACTGCGAACAAATCCGGTGCTGGCCCGTCTAGGTCCCACCTCAACGAAAAGTCGGGCCCCTTCAGCGTACATACGCTCTATTTGAGCAATGTATTCAACCGGTGACTCAAGTTGCTTGGCTAACAGTTTGACGATTTCGTCTTTTTCTTTCGGATAGTAATCCGCATGAACATTCGAAAGAATGGGCAATGTGGGGGCCTGAATATCCAAACCACTTAAAACCCGTGCCAAAGGCTCTGAAGCCGGCGCCACAATCTTGGAATGAAAAGCATGCGAAACCGGTATCTCCTGCGCATCAATGCCCAATGCTGCGAATTCTTTCACGGCAATCTCAACCGCCTGGCTCTCGCCGGCAATCACCGTCTGTGTTGGACAGTTCTTATTTGCTGCAATCACATAGCCAGGAACGCCCGCCAGCACTTCATCCACTTTCGTGACAGGACCTGAAATACTTGCCATTTTACCTGTATCAGGAACCTCAACACCCGCCATTTCGCGCCCTCGAGCGCTCACCGCATAGAGTGCATCGGCAAAACTTAAAACGCCTCCGGCAACACAGGCGCCATATTCGCCAAGAGAATGCCCGGCAACCATATCTGGTTTCACACCGTATTCGGCAAGCAAACGAAACATCGCGACATCAGCGGTAAGCATGGCCGGCTGTGTGATTTCTGTTTGCTTAAGAGCCGCATTGGCCCGCGCTTTACTCTCTTCATCGTCAGCATGCGTCCAGACAATATCGGTCAAACACTGACCAATCAGCGGTTCAAGAATCCTGTTGGCCTCAGCAAAAGTATCTGCCACAACCGGATAACGCTCTGCCAAGTCCTCGAACATGCACAGATACTGTGAACCTTGGCCGGGAAACAAAAATGCGATTTTACCACTTTGTGATAAACCCGGATTTTCGGAAAGAAAAATACCTCGAGCCGCCAACATTCGAGCACGCTTTGTTTCAGCAGTGCCCAATGCGCTTTTCGCGGCCTCTAAATCTTCAGCCACAAAAGCCAAACGACAAGACTCCTCTGTCGTTTCATTGTTGTTGCCCACAAAGTCTTCAATGGATTCACATGCCGCAAGTTTCTTATGGGCTTCCTCAAAAAGTGCCGCCTTATCACGCCCGCCAAAGGATAAAACGCGTGGCCCTATCGACGGCACGTTGGGAGGCAAAACTTCTATGCTGGGCTCGGTCGAAGCAGATCCCCCGCCCTCGCCTGTCGAGCGCGTCACAACGTAGTCAACAATGGCTTTCAATGTGGATGTCTCTGCCAGGGAAAATTCTTGTTCCTGCGCTAAATTATATTTTTCCCGAATCAAACCAAAAATTTCCGCCTGCTTAACAGTATCAATCCCTAAATCAGCTTCGAGTTGGTATTCTGGATCTAAATCTTCAACATCGTATCCGGTTTGCTCTGCGAAGAGCTGCGTGATTTCAGTTAGAATCTGCTCATTTCCTGCCGAGGCCCCACTTTGTACTGATTTAACCTCATAACTTGCTTTGGAATCGGTGTGACGAACGATGTGATTTGATGTGCTCCTGGCACCAGATTCTTCAAGCACCACGTGGAAATTCGTACCGCCAAAACCAAAAGCACTCACACCTGCGCGTCGGGCGTCTGCTTCGTCATTCCACTCACGCGTCTGTGTGTTTACCTTCAAATACCCTTCAGACAAAAGAGAGTTCGGAGGTGGTGCCTTAAAATTGGCACTCGGAGGCAAGGTCCGGTGATAAATCGCCAAAGAGGTCTTGATCAGTGCGGCAACGCCCGCCGCGCTTTTAAGATGCCCAATCATCGATTTAATCGAACCGATAGGGATCTCTCGTTGCGACGTTCCTGAATTTTTTAAACACTCACTCAAAACCGCAACTTCAACACCATCACCAACCGGGGTTGATGTGCCGTGGGCTTCGAAAAGTCCCACACTTTCTATCGGCACTGCAGCTTGCTCGTAAGCACGCGTAATGGCCAAGCGCTGGCCGCGCGGATTTGGTGCAGTGATGCCTTTTCCCTTACCGTCACTGGCACAACCGATGCCTAATATTTGCGCATAAATTCTATCGCCATCAGCCACCGCATCGCGCAAGCGCTTGAGCACGAGCATGCCCACGCCTTCCCCCATCACAAAACCACTGGCCCGTGCATCAAAAGGCGCACTTAACTCAGCAGAGAGTGCACCGATCTGCGAAAACTTGATAAAACTCGGGGGATCCATTTGACTATCGGTGCCACCGGCAACAACAACATCCACTTCACCTGCACGCAACGTATGTACCGCTGCCTGAACTGCCGCCAGAGAAGAAGCACAGGCTGCGTCCGTTGTAAAATTGTGCCCACATAAATCAAAAACATTGGCAATACGTCCAGCGATACAATTGGCCAATTCGCCAGGCATTGTATCTTCAGTGATCTCCGGAGTTGAGGCTTTATAAGCTTGCTCAAACTCATCACTCAAATGCTCTCGCTCTGCCTGATTCAGATCTTGCCAGGCACTTGTCGTGGTCAATGCCTGCAAAACCTCTGGAAAATAAGCACGATGAATGCTGCGGCCATTGTACTCTCCGCCCATGGAGTTGCCAATAATCACCGCGCAGCGCTCACGATTAAAAGCTCTTCCTTCTCCCCCGGAAAACGGCTCTAAGCCAGCATCGCTGAAAGCCTGATGGACTGCGGTAAGGGCAAGTTTTTGGATGGGATCAATAACCTCAAGTGTCCGCGGAGGAATCCTAAAGAGCTTACGCTCAAAAGGTATAGACTCTATAAAGGCGCCTATTTTCGAGTAGGTCTTGTCTTTCTGTCCGCGCTCCGCATGATAATAAAGTTCCGGATTCCAGCGCTCTCGTGGCACCTCTTTAATCGCCACATGCCCCGCACAAATATTTTTCCAAAATGTCGGGATATTCTCCGCATCGGGGAAACAGCCCCCCATCCCCACCAACGCAATCGGCTCAGCCGCTTCATGCTGATGTGTCGGTGTCGATGCTAAATTTGAATCGTTCATCACAAGCCCTGCGATTTCCTAACATGCCTCTAGGCAAAAGTCCCTTGAAATTGCTTGCATCTACACGGGGCCGAAATGCAAGATTGCATCATCTTATGCACTCTAAAATGTTGGCTTTTTAACCAAGTCAAAGTAAGATGACCACATAGAAATGCACACCATATTCATCAAATTCTTACACAAAAAGATGGCCCTCTGCCTCGGTTTAAATCTGATTTTGGGGCTTTATGCCTGCACACCACCGAGGCCTGCCGTGTTAAACGGCAGTGATGCTCCCCCCAAGGCGGAAGAATATCTTGATATCCTGGGTACTTGGACACGAGACAGCAGTATTTATCGTGTTTTTGACCAAAAGCTATTTATTTCAGCCACTTATCATTCACCTGAATTTCGGCGCGCCTTTGCTGTGGCTTTTCCAGATATTTATGGGCACGGGGGCGCCATTACAAAACGTGAACTTGTTGATTTAACTGGTGATGTTGAGAATTTTCACAATTTTTTTATGACCATCTTTACGCCAGAAGTGAAATGGAATGATCTGGCCAAAAACGATTCGATTTGGCGTATCACCTTGATTGCCGACGATGAAGTTTCTGTGGAGCCCACCGAGATCGTTCCCGTCAAGGTGGACGAAAACCTTAAAGCCGTCTACCCACACATTGATCATTTTGACAAATGTTATCTCATTCGCTTTCCAAGTACGGATATGATGCAAAGACTGGTCATTACGCCCCAAAGCGAGCGTTTTAAAATACGCATCGCCAGTGCCTTGGGAAGCTCCGAAATGGCCTGGCAGCTGAGCCTTGGCCAAAAAAACGCCCCATCCGCCAAAGAGAATGATTGATTTTTGTTTTGTTTCTCTTCATATTAGATAGATTCTTAAGCTACAAAGGGAGTCGTGCCTCATGAGTGATAATATCATAACCGTAAGCGATACTGATTTCTCAGAAAATGTCCTACAATCAAGCACCCTGACGTTGGTCGATTTTTGGGCCGAATGGTGCGCACCTTGCCGCGCCTTAACCCCCGTCCTGAGTGAATTGGCCGACTCTTATAAAGGTCGTGTACAAGTCGCCAAAATGAACATTGATGAGCATCCGCAAACCCCTGGACAGTATGCCGTGCGCGCTATTCCCACCTTATTGCTTTTTAAAGACGGCGAAGTGGTTGAGCAAACCGTTGGGCTTATTTCAAAAGACAAGCTCGACTCCATGCTGAATAAGCACTTGGAGTAATCGCACCTTTAAGGTGTGCGACAGCGTAAATAGATACTGAAAAGAAAACCGACACCAAAAAGAATCGTCAAAAGGCTTGAACCGCCATACGAAAAAAGCGGCAAGGGCATACCCACAACCGGAAACATACCGGTCACCATCGAGATGTTAATTAAGCTTTGCCATAAAATAAGGGCACCGATTCCCGTGGCCAAGAGTGCACCATAACGTTCACGCGCATCGATGGCGATTCTAAAAATAATCACTACAAAAAGAAAATACAGCAAGAGTACCCCAACAGTACCCAAGAGCCCGTGTTCTTCAGCCCACACGCTAAATGCAAAATCTGTGTGCTGCTCCGGCAAAAATGAAAGCTGCGTTTGCGATCCCTCACGATGTCCTTTGCCGAACCATCGCCCCGAGCCCACCGCAATAAGCGATTGGTAAGCGTTCCATCCAGCCCCTGTAATATCCTCTTCGGGGGCTAAAAAAGTTAAAATGCGTCGTTTTTGATATTCCTTAAGCACACCAAACCAACCAATAAGCGCCAATAACGAACCGCAACCAAGCATAATGACTTGAGAGCGCATCTGTACCCCCACAATCCAAATCATGGTCATGCCAATCAGTACAACGATGCCTGCTGTGCCCAAATCTGGCTCAGCCATGATGAGAACCGTAGGCAACAAGAGTAAATCAATGGGCGCGATAAGTTTATCTTCAATATTTTGTTTTTTAAAATTACGCCACGCCCAAACGCCTAAAGACAGATAGATCAATGCCAAAAACAACATCAAAGTGCGCAACACCCAACCAGGGTCTAATGCGGTGTAGGCGCCACCTGGGCGCGCCTCCAACCAGAGGACATTCAAGAGATGGCCTACCGGATCAACCAGCCATGGATTATTCCAAGCCAGAATCACAAATGAAAACAAAACCCCGTAAAATAAAGCCCAAAGAAAAACGATTTTCTTACGTTTCGTTTTCGACCATGGCTCTAAAAGCGCCTGCCTTCTTTCAATCTGATCAACAAAATAAAAAGTGACCATTAAGACCACAAGCAATGCTCCTAAAAGCAATAAGCGAAACCAGAGGAATTCATTCACCTCCACCGGCATCCTGTCATAATGTGCAGAAAGTGTTCGCGCCAACTCGCCAATCGGATCCACAAACCATGGTTTGCTCCAGGACCAAAACAGCAGTCCCAGAAGAAAAATAGGCCGGGAGAGATTGAGAGGACGAACCAGACCGCGTAAAGTATAGCCCCCTGGGCGCTGCCCAAAATATCGTGCCAGACAAAAGATTGTTGCAAGCTTCGCTATTTCTGATGGCTGAAAAATAATGGGTCCAAGCGCAAGCCAGCGTCGAGCCCCACCTGCTGATTTGCCAACGACTAAAACCAAAACAAGTGCAATACATATGGCAAAATAAAAAAGATAGGCAAGGTTTTCAGTGATTCGATAATCAAAAAGATTAATTGAAGCGACAATCACACAACCGATAAGAGCCCAGTAGAGCTGCGTGAGGTAAAGGTCTGGATTACGCATCGATGCGGCAGAATGCAAATTAAGAATGCCAAGAAAAAGAAGACAAAGGACCACGGCCAACAACGACCAATTAAAATCTTCTAATTTATAATGCATGCGTCTCATTGAATAGACCTAAAGACTCTCACCTAAGAATGCAGCACGTTGCGCTTTTAATTCAAAATATTTATCAATCACAGCAACTGCGATTGGCGCCGCTTGTGAACTGCCATGCCCTGCGTGCTCATTTAAAACAACAATGACAATATCTGGATTTTGGGCAGGTGCGTATGCCGCAAACCATGCATGGTCCCGGGAAAAATATTCCACATCCCTCGAGTCGAGGCGATTTGCTCCCAAACGAACCACCTGTGCTGTTCCTGTCTTACCGCTCATCGTCGTTTTCCTCGAACGGCGGTAATAAGCTGTTCCGCCCTCTTCCATCACAACTGCCTCTAAACCTTTTTGCACCATATTCAAATGCTCTTGGGAAACCTTTGACTCCCGCAAAACATCTGCATCGATACGCTCAAGTATTTTGGGCCCTTCACCCTCAACCCGTTCTATGATTTTTGCTCCACGAAAATTGACCACACGTATATTTTTGTCCGACGATAGCCTATGCGCGTCATCGCTGACCACCTGGCTCAACAATTCTCTTCTGCTTACCCTAAAGTCTGCACTTTGTATTTTATCAACCAAACGCGGCTTCAATATTTGACCACCATTAACCAAGGCGGCATAGGTCAGAGCGATCTGTAACGGGGTTGTCAAAACAGCACCTTGGCCAATCGATGTGTTCACAACCATCCCCTTTTGATAGCCTCCTGTTTTACGTTCAACGCGGTCATGAAAAGCCTTGTCTGGCATGATGCCTTTTTTCTCTCCACGTAAACTCACTTGTGAAAGCCCACCAAGCCCCAGAGACCGCCCCATCTGCGCTAATCGATCAATACCAATACGTAAACCGAGCGTGTAAAAATATGTGTCGCATGAATACTTAAGGGCATCTTTGAGGTTGACCAACCCATGCCCGCTCTCTTTGTGACATCTCCAGGTATGATTGCCTAAATTAAAATGCCCGGGGCAGTGAACTGTTTCACTCGGTGTTGTTAAGCCCTCTTGCAAAGCTGCCAAAGCGGTCACCACTTTAAACGTTGAACCAGGAGCATACTGCCCCTGAACGTAACGGTTAACCCATGGCTTTAAAGGATCTTTATCAATACTTTGTTTTTCTTTAACGCCCAACGCACCACTGATTTGGTTTGGGTCAAAATCAGGAAACGATGCCAACGCAACAATAGAACCACTATCAGGCTCGATGACGACGACAGCTCCCGCTTGCCCAAAAAAGACTTTCTCTACTTCTCTTTGTAGGTCTAAATCAATGGTTAAGAATAAATTCTTGCCCGGAAGAGGTTTTACTCTACGGCGAGTGGGCTCTATTCTTGCCAGTTCACGCTCTCCGACGCGACGGCCTTTTGCATCAACGACGATTTCTTTATAGCCATCAACACCGCGTAAAGACTCTTCGTAATGCTCCTCAATCCCTGAGCGACCAATAAGATTACCCATTTTATAACCATAGGGATTGCCTTTTTGTCGAGCCACATCCAAATCTCTTTGCGAAACTTCATTCACGTAACCAAGAAGGTGCGTCGCCAAGGCCCCGTGAGGATATGTCCGTCTTCTGTTTTTGACAATGTCCACGCCATGAATAAGCATTAAGCTTCGTAAAGACTCAACCCGGTCAAGTTCGTTGGCATTCAAATCGCGCTTTATCATAATAGGCCGAAATCGGGCCAAACCCTTCGCTAATTTAAGTGCTTCCTCTAGCGACTCAAACCTCTCGTCACTTAAATGCAACAATTCTCGAAGCTGGTTGAGAGTGTCCTGCTGCTCTGCCCTGTTGCCCACAAATGCCGGTGTAAGCTGTAGAGTCAAAGACAAATGGTTGTCGACAAGGATACGACCGTAGCGGTCATAAATAATACCGCGATCATGAGGTAAAGGTTGGCGCTTTATGAAGTTAGATTGCCCACGTTCACTCAACTCACTGCCGCGGACAATCTGCAAATTGTAAAGACGAAAAAAAAGTACCGAAAAACCCAATCCAACAGCCCAAACTAAAACAAGAATCCTTTTCTTGTATTCCTGTACACCTGTTCGCCCCTGCGATTGAGTCATCAACGCCACGATAAAAAGACCTCTTGTGCCTCGGAACTGATGCGATAATCAATCCAACGCAGAAAGGGGTAACCCAGCAAGGCAAAGCCTGCCGTGGCCAATCCTGCAGGAAACAACATCGCCGTCGCCCAACTTGAAAAATGTGTGTACTCAGCAAAAGACCACGAAATTGAGAATAAAAACAGATGATACGTGATGACTGCAACCCCACTTAAGAATGCAAAAAAGAAGCGGTTATCCAAAGTCAGATGCCCCAATGCAAAATAGATGCTTAATCCGGCCAACGTCATTGCGCTCTCGTGTAGCCCTGTTGGCGCTAAAGCTTGGCGCCCCGCAATATAGCCCAGGCAAAATGTGACCCAAACCAAAGCCAACATATTTCTGCGCAGAGCAATAAAAGCAACGATGATAATGGCAAAATCAGGAATGACATACTCAAAACCAATTCGAGTATGAAACGCATTGCAGCACAAATAGCCAATCCATCCTAAAATTATCCATCCAATAGCGTACATTTCAAAAATTCATATCCCGCATTTATGGTGCCTCTGCCACCTCGTGTTTGGATACATCAGATAAAACAACAGAGACTGTTTCAAGAGAAGAGAAATCCACCGCAGGCTCAACAATTGCATCTTGATGCAATCCAAAAGCCCGGCTTTCCACTTTTAGCACGCGCCCCAACAAAAAACCTTTTGGATAAATGGATCCCAAACCACTTGCCAAAACAATATCTCCTGGCTCAATATCTGCTGTCCGGGTCAAGTATTCAAATTCCAAGCCCATACCATCGTCTTTGCCAACCCCGCGAATTCTGGCGCGTACACGTGAGCGCTGTACAAAAACATCGACGGAACTGTTGCCGTCAACAATCAGCATCACGTCTGCATGCTTCCATGAGGTCGCCGCGACCCTACCTACAACGCCCTCTGCGCTTAACACAGCTTGGCCCAGCTGCACACCATCCATCGTGCCCACATTAATACGGATGCTCCTAAATAATGGAGAAGGCGAAATGCCGACCACTTGAGCACTAAGAATATTTCTATCTTCAAATTGATCTTGCATTGCAAGTTCTTTACGCAATCTTAACGCTTCAATCTTATATTCTTCCATTTCAATCAATTGTAATCGCAGCTTGTCATTTTCTTTCTCCAGGTATTGATTCTCCTGATTCACGTTAATCAAGCCAATATAATTGCTCCAAATTGACGTCACACCGTCCAAACCAGTTAAAACAGTCCATTGTACAGGATAGGAAACCCACACCACCAATTTATCTAAAAAATGATGCTCACGCTGAGACTTTGCGTTTGAAAGATAAAAAAGAAATGGCAAAACAAATAATAAGAAGGCGATAAAAACATCACGGTAACGACCAAAAAGCCCGGTCCCAAGCAATGCTTTACGATCATGCTTCATCATCAATTAAACTTGAATAAGCTTAAGCAGTTCCAGTTCATCCAAGGCCTGACCTGTGCCCATCACCACACAACTCAATGGCTCATCAGCAACAATAACCGGTAATCTTGTTTCCTCGCGTAAAACAACATCCAAATTTTGCAACAAGCCGCCACCTCCGGTTAAAACAATACCCTTATCCACGATATCGGCAGCAAGCTCTGGTGGTGTTCTTTCAAGCGCAACACGAACTGTTTCAATAATAATACTTAAGGGCTCAGTTAAAGCTTCCCGTATTTCATCCGAGTTAACTTCCACCGTACGCGGCACACCTGCAATCATATCGCGTCCCTTGATCTTCATCGTTTGTATTTCTTCATCAGGGTATGCATTGCCAATTTTAATCTTAATATCTTCAGCACTGCGCTCACCGA
>JASMKV010000504.1 GCA_030749035.1 Myxococcota bacterium | reverse complement strand
ACTCCGCAGCATCGACACCACCATCCCCGCAGGCCACGCCATCGAGAAACTTGCAGGCGACATTATCGTCTTCGACAAAGCAGCCCTTCGCACCCGATAGGCTTGTATTCGCATTACAGGTATCAGCCGGATAATTATCCTCTGCGCCATCCTCCAGCGCGGTGCAAGCCCCGGCGCTGCCAGGGATATTGCAGGAATAACATGAATCGCATGCAGAAACATCACAGCAGGCACCGTCGACACAAAAGAGACCGGGCGCACAGGGAATATCCCCCGCCTCCCCACAGGCGTGACCCTGCACGCCACGACAAAGACTCTTGTTTTCATTTGCCCCTAAATTGTCTTCATGCTGAGGCCATTGCGCCGGGGTAATGCCCTCGTCCCAATAACACTTCTCGTTATTGATCGAGAGACAGTTCTGCGCATCGTTTGAACCATCGGTGTCATTCCATGTACACGTTCCATTTCCCGAAACATTACAATCTTTACAATAGCGCACGCCACTATCGGGCTGCCCTACATTACACGAACTGTTACAGCACACTGTATCTTCACAAACCCAACTTTGACATTGATTGGACTCTGCACACGCCTGACTGTCTGCCAACAAGCAAAGACTGTCGTCTCCTTGCGAATTGGGCGTACCATCCAAAGCACAGGGTGCAGCACCGCACATGGCATAGCAGCCTTGTACCCCATCATTGGATGGGCAATTGGTATCTTCCTGACCACTTGCCAAAATGGGCGCGCAAATACCCTCCATCGACGGCTCATCGCAATCGTAACAATCAGGGCAATCAGAACTTATAAATGCCAAACTGCAACAGACACCATCGATGCAACGGTTGCTGCCGCAATCGGTCTGCGCTTCGACCGTACAGGATTGTCCATCCTGATCGTCACAAACCATACCATCGGCCGCTGAATCACATCCCAGTAGCGCTTGATTGGTTGTGGTACAATAACAGGCTTTAGGGTAATCACATGTGTCATCGACTGCGCCTTGCGCAATCCACTGGCAAGACCCCGGCATTTCTTCCTCTAATGACTGGCAATCCTTGCATAAAGGACACGAGCCCTGGGTGCAGCAAACATTATCGGTGCAATAACCCGTCCCACAATCCGCACTCACACCATCTGCTGGACAAGCCTCACCGGTTTTCCATTGACAAACCTTTGCGCCCGCACCATCGTCAAAACAAGCCCATTTTTTTGAATTGGTGAGATCTACATCCCCATCAGAATAGTGGGAACTCTCATCACAAATTCCCGCATCAGGTAAATTATCCTCCGCTATGCCCGTGCATATTCCAAGGCTGTTGGCAACATTACAGTCCATACATGTCGCGCAGTCTTGTTGGGTTATCGAATCACCGGCCGGTGCGGGATTGTTGGCTCGGGTGACAATGTTGTCCCCCCCACAACAGATGTTGTCGATGCAGGCTCGGTTGTGGCAAAGGTTTTCTTCTTCATTCCCACAAGCCTCGCCCGTATCACTTAGGCAGAGCGTATAATAAAAGGTGTCGTCAACGTTCGGCAGCGCTGTGGCAACAATACTGTGGCCAGTGATAAAATAGTCATCAATGGCGTCAAGATCATCTGTCGGATAGCGATAAAAATAACATTTCTCCGTAGCCCCGGTACAACTCTCGCCGCCGCTACTCGCATCATCAAAGGGCCGGTTTTCATCTTCATCATCACCCGCTTCGCCTAACGAACCATCCTCATCAATATCCGGAATAAGGTATTGGCATGTTCCGCTTGCGTCCACATTGCAACCTTGACAATCATCACAGCTTTCGGTGTTGCAACAAACGCCATCTAAACAAAATCCGCTGCCGCAATCTGCTGCGCCAAGTGCGGCCGGCGCGTCCTCGCCGACACAAGCGATGCCATCCAGATATTTACAGGGCACACCTGCATCTTCAACAAAGCAACCTTTGTTGTCCGTGTTGAGACAGATATCACTTGGATAGTCGTCCTCCTGACCATAGGTGCTGATGGCGGCGCAAACGCCATCTTCTTCTTCATTCGTATGCTCAGCCAAACAAGAAAAACACGTCTCCTCACAGGCGCTATTGCAACAGACGCCATCCACGCAAAAACCGGAGCCACATTGATCTGCATCTGTACAACTTTGTCCCGCAACCCGCTTACACTCCCCGGCAAAGCAAAGACATTCAGCACCACCCTCACAAGAAGAGTTCACATCGCTGCAACTTAGATCATCTGCGCTGCCTTCTGGCACATTGACGATGGCACGGCAATCGCCATCAAGTACCCCATCTGCATCGGGCACATCACAGCTATAACAGACTTCGCAGGAGGCGCTATCACAACAAACCCCATCGACACAGTTTTGACTTTCACAGAAGTTATCGCCATCACCGCCACAGGTCTCAGCCAAATCACTCAAACAAAGCGTATAATAAAATTCCCCCTCCGGATGCGCGACCGGCGTTATCCCATCAAAATAAGTAGGGATATTATTTACTGTATCAGTCGTATAATAATAACAGTTTTCCGCACTGCCCCCGCAGCTCTCGCCGTCTAAAAGATTGTCCGCAAAGGCCGTGCCCGCAGTCACCTCTGGAATTATGTATGCACACGTTCCAGCCGACTCCTCCACATTGCAAGCCTGACAATCACCACAACTTTCACTGTTGCAACAAACCCCATCGACACAACTTAAATCCGAGAGACAATCGTCTGCTGTACCGCATGCTAAGCCGGGACCATTTTTACAAATGCCGTTTTCACACATTCTCGGTTCAATACACCCCGTCGATGCATCCTCGACACCGTCGAGGGCTTCGCAGATCCCTGGCCACGCACATGCGGAACAGGGCCCACAAAATTGCTGCGAACAGCAGATGCCATTATGGCAATAACCCTGCGGTGCAGCCGTACCCTGCGTATCTGTTGCCGGCAAACAACTATCGCAATCCCCCGCACTACAACCTTCTGGGCAGGCTTCACCGTGTATGGTGAAACATTTTTGTTGCTCGTTATCCTCTGTAGCGAAAGAGGGGTAACAAATTTGCGATACCGCATCACAGGTACCCACATCCTGTGTGTTGTCAACCACATTGACGCATGCGCCGGTATCATTACAAAACTCGCAGGTGTCGCAACTCGCGGCACTACAGCAAACACCATCGACGCAATTCTCACTCTCACACGCAAGAGAATCAGCCCCATCGTCACAAGCTTCACCTAAAGCGAAATGACATGCGCCCGCACCATTGCATGTGAGGTCATTTTCGCATTCATCAAGAGGGTCCTGCGCATTCGGAATATTCCCACAATCACCACTGTCAGCAGCGCAGTATTGGCAGGAACCCTCAATACAAGTCTCATTACAACACACGTCCAAAACGCAATAATCATTCGCGCACATATGGTGTCCAACCGCATCAAGGGTGTCTCCGACGCATGCTTGACCATCATCAAGTTTTACTAAACAGGAACCAGTAGCGTTATCGTTGCAGTAATAGTCATCAGCGCAATGACTATCGTCACTACAGTTCCCAGCACTAAAGCACGCGCCCGCACCATTGCAGTCATAACCCGAATCGCAGGCCTCATCCGGGTTTGTTCCAATGGAGATATTCGCACAGACCCCGTTTTCACCGCCAGTATTCGCACCAATACAGCTCTGGCAATCATCTGCTCCGTTACCACAAGCCGTGTCACAGCAGAATCCATCAACGCAGAATCCGCTCGTGCACATATGGTGCCCTTCCCCATCAAGAACGTCAGCCTGACATGCAACACCA
>JASMKV010000503.1 GCA_030749035.1 Myxococcota bacterium | reverse complement strand
CGAAGAGATATGCGACACGTTCAATTTGCATTTCATGAAGAATCGTTATCTTTCAAGTTTCGCGGCGGTTTGTGTGATTGCCATGTTCGCCTTCTATAAGGTTGGCGGGAAACCCGTCGCTTTGGCGCTGTGGACTCTCTTTGGCACCACCAATCAGCTTTTGGGCGGTTTAACTCTTTTGGTGGCGACCCTTTATCTGCGGTCCCGCGGAAAACCCATCTGGTTCACCGCCATACCGATGCTTTTTATGATGCTGACCACCTGCGTGGCATTGGTGATCAACTTGCAGAAATTTCAAAGTGAGGGGCAAACCTTGCTGCTCGTGGTTGGCGTGATGCTTCTTGGCTTGGCTGTCTGGATTGTGGTTGAGGGTGTGTTGACGTTTCGTGCTGGGCGCAAAGAAAACTCCTTAGACATCCTTTTAGAGTCACCGGATTTGTAAGATGCATCAGAGCCTAAAAATGGCGCTGCCAAGTCTTTTCTTGCTATTTTCTTGCTATTTTCTTGTCAGATCGGCCTTTTAGAACAAGATACGGAACAAGAATGTACGCAAGGAGAGACATGTCAAAGCACCACACATCCTTTAGACCAACCCATCAATCTCGAACGCATCGAATTGGTTGAGTCCAATGTGATGGGGCAGTTTGCGGTAGAGTATTATCGCAACAAGGCATACACCTGCGCCCAAAGTGGTTACCAAACATTTCTTTTGGCCTATCGTCAAACGGATCCGCTTGAAACGGCACGTCCGCTCTGGGTGCGCATGCATGGCGGCGGCACCGGCCTCTACAATGACGATGGCAGCTATTCAAAACCCATGACCTTCTTAACAGAAGAAAGCCTTAGCGCTTTGTCAAACCATTTACAGGAGACAGGGCTTTTGCGGCAGATAAGGCAACACAACAAAGGCTATCGTTTTTTAATCCCATCGATGTGTGACCATGACCTTTATTCGGGGGTCGGTGATGTTGATCCCAACAACCCCAATTCGCCGGATGAAAATGGTCTCGAGCGCGCCACCGATGGCCTCTATGCCACCATGGCTGCGCTGAGCTTTGCCAAAGAGCGTCTCCATGCCAATGCTGTTTTTCTGCATGGCACCAGCGCCGGGGCGATTGGCGCTTTCTCTCTGGCCTATGCGCTGGAACGGCGTGACATTCTTGTGGATGGTTCAGTCCTTGATGCGCACATCCTTTCTAAGGGCTGGAGTGATATCGTTGATGCAGGCTGCACCGATTATGATTTTTGGGCGATTGCCGAGCGCATTGGCGCGCTCTTAGAACCGCAATATTATCCGGAGAAATTGGTCGCCGATGGTTTGGTGAGCACACCCTTGTTGCATGTTTGGAGTCGTGGCGATGAGGCCTGCTGTGGGATGAGCGTTTATGATGCGTCCTCGACGACCTGTGAACATCATCACAACAATATGCGTCAGGCCATTGATGTCTTGCCGAGCACAAATTCATCGCTGAACATGGAGCTGTGTGTCAATAACCCCGCGACAGCAGAGGCGCTGGCTTGCGATATGCATTCGGCCACGAAGATTGATTTTGAAATGCCATCTCTTCCAGGGAACCAGGATGACAACGGCAGCGATTATAATGCGGCGATTGTAACCTGGATTGATGGTCTTGATGCAGACGAATAGCGAGATTCTTTGTGTGGCTATTCCGTCTTGAGTATGGCCGCAGCGCGATGCATCTCCAGTTTTTCGAGAACTTCTTTGGCCGCCAGGACTTCATCCTCGGCGCTGGCATAATCACTTTTTTGATAATTCGGATTGATTTCTGCGGCCCAGGGATAGGCTTTTAAGAACGCGGAGAGTTTCTCAATGGTAAGAGGACGACCATCCAGATAGGTAAAAAGCAAATTCATCAGAGCATAGTCGGAGGGGTAGTCCAGAGTGAGCCTCAGCTTTTCAATGTCATCATTTGTCTCAATGTGGTGGGTGCCCAAAGCAAACACTTCAGGGTTGCGCTGTATGAAAGGGGTCACATGCTCAAGTTCGTAAGGGTCCTTGGCCTGCGTGTAGGCTTGTTCGAGTGCAGACGTCGAGATGATTTCGGCATTGAGCCCCAGAGGCAACCCAGTGATTCTCGAGTAGTCATGTTTTTGTTCAAGATGGGCATCGACGGCCTGGTCGATACACGTGACATCGATGCAAGGATTGTCACCGGTAAGCCTGATAACAATGCCCATGCCGTGTTCTTGTGCGCAGAAATGATAGCGGCTCAAAACATTGGCTTCGTCACCACGGAAAATGTTGTGAGGGAAAGTCTCTGAGATGACATCATCGCTTTTTTGATCTGTGGTTGCGATGACACAAGCCTGGATCTTCTGCGAGCGTCCAATGCTTTTGACAATGTGTTCCAGGACAGACGTCTCTCCCGAAAACGGCAGCGGCAGCAAAGCCTTGTTAGGCAGCCGCGTCGAATTGCAGCGGGCCTGTATGATTGCACCAGTCAGCATAAAAACATCATTCCCCGAATTTTAAGTGATTGTCCATCCACCATCAACGACAAGGTTTTGGCCCGTAATATAGTCCGATGCTTTCGAGCTTAAGAATACAACCGAGCCGACCAAGTCTTCGGGCTCTCCGATACGCTTGAGAGACGTCTTGCCCGCGAGTGCTTTGACAAAAACCTTGTCTTCCTGGGTTTTCGCGTTAGGGAAAGGACCTGGGGAGATGGCATTCACCTGGATCTTTTTTTGCCCAAGGTATTGGGCAAAATATCGGGTCAACTGCAGCACACCGGCCTTGGCGGCGCCATAGTGGGGTGGATTAAGAAAGCCGGGCGATTGCTCGTAGACAGAGAAATCAGGAGAAACCATGCCGTACATGGAAGAAATATTGATGATTTTTCCGCTGCCTGTCTTTTCGAAATAAGGGGCGACTTCCCGAATGCACCGATAAACACTATTTAAGGCGCCATCGATGCTGTGTGCCCAATCATCATCGGAGAGGCCAAGAGGGTCTTGGCCACGAACATAGACACCGTTGTTGACCAACACATCAAGGGTTCCATGGGCCTCTGCGATTTGTGCAAAACAGGCCTTGATGCTTTTTGTCTCTGAGATATCGCAGGTGGCGAAACGCAAGGTGTCGGTCGGCTCCGTAAATTTGGCGGTAAATTTCTCTTCGCTTCTACCCAGCGCGTAGACGCACGCGCCTGCCTCTTGCAGCCCCGTGCACATCGCTGTCCCTAAATGGCTGTAGCCGCCGGTAACGGCAACGACTTTTCCTTGTAAATCAAAGAGCGACATTAGGTTCTCCAATGAAAGGGCAATAGAATGTGTTCATCTTGTAATGCAAATGCATGTATTTCTTCTAAAATTGCTTTTGTCTTTTCAATATACTGATGCGCCTCTACGTTTTCGCGTAATTCCTCAAGGCTCGCAACCCCAATAACGACCTTGTCGATCGCTTCGTGTAGCTGGGCCATGTTGAGTAAAAGCGCAGACAGGGGGATATTCGATGACGCAGCAAGTTGATTTAAAGCCACGATCCTGTCGTGAACTGGAGAGAAGTGCGTAGGAAGTGCAGCGGGGTCAAGAAAGAAGAGGCCCTGCAAGAAAACCGAGCGGGTATGGACTTCAACATTATTCGCTTTGAGCAAAGGCAAGAGGGGGCGAAAACGTTGGTCAAAGACATTCAAAGGAAACTGGATGAGGTCGAAGGCAATGTCGTTGTCCAGAAGCCAACGCACGTCATCGGGGTAATACACCGAAACACCATATTGACCCATATGACCTTCATCCTTGGCGCGCAGTAGACTTTCGCGCACCAGAGGGTCCTTAAAACTTTCCATGTCGTGGGCCAAAAAAGCCTTGGCTCGTCTTAAGCCAAGCTTGGTCAAAGAGTCAGCAATGGCCTTGCCCACATCGTTGCCCTCGATTTTAGGCGGCAGCTTCGAGACCACATCAAAGGCAGAGGGTTGCTTTGCGAGCATAGCTCCCAGGACCGTCTCGCTCTGGCCGTAGGCAGCCGCGGTATCTAAAGTGTCGATGCCTTCTTGTGCCGCGTATTCTAAAATGCTTTGCACATGCTCTGGCTGAACCTGGCCTTGTGGATTGCTGATGCCATAATCAAGGCCAAAAGCCACTGTGCCTAAAGCAATTTGCGCGGTGCGATGTGTTTTCATGTTGGTGTCTGTGGTTCTAGCGGATAGCGGTGTGTTTGACCACAAATATACGCTTTTTACGACACATTAAAGCACTTGCGCCAATGTATCATTCCGTGAATACTTCTTGTTGTGATGCATCGAAAAATAGCGCGTGACGCATGGTTGCTTTTTTGTGGCTGTCTTATCTTTTCGGGGTGTTTTCGCCTCGACAAACTTGAGGATACGAGCAACACATGCACCCTTAATAAAGCCTGTGGTGCGCCAGCGATTTGTTGGAATGGTGCCTGTCAGGCATTGCCTTGCAGCAATGATGAGAGTTGCTCTGGATCTTTGACCTGCCAATCAAACTTTTGCGCACCCATCTATTGTTCTTCGGATGATGGCTGCCCGAATGACTGGCACTGTGAAAGCGTGGGTGAGTGTGTGTGCGTGCCATCGTGCAACGGCAAAGTTTGTGGTGATGATGGTTGCGGCGGTTCGTGTGGCACATGCTCTGCTGGGTCCGAGTGCTCGGGTGGCGGCGAATGTCTGGCGGTTTGTGAACCTGATTGCACAGATAAAGAATGCGGCCCCGATGGTTGCGAGGGAGAGTGTGGCCGCTGTACCAGCAATGGCTATTGCACCGCCTATGGCACCTGCGCTTGCGACCCTCAATGTGAAGAGGACTGGGAGTGTGGGGATAATGGTTGCGGCGGAGATTGCGGCACGTGCCCACAGGCGGCGCCGATCTGTAATACGAGCGAGCATCAATGTGTCACCGAGTGCACCCCCGATTGTGACGGCAAAGAATGCGGTGACGATGGCTGTGGAGGCGAGTGCGGTACTTGCCCTGGGGCTGCGCCCATTTGCAACACCAGCACGCAGCTTTGTGAGCTTGAATGCAGCCCGGCTTGTGAGGGTAAGTCCTGTGGCCCAGATGGTTGCGGTGGTTCTTGTGGTGAGTGTACGGAAACCAACACTGAATGTGATGACGATACGGGCCAATGTGTTTGTCTGCCACAGTGTGCGGAAGGGCAAGAGTGCGGTGACGATGGCTGTGATGGGACTTGCGGTGAGGGTTGCGATGCAGGCGAGAGCTGCAACGACGACAATCAGTGTGTTTGTGAACCCCAATGCGCGGAAGGTCAGGAGTGTGGTGACGATGGCTGCGACGGCGATTGTGGTACCTGCGCGACAGATTTCACCTGTATAGCGAACGAGTGTGTGGCCAACAGCGCCATGGAGAGCAATTGCAGCGATGGAGAAGATAATGATGGCGATGGGGCCATCGATTGTGCCGATGGTGACTGCTACGACATCAGCACGAATGCCAATGGCATGGTCACCAACCTGACATCCTGCACGCTCACCCGCCGGCCCTTTGTCTTCGTGCAGGCCGACAATGGTGCGCAACACTTTATTCAACCGACGCCAACGCAAGCACCCTGGGCGCGAATCTATTCGAGTTCACTGGACACTTCTTACGCCAATACGCATTGGCCCCTTGTGGATTATATCCAACTGGATAGTCCTGTCTCCGATGTACAGGCCTTGTTGCGTTACGATATTGACGCGTGGATGGATGGGATAGGGCAGGTCCAAAAGGCCTATCTTGGTTTCTATGCCTTTTATGTTGGTGGGGCAAACGGTGACCCGCCAAGTGATGTGGAACTCTTTGCCAATCAAGGTGCCTTCGATGAAAATACCGTGACCTGGAATACAGCACCGACCCATGGCGCGCTACATACCAGCGTTTATGCGCAGGAGCTTGGTTGGTATGCCTTTGACATCACAGGCCTCTACAACGCCTGGCAGGCGGACCCTGCCAGCAACCATGGGGTACGACTGGCAGCGGCACCACACACCGCCGGAGACGGTGGCTGGGATGGAGTGGCCACCATGCTCTATTCGTCTCAAAGCACGATCAAGGACCTGAACGGCCTTTCGCAAGTGGTGGTCTATGAAACGACTACCGGACAACCGCCAAGCTATACTTTTGATGTGGGAAGTGCAGCTTTTGGCCCTGGTGTCGATTTTAGCACGAATGCGGCGGAGTCTTATGATCTCTTCTGGTCCGATGCGCAGGGAAACCATTCTCCTTCCGGTCCTTATCTGACCATCACTGCCACCTATTCAAGTTCTTACAGCTATGGGGGGTATAATATTGGTGGGGTGAAATTGGTTTTCGATGACGGTGTGGAACTCTTTGCCAATGTGCTGGTTGACTATATTTGCAACGCGAATATGGAGAATGCGGGTTATGAATGTGAGGATTATCTTGGTCGAGCCGTTGACGGGGACACCTCTACCTATACGACTCTCGGTGGGACCAATGATAGCACGCCGGCTTTAAGTATGACTTTCGGCTTTTGGTGCCCAAGCGAGCGGCGAAGTGTGTTCACCTGTCGCCCCTAAATCCTTGCACCCTGAACAAAATATGGGAATACTTCCTGCTATGGGCATTGGGCATTTCAAAAACAAGGGAGTCTTGCTCTTTTTGGCTCTTGTCTTTTTGGGCTCCTGTTTTCGCGGTGATGCGGGAACCGCGACGGGCAACACATGCACCATCAATAAAACCTGTGAGGCCCCAGCGATTTGCTGGAATGGCTCCTGTAAAGCGGTGCCCTGTCACAACAACAAATCCTGCAGCGGCTCGCTGAGCTGCCAATCAAGCTTTTGCGCGCCCATCTACTGCACCGCCGACAGTGAATGTCCGAACGAGTGGTATTGCGAAAGCGTGGGCGAATGTGTGTGTGTGCCATCGTGTAATGGCAAGGTTTGTGGTGACGATGGTTGCGGTGGCTCCTGCGGTACATGTTCTGATGGGGCGGAGTGCTCAAGTGGTGGGGAATGTGTGGCGGCTTGTGAACCCGAGTGTACGGATAAGGCATGTGGGGATGATGGTTGTGGGGGAGAGTGTGGCCGCTGTACCGCCAGTGGTTATTGCACCGCCTATGGGACTTGTGAGTGCGACCCGCAATGCGATGAGGCTTGGGAGTGTGGCGACAATGGCTGCGGTGGGGATTGTGGCACCTGCCCGGGGGCAGCACCCATTTGTAATACGGGCGAACATAGGTGTGTCAGTGAGTGCACGCCCGATTGCGAGGGTAAAGAATGCGGCGATGATGGCTGCGGTGAAGATTGCGGCACTTGCCCTGGCGCTGCGCCCATCTGCAACACGAGTACGCAGCTTTGTGAAATTGAATGCAGCCCAGCTTGTGACGGTAAGTCCTGTGGCCCGGATGGTTGCGGCGACTCCTGCGGAGAATGCACTGACGCCAATACGGAATGTAACAACGACACGGGCCAATGCGTGTGTGCCCCCCAATGCGCAGAGGGACAGGAGTGTGGTGACGATGGTTGTGATGGCACTTGCGGTGAGGGTTGTGCTGCAGGGGAGAGCTGCGACTACGAGAACGAATGTGTCAGCGCGTGCAGCCCCGCTTGCGTGGACAAAGAATGCGGGGCTGATGGCTGCGGCGGGGAATGCGGCACCTGTGCAAGCGGTGAGGCCTGCGTGAATCAGCAAACCTGCATCGCACCGACCATCTGGTTAGAAATGGAGGGCGGCGCCGGTTCAGCAGACTTTGTAGACAGCGCGACACCTGCCCATACAGTCAGCAGCGCCGGCAACGCCCAGCAAGCGGCCGAGGGTTCTGTTGTCGGTTCGGGCTATATGGCACTCGATGGGGACGGGGACTACCTGAGTATTGCATCGACCGAAGGGCGAAATTTAGGTGCTGGCGATTTCACCATCGAGACCTGGGTGCGTTTTAGCGCCTTACCGGCTTCGACTGATCCCATCAGAAGCCAAGCTGTGCCCATTGCCCTTGCTGGCGATGGGGCGGCAACTGAAACAAGCGCCACGTCTGCCTGGATGTTCTTTGTGATCCCTGGTGGTACAGACAATACCTGGAGATTTTATTTGGGTTCCTATCCGCTAAGCACCGACCCTTCCTGGACCCCGCATATCTACTCCGATGCACTCAACATATCCTTAAACACCTGGTATCATCTGGCCCTAAGCCGCGACGAGAGCAGCATACGCATCTTTGTCAATGGATATTTAAAGGGCACGGAAGTGATTACGCATACCTTCAGCGATATCGATAAACCCATTCACGTCGGCGGCAATATGCAATGGGCTCAGGATGGTGTCGCCACCAATCACCTGCACGGCGCTTTGGATGATTTTAAGCTCTACAAAGGCCAGGCCATATACACGCAGGACTTTGCGGAAAACTTACCGACAAGCGCGCAAATGGATGCGGATTTAGATGGCTATAGTACTTCGGGGGAGAATGCGGATTGTGATGATGCCAACGCGGAGATTCATCCAGGCGCGGTGGATGACTGTATCAATAGTATCGATTTGAATTGCGATGGGGAAGCCCCAAGCCATTGTCCGAGCTGCGCAGACATCCTGCGCTTTGCGCCGGCATCCCTCAGTGCTGTTTACGATATTAAGCTCAATGCCGAAGCAGCAGTCCTTAGTGTCTATTGTGATATGGATACGGATGGCGGCGGCTGGACCGTGATTGATCCGCAGCGCGCAAGCGCCTGGCCGGAACATTTTGACACCTATGAAGTCTACGGTGACTATATGGCAGGGCCCTCCAACGACAACGGTGCCCACCCATCGGATTTCACCTGGCGAGAGTGGTTCAATCCGGACTCAGGGGATACGGAATACCGGATGAGCGCAGCTTGTAGTGCGGTGAGTAGCGCCTGTGATGCACAGGTCTATCGCCTCACTGGCAATTATTATGGTTGCAAATGGTATAATGATAACTGTGACCAGAGTGGAGCAACCTGTTCTATTTGTACAGACGATAGTAATCAGACCATCGGGGGCACTTGTGACCATTTGCTTGGAAGTCCTGGAGCCCGTTATTCATATACTCCTGGCAGTCAGGCATGTAACTGCGAATCCTGTAACGCCTGTACGGAAACCGATCTGAATTATACCTGCTCGACCCATTGGTGGAATACGGCGCCGTCCCTGGGGAGCAATGGTTCGTTTTGTGTAGCCTATAGAGACGACCCAGGTCATTTGCCCAAAAGCTGTGCGGCTATTTTGGCAGCGAAGCCAGAGGCTGCCAACGGTATCTATAAGATTAAGCCCGAAGGGGTCAGCGATGCGTTTTTGGTTTACTGTGATATGAGCACTGCCGACGGCGGCTGGACGCTCTTTAACCGTTTTGGACCCGATGTCGTACCCAGCGAATTCTTGGGCAGCACTGCTCTTGGCGTCGCCTGCGACACTGAACTCTACAGCATGAATGCCTCGACCTTAGGCGTGGTCTCCGAGGTCATGGCCTATCATGGAGAGAGCTCTACGGCGAAAACATGGACATTGGTGACGCCTTCGGTTCTTTTGAGTGGAAATGAGACCGCCTACAGCTATGACTTAAGTGGAAGCGGTGAAGACGGCTGTAGCGAACCGTCTTTAGATTGGAATGAGGGTGGTCTTTGGGGCTCAAAAGCAGGGCCCGGTATTGGCGTCACTCAAGCCTATACGGGCGTGTGTGCCAATTTAGGAGGCTGGGATTATACCATTGGTGCCGGTAACGATATTTTTTATGGTTTTGCCCACGACACGAGTACCAGCGGTTGCGGCGGTCAATATTGCGCCAACAGCAAATGGGGTGCCTCGCCAACCGAGGGAGTCGCGGCCAATCCGCAATGGTGGTTTGTACGTTAGATGGCTTAAGTCGGTCATCGGAAATCGGACGTCGGAAATCGGTTATCGAATATCGGTCGTCGGTTATCGGTCGTCGGATTTCGGCCGTCGGACGTCGGTCATCGGATTTCGGTTATCGGAATTCGAAAATCGGTTTTCGGTAATCGGCCATCGGACTTCAGCCATCGGACGTCGGTTTTCGGACGTCGGCTATCGAAAATCGGTTATCGGTTATCGGCCACTCACCTACTCGACTAAAGTGCGGCCACTCGGCTGCATCGACTAACCCTCAACGCGCCTTTATGGCGCCTTTCGGACAGTCTCACAACGCCTCGCACCTTTAACAGGCAGCCGCACTAAGTCTCCGTATTGGCTCGCACGGACGTCGGTAATCGGACGTCGGTTTTCGGAAATCGGACGTCGGTCATCGGATTTCGCTTATCGGAAATCGAACATCGGTCTTCGCTTATCGGAAATCGAACATCGGTCTTCGCTAAAAAGCCATATCTTTCAAAGAGGTCGGGCGCTTTCACAGAAACATCCCTAATCTAAACGAGATGGCCTGAAGCCAACTCTCCCGACCCATTCCTTCAAACCCCCTTTTTCCCGCAACACTCTGTTTTAAATGTCGAAAATAGTCTCGAGGAGAAATTTCTCCTCGAGAAGAGAGGTTTTACGATGAAAAATTCCGCCATCATCATCGCTTTGTTTGCCCTCTGCGCCTGTGGGCAGCAGGATGATACCGCATTAGACGAACACCAACTCAACGGCAGCTGGCGCCTGCAGGTGCGGCAAATTCAGAACACCTGCCCGGATTTGTCCTCCATGACCCCTTTTGGCAAAGGCGTCTCCGAATGGCGTATCGAGGACGGCGCTCTGGAGATTGTCGCTTCCGACCGACGCTCGAGTCTACGACATTTCTCGATGGACCATGAACGTCTTTTTTCCCAATCCATGCAAGAGGAATACGAAGGTTGCGTGGTCGAGGCTGCCAGTCAGCTGCTCATCGGTCAAATGGAGCCAACCATGTTCCGCGCCAACTACCGGCTCGATTATCGGCATAACCAGGCAGCCAGCTGCAGCGAACTGCTGGAGGTGGATATGAACCAGTGCGCGATTGTCTACGATTTAGAAGGGCGAAGGCACTAGCCCTTCGCGATACCGTCTTACCCTCACCACGCTGCTTTGTCGTGATGAAAGCCCAGGCTATACCTTAGAGCCCGGTAGTGGCTTTCCGTGCGAGTAAAATTTAGTTTCTCATTCGACGTCGACGCCAGCCCACAAACAAACCAAGCCCTAAAAGCAGTGTGAGTAGCGGCGTTGGCGCGCCCTGACAGCCCTCAAAAATATTCAAAACGGCATTCTCTTCTGCGTCCGGGTCCGCCATTGTCTCATCGTCCGCGTTTTCATCGTTCTCATGGTAACCGTCTTCCGAAGCGCCAGCATTGGACTGCTCGTCATCATACCCTTCACCATGGTCATCGGCCAAA
>JASMKV010000502.1 GCA_030749035.1 Myxococcota bacterium | reverse complement strand
TATATGCAATGTCGGAGGCAAAGAAAGCACTAAACCTGACGGTCACAGAATTTCAAATGATTCCCGACGCCGAGCAGACGCGCTACGACCTTTTACTCGAAGTGCCTACCTCTGTTTCGACAGAAAAAATGGCAGCGCTGGTCGAGCGCTTTGACCAGGAGCTCGGCAAAGTGAACATCGAATATGCGCAAAAACGCTTTTCGAAACGGCTGGCCCCTGTGCGGCTGCATCTCATGAAGCAGGGCTGGTCGGAACGACAATGCCGAGCAGATGTTCACAAAGGAAAGCGCGACTCTCAGTATAAGTGGCCCTATATTCAACTCGCTTGGAACGCGCTAAGCCGTCAGGAAGTGGTCACAGATAAAAACAACGAGACAAAGGTACGAGGTGTAGGATGATAAAAAAAGTGATACACGGTTGTCTGGTCGGGGCGGCCCTCTTGGCGCTTCCAGCTTTTTTGAAACCTGCCATCTTAGGCGAAGCACATATTTGGATCTTAATCGTACTTGGAATTCTAGCCACCATATACCAACCCGCTTATAAAGCTGGGGAAGGTTCTCGAACCGCTGAGGACCGGGGCACGGCGGTGCAAATTGTGTGGACCATTTATCTTATCCAACTTGCTGCTGTACTCGAAGCCGCCATTCTACGTTATCCGCAAAGCTTTACCTTTGATTGGATATCCCTGCTGGCCTTGCTCTTTATGCTGGCGGGCTTGGCCTTGCGTACAATAAGTGTCCGCACCTTGGGTAAATATTTTACCTGGAATGTCGAGGTCCAAGAAAATCAAGAGGTCATCAAATCAGGACCATACCAATTCGTTCGACACCCCAGTTATACGGGCGCCTGGATGACATACTGGGCCAGCACTTTTTTTCTGCACAGCTGGATAGCGGCTGCAGCGGCGACCCTACTCTTGCCTCTGGCCTTCTTTCGCAGAATTCATCACGAAGAAGCCCTGCTTAAAAACACCTTTTCGGATTATGCCGAATACACAAAGACAACCAAAGCCTTAATTCCTTGGCTGATCTAAACATGAAAATTGAAAGATTAAGACCAAGGACATGAAGCCCCTTGGTCTCTCTGCGCACTTATGATTGTATAAGTTCTGCATGAGCTTACACCGCATCATCGTTATGCTTTGCCTGGTTATCGCCGGCGAAGCGGTTTTTTCTTTACCCTTTCATGTGACCCGCTATTTTCGTCCGACCTTCCTCGAGGTTTTTGGCTGGACCAATTTAGAACTCGGCAAAGCCCAAGCCATCTACGGTGTTGTCGCCATGTTCGCCTATTTTCCTGGCGGCCCCTTGGCCGACTATTTTTCCGCCCGCAAACTTTTGAGCATCTCCCTTTTATCCACCAGCTTAGGCGGCCTGCTGATGGCCACCATTCCAGATCAACAAACCATGGCCCTATGCTGGGGCTTTTGGGGACTCACCTCTATTTTACTTTTTTGGGCAGCGTTAATCCGCGCCACCCGCGATTGGGGTGGCAGCGACGCGCAAGGACAAGCCTTTGGCCTTTTGGATGGCGGTCGTGGTCTTTTTGCCGCCATTTTAGCTTTTGCCTGTGTTGCCTTCTTTGATTTTCTGATGCCCGAAGATGTGCAGAACGTTAGTGCCATCGAACGTCGCTACGCTTTAAGTATGATCATTTATACCTATACGGCTCTGACCATGGTCGCGGCGGTCTTTGTCTGGTTTGCGATACCCGAAAGTCAGCAGGAAAAAAGCACAAAAGAAAAGCCACCCATCGCCCAAACCCTGCTCACCCTAATGAAAATCCCGACGCTCTGGCTGCAGGCGCTTATCGTCATCAGCGCCTACGTCGGTTATAAGGGCACGGATTATTTTTCCCTCTACGCGGTGGATGTCTACGGCATGGACGAAGTTAAAGCCGCCCAAGTCGGCGCTCTGGCGGCTTGGATCCGTCCCGTCGCCGCGCTACTGGCTGGCTTACTTGCCGATCGATTTCTATCCTCGCGGGTTGTCGCCGGCTGCTTTGCGCTCCTTGTTGCCCTCTATGGTGCTATGGGTCTGCTCGAACCCATCCCAAGCGCAATCTGGTTGCTCTTTGCACAAATCATTCTGATTTGCGTGGCGGTCTATGGTTTGCGCGGCGTCTATTTTGCGCTCTTTGAAGAAGGGGGAGTGCCGGCCACGGTCACCGGTAGCGCTGTGGGTATTGTTTCGGTGATTGGTTATACCCCGGATATTTTCGTCGGCCCAAGTGCCGGCTATTTGCTCGACACCTATTCCGGTGTTCAAGGTCATCAATATTTAATGCTCTTTTT
>JASMKV010000501.1 GCA_030749035.1 Myxococcota bacterium | reverse complement strand
GGCTTTAGCGCCATGACTTGCGAGATCACCTCTGTGGCCAGGGTCGCTAAAAACATTAAAGCCGCCAACAAAGAGTGCAAGATTGTTGTCGGCGGCTGTCACACCAATGCCATTCCCGAGCGCAGCATGCAGGAATTCCCTGATATCGACCTTATCTGCATCGGCGAACATGAGGACCAAATCGGTGACCTATTTCAAATGTTGCACGATAGAGCCTACGACGATCTGGAAAATACCGAGCACATCATTTTTCGACGAAATGGAGAGGTGTACCATAAGAACCTCAGTCGTCGTGTCATCAAAGACATACAGCCTTTACCGTGGCCGGCCTATCACCTTTTTGGTAATCCCTTTGCCTATCCTGTGCTTTTTAGCGCTCGAGGCTGCCCTTTTAGCTGCAATTTTTGTCAGCGCAATTCGGGCAAAAAGCTGCGCAAACGTGATCCTGTCGATATTTGTGATGAAATTGAATACTTTACCACACTCTTTCATAGCGAGCAGTTTACCTTCCGAGACGAATGTTTTGCGGTCAATAAACGCTTTACGGCCTCGATTTGTGAAGAAATGATTCGTCGTGGCCTCAACAACAAAGTTCGTTGGACTTGTGAGACGCACGCCAGCACAGCTGATTACGATCTCTTTTGTTTGATGCGTGATGCCGGCTGCTACTATCTTGAATTCGGTGTCGAATCCGGATCTGACCAGATATTACGACAAACGCGTAAAGGAACAACTGTTGAAATGATCGAAAATGCCTTCGACATAGCAACCAAGGCAAAACTTAAACGTGGAGGTATGTTTATTCTGGGACACCTCAACGAAACAAAGAAGACCATGTTCAAAACCATTTCTTTAGCCGCTCGCCTCAATCCTGATAACATCGGGATATCCATTATGACGCCCTATCCCGGCACAGGGGTCTACGAGATGGCAAAACGAAATACCGCAGGGGTTCGGCTGCTCACTGAAGACTGGGAAAAATATGATAATCTTAAAGGCACCCCGCTGGGTTGGGAAAAAATGTCAATACGAACGGTGAAGACCTTTCAGCTTCTCGGGCTTTTCCTTTATTACCTTTCCAATTTCAGGTTTCGACAGCTCTTCTATTACCTGCGTCATCACAAAAACTGGAAGCTGCTCTTTATGTCGATTCTCCGTCCGAAACCACAAAATTGACGTCGCGTCCTGCATACTCTTCGTTTGCCTGGGCCTACGACACCACCATCGAGGAGGCAACCGAGTCGCGCATTCATTTCATCACCAGCATGTTAAGAAGGCGTAAGCTCCCAAGCAATGCGTACATTTTTGATGCCGGCTGCGGGACAGGATCCTATAGCATTGCCTTGGGACAAAAAGGGCTCACCGTTCTTGGCATGGACTCATCCACAGAACTTTTAGAACAAGCCAAACAAAAATTGATTTTCACCAGGACGCCTCATGTACGCTTCATACATGGCAACTTGCTTACGGAACCAAGTGACATAAAGGTCGATGCGGTACTTTGTCGCGGAGTTCTTGGTGACATTCTCGTCAAGGAAGACCGACAAAAAGTGCTTGAGCACCTTGCTGACATTTTGCGCGCCAGCCAAGGCACACTCATCATGGATGTAAGGAATTGGGAAACGACCCGATCCTGCACAGAACTTTCATGGCAGCGCACATACCAAACCACCAGGGGAGAGCTCTTCTTTGCCCAGGACATATCCTTCGCAACGCATTTGCCTCAAACCCTTGATGTCAAAGAAACCCATAAGCTAAAATCGAGTGCCGAGGAGCAAATTGCAAGCCACACTTTTCAACTCTACACCTGGCGCCCATATGAGTTGTGTCAGGCGCTGGCCGAAGCTGGATTTAAAGACATCACATTGACCGGCGGGTACGAGGAACAGTCTTTGCCGAAAACGACACAGTGGCTCGTCGCTGTTGCGACTAAGAGAGAGTAGACACCACCACGCAGAGAGCCGCTGAGCCCCTCCGCACGTCAATCATTTGCACCAACACCAGCAAAATAGATGCACCGCACCTATTGAAGCAGACTTACGCTACGCCCGAGCAGCTTCCTGAAACAGAAATACCGCAGGCACCGCCGTAACCACCTTCGACCGCATCTGGAGCGCCACCCATTGCTGGTTTATCAAATAGGGATGAGAACTTACCGTAAGAAACCCGGCCATTTGTGCCAATCAGTCCCATATTTGAAAACGACGTTTTAAAACTTCCGCCGAAAGAGGACCCTCTCCAGGCACCGCCAGCGACTTCCTCAAGGGCGTCATCATTGAGTTCCCCCTCGCCACCTTCCGCAGCAATAACCGCGTTCATTTCTTCCTGGGTGAAAGCAAATCCTTCTTCAAGCAACACAGAGCTTCCTCTTAAGGTTCCATTTTCTCCATGGCTTTCCGAAACACGCTTTGCAAAATCCTCATCACTGTGCATTCTATCCACAAATGCTTTTGCTGACTCTTCAGACATTTTCACGCCCTCCTGTGAAAGTTAATACGTGAAATTCTAACAGTTCACGAGACCAGTCTCAACAAATATTGTGAAAAAAACAGGCCTCATATGGAGCCATGCAGACACCGAAGTCAGGCAAAGCGGATCTACTGAATCACCGGCAGACTCTTTCGGCGCTCGACCTCTGCCTCGACAACATCTTTGTTCATGAAGGCCACATCGCAACTGTGTCCGGAACGCTTAAAAAGATCGCCACCACTTGAATTATAATTTTTCGCCAAGCAATTCGAGCAGTATTTAAATGCCTCACAACTTAAACATGTGGGGAAATCCCCCCAAGCAACCTGGCGCAATTTCTGAATGCTGGGTGAATTATCCCAGATATCCTGCAACGACGCGTGTTTAACATTGCCAATGTTATAACCGTGAAAACCAGCACACGGATACAAATCCCCATTGGCAGAAAGATTGATTTGGTCAACCCCCACCCCGCACAAGGGCTTCTTGGCCATTTCCTCCATGTCGATGTCCACATCATGTAAGTTGACATAAAAATCGTCGCAGGCCACCGCATCTGAGAGAATGTCCTTAGCCTCCTCAGCGTTAAGGGCATGCTCCTGATTGACGTGGTCAAAATCATTTTGCGTGATCATCATGAAGTCGGTATTCACGCGCAAGCCCCGTGCCCGCCCCCACATCACCATATCCTTGATGCTGTCTTTGTTTTCTTTTGTCGTAAAACATTGAATAGAAACAGGGACATCCGCCCTTACAAGCTTATTGATGGTATCCAAGGTCTTTCTGAACGAACCCGGTTTACGGGTGATGGACTCGTGAATCTCCGGATTCAAGCTAAAGAAGGAAATCGCCACAACGGACACCTGAATCTCCTTTAAAAGTTCGATATGGCGATCTTTGATCAGTGTCCCATTCGACTGAATTGTCATGATAAGATCGTTGTCCCGAGCCCGTCGCAACATTTTATCGAAATCTTTATGCATGAAAGGTTCGCCGCCGGAAAAAGTCAGTGACAAGGTTCCATGTGCCCCGAGTTGATCCAGAAAATCGAGAGCGACTTGTGTCTCGATCAATTCTCCATCATGTTTCAAGACTTCAGACGGATAATAGCAGTGTACACAATCTTCATTGCATAGGGTTGCCACATCAATATGTGCCCCCAATGCAAAAGGATGCTTGTGCACATAGGAATAAAGATATTTGGGAACGGACTCAGAGACTTCAAAGCTTTCTCGCCGCCGAATTGCCCGTTCGGGTTTGACAAAAGTTTGCTTATAGGAAAACTCTATCTCCTGAGCCTCCATCTGCTCTGCGTTAATTCCACGAACAACATGTCTTTCCTGCTCTAAACAATTCAAAAAGTCTAAAAAGTCTTCCCGTAAGTCCTGCGCGGGCACATCCGGCAGCAACGGATGCAAATTGTCCAATACCTGCTCTATGGATTGTGGTTCTCGTGATAATTGCTGCAAGAAAACCCGGTCTCGTCCCTGATAAAGATGCGCCATTTTAGCAAGTTGATTTGTGATAAATCCAAATTCATCACTCCAAAAGCGCGTAAAGGTATTTCTCGATTGTCTAAACAACGCAGGCATCAGGTCCCCTCACGCTGGAGTATAAAACATATAGAGAGCATATTCCAACGAAATCCGAACGCAAAAGATGGCCTCAAATGACCTTCTCCCATTGCCCGTCGCCAAACATATGGCCCAAAATCCATGATGCTCCAGAAAAGTTCAACAAATAAAGGTGTTGATCGGATATATCCAGAATTTCCCGAACTTTTTTGAGATATCGAAGGTGTGGCAGCACCTCATGCGCGCCGTTGGGAAAATTGTCGCTGTACTCCACCAGAGCCATAACCTTCGAAACAGGCCTTTCCCGTCCAAAAGAGAGACCGTTCGGTTCCTCCTCCAAGCCACAAGAGATAATCTCCGCGCCCTTACCTGCTGCAATCTCCTGCAAATCCGACAACCGTGCTTGCATAGAAGCATCACAAACAACCGCCACAACATCTCCCGACTTGATTTGTTCTGCGAAAAACATCGAGGGATGACGCATTTTATGAGGGTCGAGCATCTGCGTTGGTTCGACATCAGCCCTGCGCACAACAAAATCCCCAAGCACCAAAACATCCATCGCCGTTCCGAGAAAACACCGAATGGCGTCCTGCGGCTTGCACGCAATCGGCATGCCTTTAATATTGAATGAGGTATTCAACAATACGGGCACACCGGTTCGCCTCTCAAATGCCGACAAAAGGTCATAAAGCTTTGCATTGTCCTCAGACGAACACGTCTGCACCCTTCCCGTGCCATCAACATGCGTTACCGATGGAATATGAGCTCTCTGTTGTTGACGAATATAATGTGTCGAAGTCATACATGGCACATCATTAAAACGGTCCTCAAACCATTCATGGTATTTGTCTTTTTTGATCACCGGTGCAAATGGACGCCAGAACTCTCTAAACTTAACTCTGGCATTCACGACATTTTTCATCTCCGCAAGAGTAGGGTTCGCTAAAATAGAACGATTGCCTAAAGCGCGAGCACCTATTTCCATCCTCCCCTGGAACCATCCCACCACCAACCCTTTAGAGAGCATCTCAGCAACATCCTCAATCAAATCCTTCGATTCGACATAAGGCAATGAAAACTCATCTAAAGCAAGGCTCATTTCTTCGGGAGAAAACTCTGGACCAACGTAGGGCATGGTATGGGTAGAAAGTCGGTATTTCGCTGCCTGGGATGCTGCGAATGCTTCACCATGGGCATAAAGCGCTGCACCTAAGCCGTTGCCATTATCACTGCTGTTGGGCGGCACAAACACCTGAGCAAAATCCGCATGTCGTTTGAGTTCCCCATTTGCCACACTGTTCATGGCCACACCACCACAGAGGACAAGATTGGATTCCCCGCTCTCTAGCCGCCCCCAGGCACACAATGCCTGCAAGATGTCGTTGGTCACCTTCTGCAAAGAAGCCGCCACATCCTGTGCAAACTTGCCCGGCATTCTATCGTAGGGTTCCATTTCCCCTAAAACATCTTCAACCGTAAGTTCTTTTGAGAAAAGTTTTTGACATAATGGTGAAGTGAAATGCCCGGTCAACCAATCGACCTCAAAAAAAGGCACGCTCTCTTTCCCTCGTCCCGGAAAGCCTCGGTAAAAGTCGTCTACATAAACCGGCTCCCCATAACTCGCCAGCCCCATAAGCTTGCCCTCATTACCAAGCTTACCCAAGCGGGCCCATTTGGTTAAAGCTTGCCAGACCCAACCGATCGAGTGTGGTCGCGCAATGGTGTGTAGTGCGTGAATCTTATCCTCCTGACAATGGTACAAGACTGTCGTGTTTTGGTCGCCACTGCCATCGACGGCCAAAACCAAAGCCGACTCGAATGGCGATTGTCCAAAGCCACACAGAGCATGGGCTTTATGGTGCGGGACCTCAGTGGTCCGCGCGTTTGCAAATCCCATCGACTCTATAATGGCGCTCTTAATATCAAAGAGTTGCTCGACATACTGAGCATTCCCGCGCGCGAATTCATCACCATAAAGTTCTGCATGAATCCGTGTAAGTTCCTGATAGCCCGTTTTCGACGAAGCCAAACCCACGGCCACAAAATCTTCTTTGTTTAAGCCATATCGTTCCAACATATATTCAAGGCCCAGATAGGTGGCCTGTATTTCATAACGGGTGAAGGCAAAACGCTCCTCTTCAACCCCAAACACCAGGTTTCGATTCTCATCCAAAACATAGAAAGCCACATCGTGAGAGCGCAAACTCAAACCCAAAATATACTTCACAACATCACTCTTTGCTCTGGCAACCGAGGCAAGGCGTTCGGTTGAATGCCGTTCTTGCATGCACACGGCAAGCTATATTGATCCTGAAAGCCGTTCCTTTTCATCACCCACACCTGCTACCCTCTGCGCCTCTTCTTCCGTCTGAACCTCACCGTTCAACATAAGATGGCAGTATTGCTCTGCACTGAGCGGGTCAGGATTCAAACACTTCGCACAACTGTCTCGTACCGGACAGGCTGCACATCCTCTTTCCTCCTGGACCTTCAACCAGCGCTCTTGCATCGCATGAAAGTCCTCTCGGAAGGCGCTCTCGCTCTCAGTCCGAAGTTCCATTGCTGGGTTCTCGCGATTTCGATCGCTGGCGCAGATGGTCGCTTTACCGTTTTCCTTCACAAAAAGGCGTCGCGGCTTGGTTCGCTCCGGCTGCAACTGCGGACAACCAGTGCAGTCAAAGCGGCAATAATCGGAAAAGAAAACATTTGAATTCTTGCGGACCTTAGAAAGATCTTCGTAGGACTCATGCTGTTTAAGCTCTGTAAATGTTTCAACATCGGCGGTGGTCGACGTTTCTAAAATCGCAACATGGTCTTTGGCTAAATCATCCTTACCAGAAACTTTATCCATGAA
>JASMKV010000500.1 GCA_030749035.1 Myxococcota bacterium | reverse complement strand
GCCACTGGACAATGTACGGAGGACCTCTCCGGCCAGGATCAGGATGAAGTGGTCGAAGATGAAGGCGATATAGATACCGACACCGATACGGACACAGAGACCGACACCGATACGGACACAGAGACGGATACCGATACCGAACCCGAAACCGATACAGATGCAGACACAGAAACGGATACCGAGTCAGACACCGACACCGATACCGATACCGATACCGATACCGATACGGATACGGATGAGGGCGATGATGCTGAACAAGAGTCTGCCGACGAGGAATCCGAAGTTTCCCTAAGCATCCCCAACGATCCACTCTTTCCTTTTCAGTGGCATCTCAACAACGACGCAGATACCCAATCCACGCCAAACTGGCGCACAGGTAATGACGTGACCGATATCGACTGGCTCGAGGCCCATTCAACCTATGGTGCGGGCCAAGCAAGAGTGATTGTTGTGGTTGAGGACACGGGCGTGCAGCTCGACCACCCGGGTCTTCAAGATTCGCTTTGGACGTGCCCTGCCAATGGTAACCCTTGTCCCGCCGATGGCTTACCCGATTCGCAAGGTCAGGCCCAATGTGTGCCTGGTGAAAGCCAATGTACACCCGGAGCCCACGGTGTTTTTGCTGGGGCTTATTGTGCCGGTGATCTTTATGGTGGTCCTTACGGCAACAGCTATTGTACCGGTGGTTGGGCTTGGGGGGTTCACGAGGCTGATGGTGCGATTTACGATAAGGGTGGACACGGTACGAATGTGGCGGGCATCATCACTGGCGTTGATGATGGTGTCGGTGTGACCGGCATTTGTCATAATTGTGAAATCATGGTGGCCAAGGCACTCAACATGGATAGCCTCAATCACATCATTCGCAACGCAGCCATCGAAGGCAAGCGGGTTGTGTTTAATGATTCAACGCCCGCATCAAGCTGGAACGAATCTACCTATGGGCCACTTTTTGCACGTATTGAAAGTGAAAACGTGGTCTACACCACAAGTGCCGGAAATTCTTTAAGCGAATTGCACTGCGATGATATTGAAGAAAGTGCTCGACCTTTTTGTTGTTTGGATGCGACTGTCTGTGTTTCGGCGATTGTTGAAGACGGAAAGCTGCTCTCTTCCTACGGTGATGCGGTGGACGTTTCTGGAACCGGCTATATTATGACAACGCGCCCTTGTACCGAAGGCTTAGGATACTGTACCGCCGAAGAGGCGGATGCGGAACTTTACGGATGTGAAACGCCCGGCGGTCTTTATAGCGCCTATCCATCCCATAATGTTGATGATGATGTGGATGGCAATGTGGTTTGGTGGGGCGACTATGATGGTCAGGAAGAGACCTATGCGGAAGGTTTTGAAGCTTGTTATAACCGCTTTGGTGGCACCAGTTCAGCCGCCCCAGTGGTTGCAGGCGTGGCAGCAGAGATACTTAGCCATTTCCCCGATGTGCCGAACGATGTTTTGAAAGCCTTGCTCAAGCAAAGCGCCACAAGCCATACGATCTTCGATAATGCCGGCCACACCTACGATGATGCCAATCATACTTATTCGGGCAAGCTTGGCGCCGGATTGGTGAATCTGAACAATGCGCTCAATTATCTTTATACGCACTCGGGTGATTGGAGTGGCTTGAATTAATCTGCACTTATGAGTAAAAGTTCCGTTAAACTTTGGGTTTTAAACGGTATGGAAGCAAGTATGACCCCTAAACTGATTATTCATGGTGGAGCCGGTGCTCTGGAAAATACCTCTGAGCGGGCAGATACGATTAGAGCCGCGCTCAAAGATATCCTTGTTGAGACTTATGAATTTTTAAAGCAGACCGATGCGATGCAGGCGGTTTTGCATGGAGTGCGGCTTTTAGAAGATGAGCCAATGTTTAATGCGGGCAAAGGATCTCGCTATCAGGCAGATGGGACGATTCGGATGTCGGCGGCGCTTATGGATGGAACCGCAAGGCGTTTTTCTGGCGTCATCAACATTCAAGCAGTGCAGCATCCGATTGATGTTGCCGCCCTGCTTTTAAAAGAAGAGCATCGGGTTTTGGCCGGCGCTCAAGCCACAGAATATGCGCGTGCAAAAGGTTTTGAGGCCTTTGACCCAGGAACCCCTTACCGTTTGCAGGAACATCAAAATTCGGTCAAAGGAAAAACAGGAACCGTGGGGGTTGTTGCTTTGGATAGCAAAGGTGCCATTGTTGCCGGCACCTCAACAGGAGGCGTTGGGGGTGAAATTCCAGGCCGGGTCAGTGATTCGGCGACGGTGGCGGGAAATTACGCGACGACGCAAGTTGGTATTTCTTCGACCGGTATTGGTGAAGAGATTGTCGATTATGCCCTGGCGGCGGGCATTGCGGCGCGTATGGAAGATGGCATGAGTTTAAACGCGGCCGGGACAAAAAGTTTGGCGGCGGCGAAAGCGGCCGGCTGTAGTTTTGGTTTTATTGCCTTGGATGAGAGCGGTGCCATTCTTGCGGATAAAACCACCGAGAGCATTTTTTATGCCTGGCACGATGGCCAGACTCAGGAAACCTTTTAACACCCAGCGAAGGATTGAAGTCTATGGCCCGTCGACTCGCCGCACTTTTGATTTTAAGCGGCGCTTTTCTTTTGCCCTTAGCTGGTGCCCTTTTAACCGGCGAGCATGATGCGGCCTATTATTTTCAGTTCCCACCGGAGATCTTAAAAACCTATCCACGCATCGACCCGATTGGCGCTTTGGTCATCGCCGTTATCCCTTTTGTCTTTACCATCATCTGCTTGTTTCCTTCTAAATTTGGTTTTCATAAGAGCAGCGACTTACGTCCGCCATTAAGTGGCGGCGTTTTTCCCTGGTGGGGTTGGCTGGGTTTAGGTTTAGACCTTGTCTTTTGGCCGATTGCTTGGCTGGATATCCCAGAGCTAAGCATGCTGCGGCGTCACACCTTTACGCCCCTTTGGTTAGGCTATATCTTTACGGTCGATGCGCTGGTCTATTGGCGCAAAGGTCACTCCTTGGCCAGTCGCAATCCGAAAGCCTTTGCCTGGATGTTTCCGGCTTCGGCCATTTTGTGGTGGCTTTTTGAATACATCAATCGCTTCGTGCAAAACTGGTTTTACTTAGGCGTCGATAACGACAGCGCTCTTGAATACATCGGTTTTGCCACCCCTTGTTTTGCCACCGTGTTGCCGGCGCTTTTGGTGACCGCCGAACTTTTCGGTACGTTTTCCTGGTTGCATCGGCGTTATGGCCGTGGGCCTGCCTGGGGTAGTGCAAAAACCTGGGCCTGGATTTTAGGCGGCGTTGGTGTTGTGGCGTCTTTTTGTATGGGGATATGGCCTCAATACTTTTTCCCTTTTGCTTGGCTTGGACCTTTGATGGTGTTGATGCCGGTGGTGCATCGTTGGCTGCCTGAACATTCCGTACTCACCCCGTTAATGCGCGGGGATTTTCGGATGTTGGCGGCGCTGTCTTTTGCCGGGCCGGTATGCGGATTTTTCTGGGAGATGTGGAATATCTATTCGATGCCCAAATGGGAATACCAAGTCCCCTTTGTCATGTTTGGCAAAATCTTTGAAATGCCCCTGTTAGGCTACTATGGTTATGTGCCTTTTGGTTGGGAGTGTTTGTTGATTTGGAATTTATGGATGGTGTTGTGGGGGATGGATAAAGACGATTTGGAGATTATTCCGCGAGGGTAGGGGGATAACCGATTGCCAACTACCGATTTCCGATTACCGTGCGAGGCGTTGTGAGACTGTCTAAGAGGCGCCACAAGAGCGCGTCGAAGACTAGTCGGTACAAGGCGAGTGTCCGATGACCGACTACCGACGACCGACGTCCGACGTCCGACGTCCGAAGTCCGAAGTCCGATTTCCGATTTCCGATGACCGAAATCCGAAATCCGATGTCCTATCGCATAGTCTATTCCTTATTTTTCGGACGTAAATCTTTGGAAGAGAGATAGGGAACTCGAAAACGTTTGAGGATTTTTGGATTGCGCTCAATGGCCCGTGCGCGGTCCAAAACAATCTGTTGCCCATCGGCCGCTTCAAGCAGAATAAAAGGTTGGCTGGTTTGGGAAAGCAGGGTGACCAAATGTTTGAGGTTGCGTACCCGTTTACCCTGGCAGCGATGAATCAGCAGATTCTCCACATCGTGGTAACCCTGATTGACCCTGTCGGCCAACACTTTTTGCAGCACCACTGGTTCGGTGCATTGGCGGGTGCGGATCCCTGTTTCGTAGAGGGCCACCAGCGCCCGCGGGGCATTGAGCCACCAATCATCCCAGGTTTTGAGATAGTCGAGGGTGAGGGGAACGAGGAGCAGACCGCCAAAAATCGCGTAGGAGGGGACTTTGTGGTAGGCGGCTTCGGCGACCAGTTGTTGCGGCCCTTTAAGCGGCACCACACACCGCAAAGTTTCACCATCCCGCCAGATCTTAACGGTAATGGATTCGCCGATGTGGTGATTGGCCACCAAAATGTTGTGGGCCAGCATTTCTCCTTCCCGATAGCGTACCGTGCCATCGCCTTCAATGGGGGTGCCATCGATCTCCATCAGAACATCACCGGCCTTAAGAACACCCCAGGCGGAACCTTCGTAGGCGACTTGGGTGATGAGAATACCGCGCCGGCTTTTGCCCGGGAGCAGCAGGTGGGCGCGATGGGCGCTGGACTCGAGACTTTGGGTGTTGATGCCCAAGCAAGGGAAGCCACGATAAGCACCGTTTTGGGCATCCTCAAGAAAGTGTTGGATGACTGGAGCAGCAATCATATAGCCGATCTGTTCGGCCTCATCTAAAGCCTGAAAGGCGATACCAACGACCTTTTCTTTACTGAGCACCGGACCACCACTGTTACCTGAGTTGATGGCCGCATCCAGCTGGACACCAAGGAGCTGACGTTGGGAGTGGGCATAACAGATGACTTCGATACGGGAGATCACACCGTTGGTGATCGAAAGGCGCTCGCCACCAATCGGAAAACCGCACACCGATGCATCATCACCGAGATTTGGTAATGGGCCTAAGGGCAGAGGGGTGATGCCGGTGAAAAATTCTGGGTCCTCGAGATTGAGCAGGGCCAGATCGCATTCGTGCCCCACCGCTTCGACCCGAGCGACAAATTTTTGGGCGTTGCCGTAGCGACGGACTTCGACGAAGACGTGGTGTTCGACACAGTGGGCGTTGGTGAGGATGCGGGGGCCTTTGGGGGTTTCGATGACCACGCCGGAGCCGGCACTGGTGGTGGCACCTTGGGTTTGCCAGGGCTGATCGTAGTCCGGGGCATCAGAGACGGTGACGACTTTGACCACCGAGCGCAGAAGCTTGGCAAGCTCGCGACGTTGTGTTGCGGGGGCGGGCATAGTTCTTAGTGTAACCCAGGACTCTGTTGAATCCTCGCCCTGGAATCAAGAAAAAGCCAAACACCTGTAAAAATTGATTTTTTTGTCGTAGAGGATGCCTGGAAAGTGCCGATTTGACGATGCGCCACGCGCCATTTGGGTCATGCTCCAGAGCTGATGTTTTTGAGTCGGGGGCTTGTTACTCAGTGATCAGAATAGGGATTGTCGTCAGGGTCAAATTCGCAGGGTCAAGGCTTTGGGTCGTGAACGTTCCGCCGGAGTCCGACACAACCTCGGTTATTTGGACGGTGGTGTTTGTACTTTCGGACAAATGGTAGGACGCTCCAGCGCTCAGATCGGTCCAGGCAACCCATTTGTTGATTTCTCCGTCATCCTCATCATTGAGGGTGTAGCGGTAAGCCCAAACGTTTTGGTCCCCCTGGGAAAGTGCGGTGCAGCTGGTGAAATCGCCAAGTTCAGTACTGAAGAGTTGATAGGTATGGTAGGCTTTAACGCTGGCGCCTTGGCTTTTACGTAAACCAAAACCGCTCCATCCCTCAGAAGGATTTTGCGAACTGGAGAGATGGGTATGCCAATTGGCCAACGCCACATTATTGCCAAAAGCCAGGGAAAACTTCCGGAAGATATCACGGGCTTGTTCGTCCTCGCTGCTTTCAACATAATGTGGGGGTGTAACGGAGGTACCTCCGATATTGGAGCTGCCGACTTCACTCAGCCAGATGGGGCGTTCGGAAATATCGTGTTGTGCCATGAGCTCTTTAAGTTGCACAAGGGCGTTATAAAGTCCGCCATTTCCCTCTTCATCGGCGTGCCAGCGGTCATAATAATGCATATTGATGATGTCAAAATTTTTGGTGCTTGTCAGGACACTATCGAGCCAATCGAGATTGTTTTCCAGCACAGCGTGAATGGTGCCCGAGAGTCCTCCTATCACAACCTTACTTTCTGCATCGAGCCGTTTGATGGTTTCCTTGGCAAAGTTTAAAAGTTCGGCGTAAAGTTCAGGGCTAAAGTTTTGCCCATAGACATCTATTTCGTTGCCGATTTCGTAGTAGAGGATGTTGTCCTTGTAGCGGTTGACGACCACTTCAAGATAGCCCCGGACTTTTTCTTTGATGAGCGGGTCGCTGATATCGATAATCTCCATATCCGGCGTGTAGAGGGATGCGGGAGAATGGGCATCCGACTCCTCAGACCAGCTGCCGCCTAACTCCGGCGCTTTAGGACCCAGCTGAAAAAGCGTGGGTATGATATGCAGATCTTCGCTTTCGTCGATGATGGTATCAAAGGCGCTGAAATCATAAGAATCCGGATCATCAAAAGGGCCGTCCAGGTAGAGTTTGTGCCAGCCTAAATCATGCGGGACGATTTGTCTGATGCCACCGGCGCCAAGGGTGCGAAGATCGGCATAGACTTCCTGCCAATCGTTGTAGTCTTCTGCTTTTGAGACAACATCGAGCTTGATGAAGTTTAAACCAACCCGGTAGGGCGCATCTAAATGGGCGCTGCTGCCGGGGGGACCGTTCTGATCGGTGTTATCGGAGGGATCGCCCTTATCGAAACCGGGAAAGAGCTCGGTGCAGGCGCTTAAGGTCAAGGCGAGAACCAACAATTCGAAAACCTGCAAGCAGGGGCGTTTTGTGGACATATATTACGCGCTCCTTGCGAGAAGTATATCGGGATACGAAAGAATTTCCAGGGTAATATTGGTCGAAGGGGTCATGTTTTTGGACCGATGACCGTGCGAGGCGCTGCAAGACTTGCTGCGAAGGCGCGATAGCGTGCGAGGCGTTGTGAGACTGTCCGAAAGGCGCCATAAAGGCGCGTTGAGGATTAGTCGATACAGCCGAGTGGTTGCAGCTTAGTCGCGCAGGTGAGTGGCCGACTACCGATGTCCGACTACCGATTTCCGATAACCGATGGCCGATAATCGAAAACCGATAACCGATGGCCGATAGCCGATGGCCGATGACCGTAGCCGGAAGGCAAATCACGAAGAACAATTTGGCTTAAATCAATCAAATCCATGGTTTTTCTGTAAATCTTTATCTGTGAAAATTGCATTGCTTCTCTCCTTTTTAAAAAATGCGGTTCTGCCCAGGATGAAACCGCATTTTTTCAAAAGGAGGCTTTAAGATGTTTTTCAGAACAACAAGGATTTTTGCAGAGGCGCAAAAGCTTTTAGACGATGGAAATGTTCTGATTGCGCGATTACCAACGGGTTATGGTTTTTTAGCGGACCAAGTAAAGCGCGCCAGCACATCCATGATGCTTAATTTTGCCGAAGGTAATGGCAAAAAAGGTTTAAAAGAGCGCCAACGCTTCTTTCGTATTGCTAAAGGTTCGCTCTATGAAGTTGCGGCGGTTTATGATGTGGCTTTAAGCTTTGGTTTTATTGAAATATCGTTTCATGAAAAAGTGCTCGATCGATGTGACTATATTGCAGCGATGTTGAGTAAATGGAGGTGATAGCCGAAAACCGATGGCCGAAAACCGATAACCGATGTTCGATAACCGACGACCGTGCGAGCCAATACGGAGACTTGCTGCGGGTGCCTGTTAAAGGATAGCCGCAGCTTAGTCGAGTAGGCGAGTGTCCGATAACCGTGCGAGGCGTTATGGAGACTTAAGTTTTTTGCGTTTTAGAAGCAAAAAACTTTTAGTCGAATAGGTGAGTGGCCATAAGGGCGCGCCGAAAGCTAGTCGATACAAGGCGAGTGTCCGATGTCCCGATGACCGACGACCGATTTCCGATTTCCGATTTCCGATTTCCGATTTCCGATGACCGATGACCGATGTTCGATAACCGAATACCGAATACCAACGACCGTGCGAGCCGTTTACGGAGACTTGCGTATCTGCGGGTTAAGGAGCAGAGACGCTTAGTCGAGTAGG
>JASMKV010000499.1 GCA_030749035.1 Myxococcota bacterium | reverse complement strand
AAGCCTTGTGAGTTTGCTCCGCAATCTTTTCGAATGCGGCGCGCTCCTCAGGGGTTAGCGTGTAGACATTGATGCCATAATTGACGAAGTTCTGCACGAGCCCTGGCTCAATTTGTCGTACACCCTTGCGGCCGTTTTCTGTATCCGCTTCGATGTTCGACATGAGGACTGTTTGAATCTCTTTGTTTTGTTTGCTGAACCATTTCTTAGAGTAGATGATGACACCGGGTTGGTAGACATGCCGTGAAATGGTGTAGCTCTTGATGCCCTGGTGCCAGCCGGCCGCAAAGGTAAAAAGTGGCGTTTGCGCAAAGCCATCCACGAGACCCGTGTTGAGCGCAGGTAAGACTTCTGAAACGGCCATTTCAATCGGTGATGCACCCATGCTCTTCCAAGTGGCGATATGGATGGGGGCTTCCTGAGAACGCATCTTTCGACCTTTAAGATCTGCGGGCGTTTTGATGAAGCCTTCTTTCATGCCAAAATTTTGCCAACCGTTTTCAGCCCATTGGTAGAGGACAAAGCCATATTGGTCGATGATTTTCTTCACCGGCTCATAGAGATAGTTATCCAGAATGAAGTCTGCTTCTTCGTTAGAGGCAAAGAGAAAGGGAAGTTCAAGCACCTGCAGATCGGGAACTTCTGTGGCCAGGGCCGCAGTCGAACCACCGAAAAGCTCAAGCCGTCCATCTTTGATTTGCCTAATCATGGACTTTTCGTCACCTTTTTGACCACCAAAAAAGGTCTTCATTTTGATTTTGCCTTCGCTCATCTTTTTAAAGCGTTTACGCGTTTTTTTAAGCGCACGCTCCCATGGTGTGCCTTCGGGCGCCACGGTGCCTAAGCGTACGATAACCTTGTCTTCTTTGGCCAGCGCCGTGCCGGCCATAAGGATACTTATGAATAAGGTAAAAAGCTTGAGCTTCATCTTCAGTTCTCCAGAAAAGGGCTTTAGAACCCTTTAAAATATTTCATCTCTTTTGGCCAAGAGTGCTTTGGCCTTTTTCTGCTCGAGTGCTTGTTCAACGCTTAAATCCGGAATGACATTCGGATCGCCGCCAACCACTTCGTTGAGAAGCTTGTCGAAGAGTTCCTCTTCTTCGGCTTTAACACCATAGTACTCAGCGTAGAGGACTTTGGTGCCAAAGTAGGTGTCATCTAAAGCCAGCGCTTTGTCGAAGTGTTCTTTTGATTTGGTCATGTCACCGCCGGCGAAAGCAGGGGCTTTGGCATAATAGGCGCCAAAGTAGCGATGCGGCGCGGCATGAAAATAATTTTCATCCAGTTCGAGGACACGCTTCATGATGGCGACGATTCGGTCCTTATAGAAGAGAACGGTGGTAAAACCTTTGGCGACGGCAAACTTTCCGACATTGGCCGCGTACCAATACATGGCAGGAAGGCCTTCTGTCGGGATGGCTTCAACCGCATGCTCGACTTTTTCGCCGCCCTTAACGCGTGATTCAAACTCGCTCGAACTTGCGAGCATGGCTTTCTCACCGGCTTCGACGCCTTTTTCAAAAGTGGCGATAAGAAGCTCATTGTTGTCCTCGAAGCGAATGTAGCCATCGCCAAGCAGATAATAAGCACGCGTGAGGCTGCTGTAGGCATCAAACCCAGGATTGCTGGCAACCACTTGCTCCCAATAACCAATGGCTTTTTCAAGCTCAGCCTTGTCGGCGCGCTTGCTCCAGGCGTCAGTGGCTTGGCTCTTGAGTTCTTCGACATTGTCAGCGCCACCGGCCATCTTTTCAGAACTTTCTTTTTCCCAGGCCGCTTGACGTCCGGGGCCACAGGCTAAGATGAATAACAATGTAAAAACACTTAAATATCGCATGTTGAACTCTCCATGGTTGGATGCATTAATATCTGAGGGGGAAATGCCAAAGGTCAGAGGAGAAGTAAAGCATTCGCTGCATGAAAGCGTATTTTGCATGGCCGTGTTCCGCTGTTGAGGATCTGCGTTCTTGTCCGCCAGGGCATGTGTGTCTTGCTGGTTCTGCAAGTTTTTTGGCGTTGAATTTCTAAGCCGTCGACTTTTGCGCTTCTGAGGTCCAAACGAGGGTTGGTTTTAGCTCTGGCGATCGCTAAAGAGCCCGGAAAAGGGCTTGAAAAAACATGCGCCCTAGCGTAAGGAAGCTCTTGAAATTTTTGAGTTTTTTGAAGATGGGTGAAGAGTGATGAGTGAAGCAGACAGTCTTATTGAGCAGCGCAAACAAAAAGCTGCTTCTCTGCGTGATGCGGGCGTGCATCCTTATGCGAACGATTTCGTCGTCGACACGCGGATCGCCGATTTTGTGAAGGCCTACGATGGAATTGAAGACGCGGAGGCACTCAAGGCCGTGGACAAAGTCCATGCCATTGCCGGGCGGGTGATGGCGGTCAATAAAATGGGTAAGGCATGCTTTATTCGTATTCAAGATGGCACGGTTGATGTGGATAAGGGTGATGGGGAGAAGGTTGGGCGTCTGCAGCTTTTTATCCAATTAAACAAGGTTGGCGAGGAAAATTTTGAATTACTCAGCAATCTGGATTTGGGTGACTTTATTGGTGCCACCGGCACACCGATGCGGACCAAGGTTGGCGAGCTTTCTTTGCGTACCGGGGATTTTCGGGTTTTAACCAAAAGCCTGCGCCCACTTCCTGAAAAATGGCACGGGCTGACCGATCGGGAAAAATGCTACCGACAGCGTTATCTTGACCTTATTATGAATGAGGAGACACGTGCAGCGTTCCGCTTGCGCTCCGATGTGACCAACGCCATTCGTCAATATTTTCTGGATCGAGATTTCTTAGAGGTTGAAACACCGATGATGCAGGCGATTGCTGGCGGCGCGGCGGCAAAACCATTTATGACGCATCACAACACCCTGGATATGCCCCTGTATATGCGCATCGCGCCAGAACTCTATTTGAAGCGCCTCATTGTGGGTGGCTTTGAGCGTGTCTTTGAAATCAACCGCTGTTTTCGCAATGAAGGTATTTCGACCGTACACAATCCCGAATTTACCACGCTTGAGTTTTATTGGGCCTATACGACATACCAGGAATTGATGGATATAGGTGAAGAATTGCTCAAAGAAATTGCGGGGAAAGTTTTAGCGCAACCCAAAGTCGAGTGGATGGGACATCAGATTGATTTAGGCGCACCCTTTGCCCGTATGTCGATGCTTGAGGCCATCGCCAAGCATGGTGGTCCCGAAGGTGAGGGTGGGCGTGATCCTGCGGTCGCCGGGCCAATTCTGGAGAAACTTGGATTTGAACCCGGAGGAATGAGTCCTGGGCATATGATGGTTGCTCTTTTTGAACATTTTGCTGAAGATAAATTAATTCAGCCGACCTTTGTCTATGACCACCCGGCGGCAACATCACCGCTGGCGCGCAAGAAAACTTCTGACCCATTCTTTGTCGACCGCTTTGAACTCTTTATTGGCGGCAAAGAATTTGCCAATGCTTTTAGTGAGCTCAATGACCCATTGGATCAGCGGGCCCGATTCGAAGAGCAGCTCTCGGCGAAAGCAGCCGGTGATGAGGAAGCCCATGATATGGATGATGACTATTGTCGGGCTCTTGAACATGGCATGCCACCAACCGGTGGTTTTGGTTTAGGGATTGACCGCCTTGTGATGCTCTTGAGTGGTTCTCCATCGATCAGGGACGTGATTCTGTTCCCGCTTTTAAGGCCAGAATCCGCATCGTGACCTCGGGCCTTACAATAACACTTGCGGTCGTGCTCTGCGAGTGCATTGTGCTTTGGCGGTACCGGGCATTTTTTAGTGCTGGTGGCGCACACTTAAAGCGCATCACCTTGATTGCGGGTTTTTGGCTGGTGGGTACGGCGCTCTCTTATGTCTTGCTTGAGCAAGTGAACTGGAGCTTGGAAAGTCACGGGCTGACCATGTGGTTTGGCTTGGCGCTTTTGGCTTTCGTCGTCGGCTGGGGCTTGGGGCGGGCCACGCCGAATTTGATTTTTTGGGATCTTTGTTTTGCGGCGCTTGTGTATGTGCACTTGGGTGTGCTTTTTGTGTGGTGCTTTTATGCCGATCAGGGTTTGGCATCAGCCCAAGCTCGACTTGTTTTAATCAGCCCATTCTTGCTGCTCCTCTTTAGTTTTTTTGGTGCTTCTTTGGGCCATGTGTTGCACAATGGTGGCTTCATTTTTCGCAATTCTTATGAGTTTATGGTCGGACGTCGATTTCTGCTCGAAAAATCCTCACCCGTCTTATCGACGGTGACCGCTATCGCCTTGATTGGTGTGGCTTTGGGGGTGTGGCTTATTATTGTTTCGCTGGCCGTTCTGTCTGGCTTCGAGCAAGATCTTGAAAAAAAAATCATCGGTGCGAATGCCCATTTGGTCATCGAGCATCGTGATGATGTGGTCTTCAAGACGCGCCCTGTTTTAGAGGACCGCATTAAAGCACAGCCCGGCATTGCCGCATTGGCGCCGGTGGTGCAAGGGGATGTGGCGGTGGCAAGTCGGTCGAACTACAGCGGCGTTGTCCTTTTTGGAGTCAACCAGAAGGCCACCGATGTTTTGGGCGTGCTTTCGCAGGTTGTTTCTGGGCAACTACCGGATTTTTCAACGCAACGCCAAGAGGCACCGGTGGATAACGGAAGTCTTGATTTTAAGCCCGCATCGTTGCCTGAAATTGTGATTGGGTATGAACTGGCGCGAACGTTGAACGTCAGGGTTGGCGACAGCATCAGACTGATTTCACCCGTGCACGAAGTGCTGACCCCCTTGGGCGCGGCGCCACGCTCGATGGGTTACCGTGTGGCGGCAATCTTTGAGAGCAAGATGTATGATTTTGATGCGCGATACGTGTATACGTCGTTGAGCGCAGCCCGACGACTTTTCCAAATGGCGGCAGATGACATCAGCGGGTTTCAACTCAAGTTGCGTGATGTTCGTCAACCGGGGCCAAGCGTTCAAGCTTTAGAGCAAGATTTAGGCGCCGATTATCGTGTTCAGGATTGGCAGCAGAGAAACCAAACCCTCTATGCCTCATTGAAATTGGAGCGTGTGGTGGCGATGGTGGTCTTGGTCTTTATTGTTTTGGTGGCGAGTTTCGCGGTGGTGAATACCTTGACCATGTCGGTGATTGAAAAGCGTGAACAGATCGCCATCCTCAAAACCATGGGCGCCCCGACGGTGGGTATTATGAAGGTCTTTCTCAGCCAAGGATTGCTCGTTGGTTTTTTAGGTACTTTGGTGGGGACTGTTTTAGGCACCTTGACGGTGACATTCCTTGATCTCTA
>JASMKV010000498.1 GCA_030749035.1 Myxococcota bacterium | reverse complement strand
ACCTCTTATCGAGTTTTCAATATTGCCATTATTGATTCTTCTGTATAATGGCCATTGTTGTGAAGAAGCACCTTCTCCATATGAATGTCTTTGGCTGTGTTTTCTATATGGCTTGTGGGCAAGTGAATTATACGCCCGACGGCAGTGATTTTGAGCGCAGCGAAAAAGAGGATGAAACCCAACCGACCATACCACAGGACCCTATCGAAGTGCCCGCATCCTGCACCAACAATTATCAAGCGCCGGCCCAGCTTTGCGAAGAAGTCAGTCCGGTCTGTTGTGGTCCGCAGCGGGCAGTGATCAAGGATGTGCTTGATGGCGATACGGCGCGCTTAGGTGATGGTACATCCATACGTTATCTTTTAATCAACAGCCCAGAAATGAACACCAGCAACGACAGCGATCCTGAATGCTATGCGCAGATTGCCCGGGATTATAATGCGCAGCTGGTTCTCAATAAGGAAGTTGTTTTTGAGTATGACGAAGAATGCACCGACCAATACGGGCGGCTCTTAGCCTATGTGCGTGTGAACGAAGGCTTGGTCAATGAACTTATGCTGGAGAAGGGCTATGCGGAACTTTCTTATTTTGCCCCCAACGATGCCTGCAAGGATGAATTTGAAAGCAAAGAAGCTCAAGCCAAGAATAATGATTTAGGGATGTGGAGTGCCTGCGACTAAGGCTTTAAGATTTTTCTTTGAGCCGCTGCATATACGCCATGGCCGTGGGGATAAACTCCGGATTCATGACCGCTTCGATAAAAAGTTCTGTATCTAAGCCTTTGGGATAACCACCAACACTTTGTGCGGCAATAAATTGTCGCTTGCTTTGTTTTAAAACCAAAGCAGGCTTGGTGCTGAGTTCTTGAATTAAGTTTTGCGCTTCTTCTGTGCCGCCGCTCTTTTCGGTGTAGCGATAGAGGAAGTGATTGTGTTCAAACACTTCAACACCAAAGCGCCGGGCACTTAAAACCAAGTCTTTGGTCAGTGCGCTGCCCAATTCTTCTGCCAGCAGAGGAACACCGTCCCAAAGTAAAGGAATGCCAATATCGACTTCAGGTAAGGAAAAAATGGTCTCTTTATCAGCAATGCGAAAATCACAGGCGGCGAGCATCAAAAAGCCACCGCCAATGGCGTAGCCGTGGACCGAGGCGATGCTGATGGCATGTAGGTTCTTTATGGCGGCAATGGCCTCAGCGCCTAAAAGGGCACTTTGTTTAAGCATGTCTTCGGGGGCCGAGCCCTGGTCCATGCCTAAGGCGGCAAAGCTTTGTAAATCAAAGCCAACGCTAAAAGCCTTACCGGCACCTTCAAGCAGGACAAAACGTACTTGTGCGTTGTCGTTCAAGATTGTGCAGGCCTCAGCAATTTCGCTGAGCATGGTGGGGTTTAAGGCATTGCGCTTGTCTGGGCGATTGAGTTTTAAGGTGGCCGTATGGTCGTTGATGTCTAAGGCAATGGTTTCATAAGTCGACATGGATGCATCATAACCACGAGGGAGAAGAGCATACAAGATGTGCTTGGTTTTTCGTTTCAAGACAAATAGTTTTATTCTGCAAGTAATATCATTGATGTGGATATTTTGTGCAAATTCCTTTGAGAATTTAGGCTTCTTAGCTTTTGAGACGTTTGAACGTTTAAACGACGAGTTTATCAAAAGTCCAGGTACACAGCAGATAGAACGGGTATGCGTTTTGACTCTTACACGCTCGATGGAGCAAGGTCTGAAGAGGTAGGGCGCGCACAAGATTAAAAGGCCAGTTTTTTGCCTCGACACCATTGCCCTTTTAAGATGGCAATCAAATCAGAGGAGGACAAGATGGCCGATACATTAGAGACGCTGGAGATAG
>JASMKV010000497.1 GCA_030749035.1 Myxococcota bacterium | reverse complement strand
TTGTTACGTACTTCGATTTCAAGCGTGGCTTGTTCATTTCGGCGGTCACGGTGATGGTCTTTAACGATTCGGTCCCCGACAACATCAAAGGCTCGGCCAGAGTTAATTTTAATTTCTTCGCCTTTTGGCGTCATGGCGATGTGGTCAGCGCCAATAAACGTCAAATCTTTTGCTTTGTTCTCCTGGTAGAGCCGCACGCTGCCCTCCGGCAAAGGCTTATTCAGGTTATGGGCTTTATCGTTCTTAAAGTGATATTGAACGCTCAAGGCCTCGTTCTTCGTTGTCTGATTACCACTGTGTGAAAAGATATAGAATCGTTGCACAGGTAGACGAGCGCTCGGATAAAGTGGGGTGCGGATACTCTGACCTTGCGGTAAAGATATCTTTTCCTTAATGCTGTAAAGATAAGTGTCGGCCAACGCTTCCTGTGCCATCTCGCCGCTGCCCGCTCCCCCGGAATCCATTGCTGTGAGAGCACGGCTTTCTCTTGCCTTCATTCTATAATGACGCGGAACACTACCGCGTTTGACCGAGCCGGCCACCAGCTGTACCTTCGCATCGGCGTAGGAACGATCGGTATTGTTCATCAAAAGGGCATCCGTAAAAAGCTCGGCGTTTTTGCCATCGCTGCTAAGTTCGAGACGATAATGGGTTTCCCAGTCAAAGCCAGAAGCCATGTAGAAGAGCTCACCTTTATAGGTGCCGGTTTTTTTCGCTTCGATGTCCCAAGTGAGTCTCGGTGTGGTTTCGAGAGCACCTTTTTCTCTGAGCTCGACTCTAACGACTTCTTTGCGATTAAAGATAGCAAGCTCGCGTCCATCCTTGAGGGTTAGAGATTGATTATCGACCGCCAGGAGTTTGCCCTTAAAGTTTTCGCCATGGGTTGTGCTGACTTCGATTCTGGCACCCACATTCTTTTGCAGAAAGGTCGCTGCATTGAAAAAGTTTGGATTATATTTCTGATAGACAATGCGGGTTCCAGGCAGTTTGAGAAAAGCCGTGTCGGGCATGAACGCATCGGGCAGACGGGTATAATCATGGCTGCTGCGCCCCTTGCTTAAATTAAAAGCGATGGGCTCTTTAAGGAGCGCATAATCTCCGGCATAAATGGTCAAAGAAAGCGCAAACGCTGGGGCTGCATTAAGGATCAACAAGATGGCCACGAGGATCTTCATGAAAACTCCGAATTTTGGGTTGCTTCTGGCGTAGCACAGATGTGCGCCCGACTCCAGGGGGCGCCAATACTGAAATACGCTCTAAAACTGCCTAAGAAGCCTGATGAAGCGGCCCTGAACGCTTAACGGGGATCTGCCTTTTTTACGAACAATAGCTCTGCTCTGCTCTGGTGATTTAGAAAAACGCATGGTAGAATCGATCCTTGCGTGGCCCCTTCCCGTGAAATTGAGTTGCTTTGATTGGACTGGTTTAAGAAGGCGGGATAGTGAAGTTTTTCGGCAAACGTATTCGACTTAAATGGCTCTATGCATGGCTTAGTGCCTGCGCGCTTGCTGCGCTATTGACCTGGGGCTTGCCCGAAGGTGGCTGCGGGGGAGAATCGACTGGCGACAGAGGAAATATGGACGGGACGAGTGGCGTCCAGCAAGCTCGCCAGGGGATAAATCCTGAGCACTTTAGTTTTATGCTTCTTGACTTCGATGAAGGT
>JASMKV010000496.1 GCA_030749035.1 Myxococcota bacterium | reverse complement strand
TCAGGGCATCAAAGCACGGCGTACCCGTAACGAGGGACGGGTACGCGCCCTGCAAGCGCTGCGCACCGAACGCAAAGCACGGCGCGAGCAAACGGGCAAAGCCTCGATCGTCGTCCATGAGGCAGAGCAAACGGGAAAACGGGTCATTGAAGCGACCAACCTTTGCTTTGGCTGGGAAGACCAAACAATCGTCGAGAAACTTAATGCGACAATTATTCGTGGTGACCGAGTCGCCATCATTGGCCCCAACGGTTGTGGCAAAACCACCCTTGTGCGCCTGCTCTTACAAAAACTCGAACCCGATTCGGGTAAAGTCCGCCTGGGGACTCGGCTTGAAGTGGTCTACTTTGACCAGCTGCGTGCGCAGCTCGAACCAGAAAAGACCGTCCAGCAAAATCTTTCCGGCGGTCATGATACAGTCGTGGTCGGTGGTAAGCCCCGACACGTCTACGGCTATCTACAGGATTTTCTCTTTTCACCCGAGCGCGCCCGCTCCCCTGTCCGTGTTCTCTCTGGCGGCGAGCGCAATCGTCTCTTGCTTGCCAAACTTTTTACCAATGAAGCCAATTTTCTCGTTTTGGACGAACCGACCAATGATTTAGACGCGGAAACCTTAGAACTTCTTGAGTCGGTTTTGCTCAATTTCAAAGGCACACTTTTGCTTGTTTCTCACGATAGAGAGTTCATCAATAATGTGGTGACGAGCTCTCTGGTCTTCGATGATGATGGCATGGTCCGTTTTTATGCGGGCGGCTACGATGACTGGCTTGAACAGAAACCAAAATCACAAAAACTGACGCAGCCCCAAGAAACAAAAGAAAAACCAGAAGAGCAGGAAAACAAGAAAAGAAAAATAACCTTTAGTCAGCAACACGAACTTGATGCATTGCCGGAAAAGATTGAAACACTCGAAGATGAACAATCTCAATTACACGAAAAGATGGCCACGCCGGACTTCTATGAAAAAGAAGGTCATCATTTAACCGAAATCAACACCCGACTTGAAAAGATTGAAACAGAGCTCACCGCACTTTACGAGCGCTGGCAAGAACTCGACGCCCTGTCAAAAAAATAAACTCTAAGTACCACAGAATGTCTGCTCTACCACTTCCTGCGGCTCTGGTGGAAGAACAAGCTTATCTCTTGGAGGTCGCTCAACAAAAGGTGTTTTTAGAGCATCAATAATATATTCGAACGCTTCAAAACTATTTTCCCGTAGAGCTTCCTGAATCGCATTCTCGACCAAGTGATTGCGCGGTATAATAGACGGATTGACCTTTTGCATCGCCGCAACCCGTTCGTCAGGCTCCATCTCATCACACTCCAGTCGCTTATCCCAACGTTCAAACCAATCCTCTGACTTTTCCTGCCCATGAAAAAGATTGGCTCTACCCGTAAGAGAACTCTCTTTAATGCTTAAGACACACAAGCGGCGAAATGTGTTTGTGAAATCTGCTTTCGATGCCGCCATCAAGCCCAGCAAGTCCCCAATCAGTTTTTCGTCTTCCTCACCTGTATTTTGAATGCCAATTTTTCTGCCCATCCTCAAACGCCAGGATTGGCTAAAATATTCAGGAAACTTTACCAAAACCTGCTCTATCTTTTTCACCGCTTTGTCTTCATTCGCATCGACAAGAAAAAGCAACGTTTCAGCCAAACGTGACATATTCCACAACGCAATATTCGGCTGATTCCCATAGGCATAGCGACCATGATGATCGATGGATGAATAGACGGTGTCTGGATGATAGGTGTCCATGAACGCACAGGGTCCATAATCGATGGTTTCACCCGAAAGAGTCGTATTGTCTGTATTCATCACACCATGAATAAAACCAAGCGCCATCCAGTGGGCGACAAGATTGGCTTGTCTTTGACTGACCACATCGAGCAATGCCAAATAGGGGTTCTCTGCTTCTTTGACAGCGGGGTAGTGTCGCTCAATGACATAATCCGCAAGGGTTTTAACCAAATCTTTTTTACCTCTCGCGGCAAAAAACTGAAATGTACCGACGCGTATATGACTTTGCGCCACCCGCACAAAAATGGCACCAGGGAAAACTTGCTCACGCATAATGCCTTCCCCACTCAGCAACGCCGCCAGCGCCCGCGTCGAAGGCACGCCTAAAGCGCTCATGCCTTCAGAAACAATATACTCCCTTAACACCGATCCCAACGTCGCACGACCATCACCGCGCCGCGAAAACGGCGTGCGCCCTGAACCTTTGAGTTGGATGTCATAGCGCCGACCTTGACCATCTAAGACCTCGCCCAACAAGAGTGCACGACCATCGCCAAGCTGGGGCACAAAATGCCCAAACTGATGGCCCGCATAGGCCATGGCCAAGGGCTCCGACCCCTCTGCCTCAACCCGACCACTTAAGAATTCGATCCCCGCTTCGCTCTGCAAAGCGTCCACATCAAGTTGTAATTTTTTGGCTAAATCCTCGTTGAGCTTAAGCAATCGAGGTGTCGGCATTTTCTCCGGAGACAGACGAGCATAGAACTCGCCTGGTAAACGAGCATATGTATTCTGAAATGAGATTGTCAGTGCTTGTCTCATCAAGCTTCCTCGGCCTACGTTCAAGGCTCCAATCGGTAAAGTTCAGGACAATTTTACATATTCCCTCTCGAACTCAAAATGCGAACCCATATTCGCAGGAAGTTTAACGCCAATAGCCCCCTAAACCCATCACTTTTGGGATCTCTCTGCCCCATATGCACACCAGTAGGCGATACTAAATCACCAATATTTCAATAACTTAGTAATCATCTGTCCTTGGCATCAAGGTTGCTATAGTATTGTTTATTCGGAAAGGACGCTTATCTTGAGCAGCATAAAGACATCGCCACCGGCGCTTCCCGCACCAACTCTACCAAGGGTTCACAGCGCCCCGACCAATATGAAAGCAGAAAGCGGCACCTCCAGCATCAGCGCCCCGGCCTGGATCGCCCCACCACTTGGACAACCCGAAGCACTCCATTCAAAAGCCTCGCTTACCATCCCTGATTCGAACAAAAGCGGAATCGGTATACGCCCAATCTTGAGCCATAAAAACAGCCATGGCGGAAAAGTCCCCGCCTTTGAGCAACTCCTCTTGCCGCTCGCTTTTGGTTTCGTTTTACCGCGCGGCGAAGATTTATTGCGTGGCAAATCTTTTGGACGTTTGAGTCTCAGCCATGTCGCCAACAACTACTCTAATGCAACAGCGGATTTCACCCTGACCGGCAACAGCTTCAAAAGGGATGTGGTCATGCATGGGGCAGCTGGCGCCCTTGGCTACCTCTCTTTACGCGTACAGGGACATTCTGCCTTGGAGTCCGCTCTGGGCTCTGCCTTGGTTGGCGTCGGTATTGAGCTTGGCCAATCTTTAGAACCCAATCATTCTGTCTCTATGGGCGATATGGTACGCACAACCGCCTATGGCGCTCTTTTTGGCGAAGCCATGCATCATATGACCCTTTGGGCGAACGAAAAGTATGACGAAACCGGTAAAGACATCTATAAGGTTTTAGGGGCCGCAAGTTATCTCAAAGTCTTGGCGCCAAGACCTGGTGAGCATATTTCCCTTGGCCTATCCTTTGAATTTTAATTCAGCCTCATAACGAAAGATAAGGCATGCAGATCACCAAAGACAAACTTCTGCACGCCGAAAAAAACCTGCGTCAAACTTTGGAGCATCTTTCGCAATGGACCGATACGGAGCCCTTACTCGAAATAACCAGCCCCGACCTTCTTTTAAAAATATCTCTGATGGCTTGTCGGCATTCTCCAGATCACGACAAACTCGAACATCTTTTGAGCGGTTCTATTGACGGTGTGCGGGCTTTAAGTCACTTGGCCACTGAATTGTCGATCTTCTCCGTTTCCGATCTCAATATATGGGCCGAAGTGCCTGAGCCCATTGACAATCAAGGCGTGCAGACCGCCTTTGACCGCTTTGAGGACATCTTAAACGACGTTGACGGCCTGATGTTTTGGCAGTGCGCCCACTGTGAAGCCCTGGTCGCTGAATTTGGTTTCCTGCAACTCATCGCCAGCGGCATGGGGATGAAGGTCGATCTGGTCGCACTCATCTTAACCGATGCACAAAAGTCAGAAGCAGGGAGACAAGCGCAGGTTAAAATGCTTGAAGAGCAAAGTGACACAACATCAACACCGCCGACTCCGGAGCAAGTACAGAGTGCGCAGAAGTTTTATGTGCGACTCTATGAGAGCACATAAAATATTAACACAATATAATGCAAGAAACTTTTAGGCGTTGGTAAAAACGACCTCGCAAAGGTATTCAAACAAAAAAGAATGACACGTATTTGATTCTTGCCCGCATATCATTCGAGTTTATCCATATTTTAGAAATACGATATGTCGTAACAACATATTAGTCGACGAGGATTAAATTGACCAAGTTCACAATATCAAGAATATCAATTTCTTCGTCCTGATTCATGTCACCCAATTCAACGTTGAAGGTCACCAGAGGTTCATCACAATCACTTCCGTCCAAATCCCAATATTCGCACGCAAAATTAACCCCTCCATTCGAACCATCGTCACAGTCCCCATCTCCCAGGGAAAAAATCACATCATCTACCGGAAAACATTCACCGCTACAATCCAGCACCCCGCCGTTTTGCTCACAGTCTTCTAGATCGCTTTCTGAATCCGCTAAAATGTGACCGACAAGCGAAACAATATCGAGAATATTAATAATTTGATCTTCATTCACATCACCAAGATATTCGCAAGTGCCGTTATCTGACACAGCGTTTGCATCGTAATTGAGTGCCGTTTCATCGGTGCATCCACTCGAAAGGCCCTCACAAGAACCATCGTCGATTAAATGCTTCCAGTCATAATTCGCAAATGCTGGATCCGTACACCCTGTATAGCTCACATCAATACGCGCTAAAGCGCGTAGCCCCTGGCCATCACTAAAGCCTCTGCCATCATCCTCGCCATTGTTTTTAACGAAACGGTGGAGATTTATACTTTTCGCTCCTTCATATCCCCTGTCTCTACAATCAGGAGACGCATAACTCATAATATTGGTGGCATCGGGCAAAAAATGGAATTCTGATAAGGGGCATTTAACCGAAACATGGTAATACACATCCAATGCGCACTCCCAACCCAATACGTCAAACATTTCCTGCCACCCTGGATCGTAGTACTCTTCATCAACAAAACAACCCTCCGACAAATCTCTCGTTCCAAATTGATCACCATTCTCATCAAAGTTATTATTCATCGTTCCCGGTGGACCATCAATCTCAACAATTCCAGGTCCATCACTACCCAAAGCATCACATGCCTCGTTCCAGTAGGTGCCACCCATGCGTAACATCCCATCGCCAAGACTCTCGAGCGAGAAGTCCGCTGAATTCTCAGGCCATTCAAATGAACCGCCCCAGCTATGAAAAAGGCACCAGGCATTTCCACTCTCATCTAGCCTGGAAACAGAACCGGACGCATACCTGTTATATGCGGGAGTATCGCAAACCCCGTCACCATAATTCTCATTTTCACAATTCCACTCATAAAATGGAGAATCGCTGGACTCCCACTGAACTGTATCCATAGGCATGCTTTGCCCTTGATCCACCAGATCCTCATCCCAACCTTGATACCCAGAAAAAGTGTGGCGCAAACCTAAATAATGGCCGACTTCATGTGCCAAGGTGGAAAATGTCATACATCTCTTGTCATCGGCAGGCTCCTCCATGCCCTCACTGTATAAATAAAGGGCCCCTAAGCCAGGAAAGTCAGGAATTCCACCCCCACCATAATGACATCTCGCCCCGGCTAGCCATGGTGGAGAAATAACAAAGAGATTGATGCTGTTGGGTACCGGATGAACAATATTCCAGTCCAGCAGACTGTCTGGCTGCCAACCTCCGGACACATCCAACATCCCTGTTTCCTCAACATCCTCATGCAGTTCAAATTCAATACCCATAAATTCAAATTGCTGATTTAAGATATAGATCCTTTCATAAGCGGCATATCGACAAATATCTTTATCGACAACAATCTCGCCGATTGAAAATCCACCAACAGAATAGGCCGCTTCTATTGAAGCACCTTCAGGACAAAAAGAACTACCTGGGTCATTCTGCAAATAAACATCATGAAAGGTTATCGGCAAACTCAAGGTATCTCTGTTGGATCCTTGACCATTCGCTTGAAATTGCTGCACACGCCGGGCCACATCGGCTTCTTTATCAAGAAATTCTTGAGTATAATAATCCGCATTCAGCTCGACTTCACAAGTATCTGTGGCCGATTCTGCAGACCAGCCGAACGCCGAATTCACTAATTCTATTTCAGATGGTGTCAAATTATTGTTGTTGTTGAGCGGTGTTCCCCAGGTGAAGAGAGCAAGTAAGCCCATGGAGCACAACACTGCCTGAGCAGTGTATTTAAAGGTTTTAAGTCTTTTAAAAACCATATTGCGATCCCACATCCAGACAGGCTGCCGCCTAAGAAAAATCTCTATAAAATAACTGCGGGAAAAGGGGAACGAACCTCGTCATTGTATCGAAATATGAGTAATTGTTCAATATTATTAATCGCCATACGATCATTTAAGAGCGGCACGCTCGTAACGTTTTAAAAACAAAGAGCAAATCGATAACATCTAAGCGAAATCTAAGAGGCTAAGTCCAGTGAGAATAGGCTTAATTTATTGATGCCCAAGGGGAAGAGCCCGACACGGAGATTCTTTAAGCAACAGAACTCAGCTCTTAAGGGGATGATGTTTATGGCAATCCGCCCAGTGTAGAACCTTGGCTGCTTAATTTGCTTTCCTACAACCCATCGCCAGCGGCATGGGGATGAAGGTCGATCTGGTCGCACTCATCTTAACCGATGCACAAAAGTCAGAAGCAGGGAGACAAGC
>JASMKV010000495.1 GCA_030749035.1 Myxococcota bacterium | reverse complement strand
TTTTGTTGATGCAAAAACAAAAAGGTACGTTTGTCTTTCACGAAGCGCGATTTAGAAAAAAACTGTGTTGACAAAATAAAGTAGTTTTGCGTTCGCAAAAAAAAATAAATCGAGATGTTTTTCTTTTCGACTTTTCTTTTTATGGAGACATAATAAAATGAGGTCATGGCCCACTGCCCCTTTTGCAATATTCGTCGCAAGCGCATTTTAAAGAGAAACGAACATGCTCTTGCTGTGGAGGATAAATTGGCCCAGGGCGCGGACCATATTTTAATTGCACCCAAGCGGCATGTGGATTCTTTTTTTACGATGCATCGTGTAGAACAAGAAGCCCTGCTTTCTCTGATTGGCGAGTGCTGTGCGCACCTACAGGAAAGGTGTGCCCCACAGGATTATTTTATCGGCGTGGAAGAACACGCTTTCGATGAGAGCGCTTTGAATCATGTGCATTTTCATGTGCTGCCTAAGTTTGATGGCGACGCGCCCACCCCGATTGAAGGTGTGACTTGGCTTGACGCGGACCATGGGCGCCTTGCCATCGAGGAAGTCTACATTGCCTAAAGGCCGCTTGCCGTAAAATCATTTTTAGACGTTGTTTCTAAAGGCCAGTCCAGATAAGCCTTATGCTATTCATGCAGGGTACACTTCGAGGACTAAACGTTCAAAGCGATCAAGAAAGCATCTTGCTGCGGGTGGGCTATTGGTTGTTGCCCGTCTTCTTCCTTATTATGCAGGCAACATTTACGTATGCGGCTTTGCATCGACTTTGGTACGAAGATTTGGCTGAGTCTATACGCAACGTCTATTGGTTTGAGCACAATCGTGTTTACAACGGTGGTTCAACCATGGTGGGTTGGTATGGGTTAGTGCTTGGCTACTATAAGGCTTTTGGCTTTTCTCCGGTGGCGGCCAAATGGCTCAAGTTTGTTTTGGCCGGTTCATCATGGTTTGCCGCCGCTTATGTGTTGAAATATGTTTTGGGTTATCGCAAAGCATTGGTTCCTCTTTGTGCTTTTGCGCTTTCACCGATTGCGCTGTATTTTAACACCTTCCAGTATCCGATGGGTTTAGATCTGCTCTTCTTTCCTCTCGAGGTTTGCCTTTTTATTTTTATTTCGAAAGCTTCGCTAAGAGGGGCGTGCATTTTAACATTTTGTGCCGGCACCTTGGCCATGCTGGCGTCGATGTCCTATCCGACCTATCTTTTTTATCTGCCGGCATGTGTCTTTCTTTTACACTGGGTATGGCAAACACAAGAAAAGTGTTTTTGGCGTTTTGCTTTGCCCATTTCCTTTGCCGGCTTCATGACGCCTTTTCTTTGTGTGTGGACATACTTAGACAACTTCTCACTTTTTATGAGCGATGCAACCCACAGCGGTACCGGGATTTTTCGCGGTGGCGCCACATTCAAAGGTTTATCCTTCGAACTTTATGGGGATAATCTCATGCGCACCTTAAAAGATTTTTTTGTCGCCGCAGATTCCTACTATTTTTATCTGCCCGAGAGTGACTTTTCGTCGTGGCTCGGCTTTATCAGTGTGCTGGCGGTTGGCATCTTGATTGTTTTAGCCATGGGTGAATCAAAGCAGATGAAAGTGGTGTGCTTGTTGACCGTTTTTTTGATGCTTGTTGCGCTCCTTTTACCTGCGGCGGGGACGACAACACCGGGTGGACGTCGGAGTACCGGTTTCCTGATGGGCTTCTATGTGCTCTTTGTGATCGGATGGAATTATGCCTGGACGGTTTTGCAGGGCCATAAGCGCACGCTTGCGTTAAGCGCTTTAAGTTTGTTGGTGGTGCAGCATTTATGGGCTATTTCGCCAAACCTGGAGCATGTGTCTAAGGAGCGGACTTTAAGTGCGGAGCCTTTTTTCCCAAGTGATCAAGATCCGAATGCATCTTTGGCCTTTTGGTATGCGCGGGCGCAAAACGGTGAACCTTTGGTCTGTCATACTTATCGGGAGTTCAAACGCTATTGTCGGTTCGATGAGATCTTTGCGGTGATTCAGGGGCATCGACTCTGGAATCTTGGACTTCGTGATGAATTAAAGCTTTTTGCGCTGACGGAGAAGTTGCAGGAGCCTTTTGCCTTAAGTTTTGAAACCCCAAGCCCTCCACCTCAATGAAAATAGAGTCAGAAGAGTTCAACTTGTTTTCGTTTGAGGCTGCCTATAGACTATAGAGATGGATGATTCCGCAGCAAAAAACTTTCTTGAATGGTTGTCCAAAACACCGGAAGGTGAAGAGGAATTGCTGGATCTCCTTGAAGCCGGAGCAGAAGAGGACGAGGCCAGAATCCTGGAAATTTTTGCCAAGAATAAGGGTTTTGGCTTGAGCATCGCGGAATTTGAAGAAGCCCTTGGGGAGGCCGGCTATGGGATCACACAGGCGCGTTCGGTTTCGGAGATGAGCTTCCCTGAGCTCGACAACAATGAAGGTGGGTTTTATTTTCACCAGCGCTTGAGTCAGCGCTTAGGCGGCGGACGCAAGCCCCGCCGAAAACCCTATACAGGCTCGAAAACACCTGATTCCAAAGACTAATTTGAGGTTTCTAGGAGGCTTGACCTTGGCATTCGCATCTGTTCCCTTAAAGGCTGTTAAGCACGTTTGATTTTGGGGAGTGTGTGATGCTGAAAGAGACAGGGCGGTTTTGTTCCTGGTTGCTCATCCTGGCTGTGATTTTTCCGCTGCAGCTTCAGGCGCGCACCGCCCCACGTCTGCTTGTGGTGTTCGATGAGTTTATTGAAAAGGACCGCGCTCTGGTGCCGCAGAGTGAGGCCGAATTTGTAAAGATTTTACGGCAAGCGGGCTACACTTTGGTGTCGGAGGATGTTGCCAAGCGCTTGCGGCAGGCTGCGGAATTAAGTGACCTTTTTGCCGGTAAATTACCCGATGCGGCCACGTCGATTGATGCAGATCTACTTTTGGTCGCGCAAGTTGATACCAGTCGTTATGGAGAAATCGCCGAGGTGGGTCTTAAAGCCTATCGTGCCAATCTAAGCATCAAGGCGATTGAGTTGGATACGGCCCGCATTATCGATTCCTATACGGCGCAGGCTCAGGGGCAGGATTTTGCGGATATGGCCGCCGCTCGAATGGCCGCCAGGCGTGTAGGGCAAAGCGCTGCGAAGCATGTGGTGGAATTTCTTTTGGCACAACAAGAAGCGTCACGCACATTAGAATTGGTCGTGCATGGTATACCCAATGTCGCCAAGAGTATGATGCTGCAAAAGCAACTCAGCGCGCAAGCAGGTCTCGAACAAGTCAATGTGCGTCAAAGGCAAAAGAAGATAACTAAAATGGAATTGACGACTTCACTGGATGTGGATGCGCTGGCCATGGCTTTGGATGAGAACGCGGCGTTGCCTGTCGAAATCGTCCAGAGTTCCGCCAATGTTTTGGTCGCCCGGTATGCGCCTTTACGAAGTTTGCATTTTGAAGTTTTACTCAGTGCCGCCAAAGACTCTAAAAGCACTTGTCGTCCCTGGGCACATGCTGTTTTGCAAGAGCTTTTCGCTGCAGCCCTGGATAATATTCCTTATCTTTATCTCGACGAGGAGAATGAAGCGCCTAAGGCACCCGCTTCACTCAAAGCATCAGCGCTTAAGGCTTTTGCCCGGAAATTTAAGGCGAAAAATTTGATTCTCGTTCCGGGGCTGACCTGTGATGGGGACAATGCTCTGCTGAGCTTAAAACTCTTTGACAGCAAATCGGGTCGTTCTTTGGCCAGCGCCAGCGGGATTGCGGCGATGCCGAAGCTGGCAGCATTGGTAGAGAGCACTGTAGAGGATTTGGATGTTGCTCTGCAAGCTGGTCTGAAAAAGAAGAGGCGTCAGAAACGCTGGCAGAAACTTTCGGCGGCAATCACTTCCGATGCGCAAAGTGCAGCACCTGAACTCACACCGCAGTTGGTGATGGACGGTATTGAGTTAACGAATCTTTTTCCTGCGCAGCAAATGCATTATCAGCATAAGCCCGCTGGGAAACTTGTGATAAAACACGTGGGCTACAGGCCCATACAGGCCCACGATGTGCGCCTTTCGGTTTTTATCCCTGCCTTAATGGAGCAAGCCACGCAGATAAGTTTGGACGACATCAAGCCAGGGGAGAGCCGTGAGACAGCGATGCCCTTGGTGTTTTCGGCAAAAAAACTTTTGCAAAGGACAAGCACAATACCCACACAGGCGCATTTGCATCTTGAGTATCGGCTTGGCGATATGCGGGAAGATGTGCAGCGCAGTGTCGCCTTGATGGTTTTCGGCAAGAATGCTTTGGACTGGTCGAACCCACAAGCCTTAGGGGCTTTCGTGCAGCCGCGCACAACTTCGCTGCAGGCGGTGGCCAATGTGGCCTATGGTGTGCAGCCAGAGATATCGTTGGATGCGACTTTACAGCTGGCGATGCCTGCATTTGAAGCGATGGGGCTCTATGGCTTGGGGTATCGCAAAGATCCCATTAACCCTACCCGGCAGGCCCTCCTCGATGATGTGCGTTTTCCCCACGAACTTCTCTTCGACGGTGCGGGGGATTGTGACGACCTTTCCGTTTTCTATGCTTCCTTACTTGAGGCAGCCGGTGTCGAGAGTGCATTTGTCTTGGTGCCCGGACACATTTTGGTGGCCTTTGCTCTTGGTCAGGTGGGCGCTGTGCCTTACCGGGCATCTTTTGATAGGGCACGCACCTTTGTGCATGCGGATAAGGTGTGGCTTCCAGTAGAAACGACACAAGTTGGTTCATCCTTTGCGAAGGCCTGGGAAATTGGCGCGCAGGAAGTTCAGCGCTGGAAGGATAATGATGACTTTCGTGTGCACATCACCCGCGACATTTGGCAGGAGCATCCACCTCTGCCCATCACAACAAAGACAGCACCGAAAGCCTTAGCGACAAAAGAACTCGAAGCACGCATGCGGGCCAGTACGCAGGCGTTGTTAGAACATCGCACAAAGAGTTTAGCCCAGGCTAAAGAGGAGTTCGCAGCCGACACGGACGATGTTGCTCAACAAAACAGGCACGCACTTGTTCTGGCGTTTTCTGGCGAAGTCAAAGAAGCCCAAGCCAAGTGGCGTCAAATGGTCGATGGTATCCCTAAGGAGATACTCCTCAAGGTTAACCTGGCCAACACCATGGTCTTAGAAGGCGATTTCAATCAAGCACTGCAGCAATATTTAGAAGTGATTCCAGGTATAGGGGATAAGGCCGGCCCCGTTTATGCGAATATGGGTCTGACCTATCTCTTGAGCGGGCAGAAGGAACTCGCGGACGAGGCCTTATTGCAGGCAACAAATTTAGGTGTGGAAAAGATACTTGCGCATTTTGGTTTGAATGCTTCGGAGATAGGACGTGCGGCCAAAGTAAGCGCGGTTAAGACCCAAGCCATTCTGGACCGTGACATAGAAGCGGCCTTGCGTAAAGCGATGGCGAAACAGCGCAAAAAGAGTGCCGATAAAAAACAAGTCAGTAAAAAGAAGGCGGATTGGAAACGTTTTCGTAATCCGTTGCCCATCGGTGGGCGCCGCGGTGTGGATCCCAAAAGTCAGGCAAAAATGTCTGAGCTTTTGTGGTGGCATCGTATGGCCAATTCTGCCAGCTAAGAAAGGTCAGCGGGCGTGCTGCAAGAGAAGAGTAAAGAAGAGCGCAAGATGATTGGCCTTGGTTTGGGACTTGGGGCTGCATTGCTTGTGACTTTGTTTATCGCTGGCGGCGCCTTTGACAATTTGGAGTTGAAGTTTTTGGATGTGCAACATCGCTGGCGCGGTGAGCGCATTTTAAGCAAAGAGGTGGTCGTTGTTGATGTGGACGAGAGTAGCCTTAAGGACTTGGGTTGGCCGGTTCCACGGGTTGTTTATGCGGCTTTGATCAATGCTTTGGGTAAGGCAGGGGCGCGCGTCATTGGTGTGGATCTACTTTTAAGCGATCCGGGCGATGATCCAGATGCCGATCAACTTTTGGCCTTAAGCGCGAGTATGCATGGAAAAACGATTTTTCCTCTGGAAATGCGATTTGCCAGCGGAGAAAAAATGCCGCCATTACCTGGCGCCGGGGTAAAGGTCCAGGGTGACTTCATCTTGCCGAAGGCCGATGGCTATATGGCCCCATTGGCGCCGCTTTTGGAGGCATCGGCCGGGACGGCCCATTTGCATCTGGACAACAACCCAGATGGGGTGTTTCGCCGGGTGCCCTTATTTGTTGATTTGCAAGGGCAGAAAGTTCCGGCTTTGGCGCTAAGGATGGTGATGGTTGCTGGTGATGTCGCGCAGCAGCCCTTCACCTACGACAAGGGCTGGTTGTCGCTGCCTAAAGAAAACAGATTGCGCACGCCGGCCATCCCCATCGATACTCAAGGACGGGCTTTGATGGATTTTCGGTCAGCAGGAGAAGGTGTGCAGGCCTATCCTTTGCACGAGGTCATGGCGGCCATGAAGGGGGAAACTGACGCCACCCTCAATATTCGAGACACATTTAAAGACAAGTTTGTGCTGGTTGGAACCAGTGCGCCAAGCTTAGGCGATTTGGGCGCCACCCCTTTGAGTAATTCTTCACCTCTCTTGCTGGTGCATGCCAACCTTCTCGATAATATATTGCATGGTCGCTTTTTGATCCCGCAGCGCTGGCTTTTAAATATGGTGTTGGTTTTGTTCATGGGTTTCTCTTTGGCGTTGATTGGCGCCTACCAAAGTCAACTTTTTGGGGCGTTGATGAGCTTAAGCCTCGTTGGTGGTTATCTGGGGTTGACCCAGATGCTTTTTCGGCAGGGCATGCTTATGCCGGCAGTGGGCCCTTTGTGTTGCGCACTCCTGGTCTATTTAACGCTGACGATTTACAATCACTACGTGCGTGATGTGGATGAGCGGCTCTATCGTGAAGCCTTTAAAAGCTATGTGGCACCACACATTCTCGAGCGTATCGTTGCCAACCCGGAACTTTTGGCGGTGCAAGGTCAGCGTAAGGAACTGACGCTGCTTTTTTCCGATGTCAAAGGGTATACGAATCTTTCCAATACCAGGCCGGCCAAAGAGGTTCTCGATTTACTGCACGAATACTTAGAAGCGATGGTGCAGGTCGTGTTTCGCCATGAAGGCACGGTGGATAAAATTATGGGTGATGGACTCATGGTGTTTTTTGGCGATCCCTTGCCACAAGAAGATCATGCGGAGCGGGCGGTACGCTGCGCCCAGGATATGCTCAAGGCGCTCAATGCATTGCAGGCCACCTGGCGTGCGCGCGGTTTGCCGGATTTGGAGATCCGGGTGGGTATTGCCACCGGCGAAGTGTTTGTCGGCAACATCGGCTCGTCGCAGCATCTCGAATATACGGCGATTGGGCCAGCGGTGAATTTGGCGGCCCGTTTGGAAAGTAACAGTCGGCCTGGTTGTATTCTCATCAGTGAGGAAACTTATCAGCGGATTCCTGCAAATATCCCTTGTCAGGCGGTCAAAGATTTACAGCTTAAAGGCTATGAAGATGGTTATACCGCCTATGAACTAAGGGACACTTCAGACACGGTGGTCGATGCATCGGCCGCAAAAGATTTCGAGGTGCCACCGGATTCTCAATCCTTGCCAGTCACCGTGGTTACCGGGGGATTAAGTCTGCAGGCAGAGGTACTGAGTTGGACACCGGCCGGGATGTTGCTCAGCTCCGCGGAGAATTTTCCGATAGGGGAAGAATTGGACCTTTTGGCCGAAATCCCGGTAAGGGGAAAGGCCCTGCCTATTGATGTGCGCATTGTGATTACTTCGTCGAAGCACGACGCCGACGGGACGTTCCTTTTGGAAAGCAATTTTATGAAAGTGAGCCTTGAGCGCGATGAGAGCATTAAGTTTTTTGTAGGTCAGGCATTGCAAGAAAGTGGCCTTGAACACAAAACCGCAGACGAAGAAGGTGTGGACTTTGAACGTTTTGATGTTTCGGATGCATACCGGCAACTCTTGATTCAGGACAGGGCCGAAAAGACAGAAGTCTGATGTGAAGGGAAAGCTTGTTCATACTAAAGATGTCATCCAACCGTTTAATTTAATCCTGATAAAACTTAATGCTGCAACCAAGGGCCTTGGTCTGTGCGGGGTTTGGTTTTTGCCCTTGCAGGAGTGCCTCGATGGCGTTTTGAAGATAATGGTTTTGCACGGCGCTGGCGTCTCTGGAGTTGTCATCGATGGTGCCGTGGTAGACCAGGCTTTTCTGCGCATCGAAAAGAAAAATCTCCGGGGTGCGGCTGGCGCCAAAGGTTTTGGCCAGGGCGGACTTTGCATCCACCGCATAAGGGTATTGCAGGGCGAGCTCTTTGGCTCGCGCTTGCATGGTTTTAAAATCGTCATCGCC
>JASMKV010000494.1 GCA_030749035.1 Myxococcota bacterium | reverse complement strand
ATCGGCTCAATGTTTCATCTCTGGTTAGGAGATCCACAGCAACCAGCACAAAATTATGCGGAAACCAAAGCCTCGAACCTGGAACTTTTTCAAAAACTTTACCAAGGACTTCTGCAAGAAGGCATCTACATGGCACCAAGTGCTTTTGAAGTCGGCTTTATGTCTTCAACCCACACAAAAGTGGAGGTCGAAAAAACCTGTGATGCTTTTAAGAAGGTGATTGCTGCGCTTTAAAGTAGTTCAGCCAAACGCCGGTTGGTTTCCCGAAGGCGAATACTTAAAACCCGGGCAATATTCACCACCACCCAGGTAAAGCCATTGCGATAGTTCTTCGCAAAGATATGTAAATTTTCATTGCTGAGTTGCAAAATGGTTGTCGCTGTTTTGCCTCTCACACTGGCAGAACGATATTCTTTATCGATAAGCGACATCTCACCAAAAAACTGTGGTGCTGATAGAGTGGCAATCACATGATGCTCACCGGCAGGATTTTTACGGAGCACATCCAACTCCCCCTCTGCAATGACATACATCGAATCACCAATATCGCCTTCGTGAAAAATAACCTCACCGGCATTATACGAACGCTCATTAAAAAGCTCGGCCAGCATGGACAGTTCGGGAGGCAATAAATTATCGAAGAGTGGTGACTCTGCCAAAATCTCTCTTTTGCTACGTTCAGCCTTACTCACAATGCCACTCCTTATCCATTAAGAGCCATGGGCCCTGGCAAAAAATGCCGTTAATCGTGGATCTTCACCGGCTGTTTCAGTTGATTCGGCCACCGGTTCGATAAAATCAAGCCCTTTGGCTCGATCGAGTTGATAGATACTCAGTGCTTGCACTTGAATATTCAAATAATCGCGGTCATCCACCAACGGCACACAGAGCACCGTCCGCACTTCACTTTGCTTAGGCCAATACAGAAACTCCTCGACAATCGTACACTCAAATCGGCTGCGACCTTCCTTGATGTGCATGCCAATTTCATCTTTATATTCAACAAGTTTACTATCTAGCTGGTGGGCCTCCACCTCTAACTCATCGACCCGCTTGCGCTCCTGCGCGGCTCTGACAAATTGCGCCTCGGCCTCTCCTCGTAAACGACGACTTTGATAAGCGTACTCGGAGCGACCTAAATTGGCCTGAAAAGCTCTCGACCAAGAAGCCTCAACTTCGTCCCACAAATCCAATTTACGCTGCGTATCGCGATCATAGCGTGTTCGAACCTCTTCAACTTCCTGAGACCGCGCTTCGATGGCCGCCTCAATGCGCTCCAATCGTTCGCTAAGCGCCGCTGAGCCCGAATCTCCATCTTCCTGTTTCTTGCCCGCTTCAATACCGGCAATCAACTCCGATGCCTCCTGACGCATATCTTCAATCGAGGCATCGTGCCGATCCAATTCCATCCAGGTGTCTGAAGCTTTTTGACGCTGGACCTCATAGGCACTCAACGCTTCAAATGAGTTGTTCTCAATTTCTGCAAACTCCGCGTGCGCCGCTGAGCCTAAATCTTCACATTCACCCGCTGTGAATAATTTTTCGTCTGCACATTGTTGACCAAAATCGGCGCGCGCATGCATCATGCTCGCTTGCGCAAGTAAATCTTCCCTGGCCAGCTTCACTTTTTTAAAGCCATTGGTCAGTTCGATAAATTCCTGGTACCACTCCCCAAACTCAGGTGAGCGTACCAAGCCTTCAATTTCATGAACCCATTTCGCCTTCATAGAATCTCTACAGTCACCATATCCTAAATCGACTCCGAATCCAAATTCGGACAATTTTTATTAGACTATTTTTAGGGATTTAGCCCGCTGAGGAGAAAATAAACGGGAAGTTAACGGTGACACTGCCGCCGTCTGGCTTCGGAAATTTCCAACGCCGAATACGACTTACGATACAGTTTCCAACAGGCTTGGAGCCCATACCGTTATAAGCGACCAATGCCTCTTCAATACGACCATTTTCCCCAATCGTGAATTCAACTTCAATCTTACCCGAAAGGGATGGATTGCGCTTCAATTCACGCTCGTAGCAAGCTTGGACACTCTTCATGCGACGCCGTACAACCCGGGCAATCGCTGCGCCATCAAGTTCTCCATCCACCTCAGGTGCCTCGGTCTTAACCGAACCCACGCGGCTTTCTTTTTTCTTGCCAAGTCCAACTTTACCGCCACCCTTTGTCGCCAAGCCGCCAATGCTGGCTGCTTCACCGGAACCACCACCACGCTTGGTCCGCTGACCTTTATCCGTGGCCACACCGACGCCAGAAATGCCTTCAAAAGCACTGTCCAAATCGTTCGTAAGATTACCATCACCAAAAACATCGGCAACCGCGCCGGCCGCGCCACCAGCCCCCAACGTGCCTAAAATGGCTAAAACACCCTTACTTTCGATGGACTTGCGTATCTTGGCCTTTTTGACAGCCTTGGCCTTGGCTTCCTTAGAATTCTTGGGAGGTTCATCCTTAATGGGCTCCTCATCCGCTTTCTTCTCTTCCTTTTTAGCCGCATCGGCCTTTTTCGTATCGTCTTTTTTAGGCTTTGGCTTTTCTTTCTTCTTCTCAGCCTTGGGCCTGTCCGGAACAATCAAGTTCGCCCACCTGTCATCCATGGTATCAAGGGTCAGCTTGGACGGCATCGGCGCATTCTTAAGATAGATGACAAAAGGTCCCTCGACCAAAATCACCGCTGCAAGAATCATCGCAAAAGGTAAATCAATGGCGTTTTTAAAACTGCCGCGCGCTGCTGGCGGTAATTTGGGCTTGGCTGGTTTTGGCGGCGGAACAACAAACTGGAAGATGATGGTCACATCACCGATAATCACCTTACCACGATGGTCCTCACTTAAATCGAGTGTTTGGAATCCACCTTTTTGCTTCAAGACACCTTTGGCTTGTAAACCCGAAAAATCGACAACGTCTTCCCCCACGGAAATACGTCCGCGCATCCCTTCAGAGAGCACAAGCTCGTAACCGCTGCCTTTATGATGAAAGAGAAAATGGCGTTTCGGACCAGACTTCGTATTGATGACAAATGTATTCTTTGGATGATAGCCGACGGAAACCGAATCCTTCGCTCCCATACGTTGTTCATCAATGACCTTGCCATTTTGAACAATACAAACACGAAGAATTTTACGGCCGCCACGCGCTTGGCTACCACGGCCTTTTGCTGCCGCTGAGCCTGCACCTTTCGACGCCACTGGTTTCTTCATCCCGATTCTCTCGCCTCTCTAGCGAAGGTTAATACCTTCACGCTCAAGTCACCAGACTATGACGCTTTCTTCACGACTACAAACCTAAACTTCGCAAATTGTGCTTGTCCGGCTGTATACATGACCTGACTAAGCAAACTGAAAGGAACATGCCGATCAGAAATGATCGTCATGGTTGCATCCCATTCTCCCTGCTTATTCATTTTCTTAATGCGTTTTTGAATATCAACTTCTTCCTGTAAATTCGAAAAAAGTGGATCAATCAGAAAGCCACCACTGGAGCGATCGGCCTCGGCCACCACACCATTTTCAACCCGCAAAACCGGCTCATCATTCACCATGATGGCATTAAGGGTCACGGTGACTGCCGTCGACTCTTTCGGCTCAATTTGTGAGCTTGAAAAAGGAGGCATCAAGTCATCTGCTTGCTTGAGCTGTACGGGATTGGTCGAATAACTCTTCAATAAAAAGACCAAAAGAATGGTCATGATATCCATCAACGAGTTGATGTTAAGAGGACCGCCCTCATCTTCTTCACGCTTCTTTTTACGTTTACGCGTATATCCATCCTCCGGCGCAACAAAACTTGCTGGATCCGGCAGACTGTTTATATCGTCTGGTATCTTCTCACCAGTTGCCATCTTCTCTTCCCCTTAGCTGACTTTAGGATAACCCAGGACTCAACACAACCTCGTCAAAGAGGGTCCGTGTTTCGCCACCTGGATCTTTGATTTCTCGACTTGCATCCATCACATCGGTAATGGACTCAAATTCGGTTTCCGGCTCAGCGGCGATAATCACACGGCGCTCATCCGGAAATGCATCCTTAATCTCAACCAACTTCTTGCTCAAGACGTCCGTATCGTAAACCCAAAAGGTTCGCGAATCGCCCGCCTGCTCACATCGCGGCGAAACTTTATTTTTCACGCGCGGTGGTGGCCAGGTCTTAAGATATCTGTCACAGCTTGTTTGCTTCTGAATGATGGGAATTGTTGGGCCGCCGACCTCTTCACCCTCCTTAGGGGTTCCGCCAAGCACACCACCAGCACCGGCAAGGGTATAGCCCTTGTCCGTGATGGTAATCGTTAGATTCAATGGTGGCTTGTCCGGCTTTTTCTCAGGCTCTGCTTGGTCGGGAGACGAACCAATAGCAGGCGCCGAAACGTTGACCACTGCGATTTCAACAAATACCGTGGAGATAAGCAAAGCCGGAATCAGAATCGAAATAAGATTCATCATCGGAGTCAAATTCAACTCCATCGGCTCTTCTTTATAGCTCCGGCGTTCAGAAGGCTTTTTTGCCATAACGCATCCTCACCTTAGATTCATTTACCATGAGCAATATTGCTCAAACAACAAAATACTCTTAGCGATCCAGTGGGCTTTGGGCGCCTTTGCCACGCGAAACCAAGAGATTTTGTAACTTCACTGAATACTGATCCATCTCATCAAGAATTTTCTTGGCATGGTTATTCAGGAAGATATAAAAAATCAAAGTAGGAATAGCGACAATCAAACCAAATGCTGTCGTGTTCATCGCAATAGCGATAGACGCCGTCAACATGGCTGTTTTTTGATCTGGTGGCGCTTTGGCAACAGCGTCAAACGCTTCAATCAGACCCATAATCGTACCTAACAAACCCATCAACGTTGCGATGTTCGCCACACTTTGAAGAGTCGGTGTACGCTTCGTAATATTGGGTACCACTTCAAGAGTCGCTTCTTCGATCGCATTCGCGATTTCAATCTCACCCTTATTGGCACGTGTTAAACCAGCCTTAATGACTTTTGGCAATGCTGCAGCGGGTGCTGCATTACAAAGCTTGATGGCACGGTCAATATTGTTGGCCATGACAAGCTTTTGTACCTGAGCCATAAACTGGCTGGCATTAATGTTGTATTTAAAGAACAAAAAGATTGTACGCTCAATACCGATGGCTAATGCGACCACCGAAACCAGAGCGATTGGGTACATAAAGATACCACCCTCATTAAAAAACTTTGCAGCAGCTGACATTCTCCCGATCCTCCTTTGGATGCTTAACTACTTTATTTGACGACCCTCGTCACCAAACGTAAACGGTCATTAAAAAGGCTCTTCCTCCAAGGATTTCAAAATCTTTGGAATAAAGCTCTGTTTTAAATCCAATGCTTCGAAGTTCAAATTACTCCGTTGCAAAATATAAAAAGCCTGGGGCTTTTGTATCCGACCTTCTACTTTTAAGGCTTCAAGTCGAATCACTTTCTTGCTCCATGCTGGCCTCGCGTGGGCAAATAACACAAAGATGAACAAGAAAACAACACAATCCACCAACTTAAAACGAAAAGTTTTGGTCTCGATCATTTCCTTACCCTCTCTGCTCGGCGGCAAATTTTGCCTTTTTTTGCGTCAAATTCAAGTAAATTAAGCATCAAAACGACCCTTTTTCCAAACAACTATGGTGTACCACCAGGTGGGGGAGGAGGAGGAGGTGGTGCGGCATCCTCTTGCGCTGGGGGCTCCGGCTCTGTTGGCGCCACGCTTTCCCCTTCACTGGGCGTATTGGGCTCTTGCGGGGCGGCGGCCTCAGCAGCGGCGGCCTCAGCGGCAGCGGCGGCCTCTTCAGCTTCCTTTTTCTTGCGCTTTTCTTCGCGTTTTTTGCGCTTTAAGGCCCGTTCTTTACGACGCTTAGCCCGTGCCTGACGCTTGATTTCGCGTCCTATCTCTTTTTCAGCTTTTGCAAGGTATTCGGCCAAAACCGTCTCTTCGGCTTCTGCAAGCGCACCTTGTTTCTCTTTGTAGGTTTTGAGGTATTCGATCACCTTGTTGTAACGGGTCATGGCGTCGACATTTTCCATTTCATTGTCCAAATACAAAACCCCTAAATTATAATAGGGTGCGACCATTTCAGGATTAAGCTCTAATGCCTTATTATAAGCCTTTTCCGCATCAGCAAAGCGCAACTCACCCCGATACGCTAAGCCTAAATTGATGAAATACTCTGGATTTTTCGGCTCCAAACGCGTCGCCTCCTCCAAAGCCTCAATCGCCAAACGAAAAGCGCCCAAGGTGGTACGCACAACGCCCATATTGTTGTACATCGGTGCCACTCCCGGCTGGACCTTGATCGCCTCCTCAAAAGCCGCCAACGCGCGCGCCGGCTGCTCCCACTCTAAATACACCAAGGCTTTTTCATGATGCGCCTCACCTAAGAGAGGCTTGATTTCAGTGGCTTGGGTCAGTGCATAGTCGGCCAGCTCAAGTTTTTCCTGACGGCGATAAATCATGCCCAAGGCCAACATCGCCTCAGCGGAACGCTCTTCCTGAGCCAAAGCCGCCAAAGCTTGCTCACGCGCCATCTTAAATTTGCCCTGACGGGCCAAAAATTGGGCCAAAGCCACGCGCAGCTCGATCGGATTATCCAGCTCCTGCATATAGCCACGTATCGTCAGCTCGGCGCTGCTCGCTTTGCCACTTTTTTCCATAAGACGCGCGGCGGCCACAATCGCCGGCAAATAATCTGGCTTCGCCCTTAAAGCATTTTTATAAGCCCTTTTCGCTTTAGCAGAGTCACCCTTGCGCTCATAAAGCGAGCCTAAGTTATAATGGGCTGCATAAAAATCACTTTGCCCGGCAACAGCCTGCTCAAACTGAGCGATCGCGGCATCCAAATCCTGATAAACCATCGTCAGTGCACCCACATAAAGCTCCTGCCGAGCAACCGGTATGTGCTCAGGAAATGCCGCTGGGCGCTTGATTTCTTCAGGCTCGACTTGAGCTTCTTCGGCTGGCAACGAGGTCGTATTCGCGGTTTCCGGAACATCAGCCGCAGCCCCTGAATCAGGTTCACCGGCAGAGGACTTTTCTGTAGCATCTGCATTCTCTGTTGCTGGTGCTTCGGCCGCAGGTTGTTCTGCTTCAGGCGTCGGCTCGGGCGCAACCTGAGGCTCGGGCTTCTGCCCGCCCCCACAACTTGCAAGCATACAACACAACAAAGGCAAAGCCATTCGGACTATCCACGGTCTCATGGCGTACCTCCCGGCGGTGGTGGTGGTGGTGGTGGAGTCGCCGGTGCCCCGCTTGGCGTACCCGCCTCGGTCGTCGCGTCCCCACCTTGCTCTGGCGATGCCTGCGCCTCTGGGCTGGCCGGTGTCCCCTGCGCTGCGGGGGCCTCTGCTGCGGATGCCGCTTCTGCGCCCTCTGGCGCGGCACCCTCTGGCGTTCCTTCTACAGGGGTTTCTACGGCCGGCTCCTCTGGTGTCGACAGTGGCGGTGGTAAGGGTAAATCTTCTGCATCGTGCACAATGGGTGCGCCAATCGCAATTTGTGCCACGAAGGATTTCCCATCTTTTTGCACAGGCCACATCTTCGGTCGCAACTTGCTCAACTCTTCAAGTGTGCGCTTGGTCCAAATATTCACAACCTGAAATTCACGGGCTTTGTTGATGGTTGTCTCAAAAGCCATCACCGCTTTGTCCTCAATCGTCGCGGCCTTCTCTTCAAGTAAAACTTTGTACTCATCGCAAACTTCTTCAACCGTGGCATCCATTTGTTTGGCTGCCTTTTTAACTTCAACCGGACAAGGTGCCGCCGCAATGCCGTCCGCAAAATCCTGATAGAGCAACCCGATGCGAAACAAAGAAGCTAAAGTCCAATAGATCTGCTTAAATCGCAAAATCTCTTTGTATTGGCCTTCGACTTTCTTAAGCCCCTCGGCCTTATCCGTGATGCCCTTTTGTTGCTCCTTGGTGTTGCCTTTGATTTCAATTTTCTTGAAACCCTCAAATTCAGCTTCCATCAACTCAAATTTAGCTTCTGCACCATAGGGCGCTGATTTCTCACCCTTGTTTTTTTCAAAAGCAGCGAGGGTTTTCTCATAATATTCTTTTTGCTTTTTCTTCTTATTTAACTCGCCATAAGCTTTCGCAATTTGCAGATAGGCATCGACAACACGATCACCGTGCAACTTATTGCCTTGATAGCGGCGAATAAAGCCTTCATAAGTTGAGACAACTTTTTTCAAATTATCCATTTTCTTATAAACTTTACCTGCACGAAAACAAACTTCTGGTGCATCGTCTCGATCGGCAAACAAATCGCAATATCGCAAATACTCACGCGCCGAGCCCTTATATTGCTGCAAATTCTCTAATGCCAACGCCAGATTGTACAATGCATCTGCGCGACGTGGACTCTCTTTATGGCGATTAACCAAAGTCTTATAAGCGCCCACGGCTTTATCAAAATCAAAAAACCGCTCAGCATTTAAAGCCACCCTAAAAAGTGCATTGTCGGTAAATGGTGACTCGGGGTATTCTTTGGCTAAACGTTCATACAGTTTTGATGCTGAATCATAACGCTTGCGTTTTTCATAAGCGACCGCCGCATTATTTAAGGCCATCGCAGCGAACTGTGTCTGCGGGTTTTCATCCAGCATTTTAAGATACATGGCCGCTGCTTCATCATGCTTTTCTTCCGCACCTAAGCCTTCCGCCAATTTAAACATTGCCCCCGACTTAAATTTAATAAGCTCTGCCAGAAACTCTGTTTTCTGCGCAAACTCCGGTTTGCCAAGAATGGCACGCGAAAACTTTTCGACTTCGGTAAAGTTTTTCTCAATCAGGTACGACTCTATGACCAAGTTCGTCGCATATTCTGCCACCTCATCCTGTGGATATTGATGAATCAGGTCAACAAAACGTCGCCGACCTTCTTCAAATTGGTCATGCGCCATATAAACTTCTGCGGCCTTATAAAGTATTTTCGGTGTTTTTTCGTCCTTGCCAAACTTTGCCGTATAAATATCTGACGCTGTAATCAACTCCGTGCGCAATGGCGGGATTTCACGGGTATTCAATGGATTCTCTGCATCACGTTCGGCGCTGGACAAGAAGCGGACAAGGGGAAGCGCCCCCGCCTCTTCGGCTTTTCTTGCCAAGTCCTGGTACGCCAAAACCACACTAAAGGCGGCAACTTCGAAAAACTCGTTTTCTCCAATAGCGTCACGTACTTTTTTATAAGCCACTGCTGCGCGCTCAAGCTCATCTGAGTAATATAAACATTCTGCGTAATAATAAGTCAGGTTATAGAGTTCTTTGTCGTGGGGGAATCGTGAGAGGTATTCGCCATAAATTTCTGCGGCGCGGGCATACGCCCCTTTCGCTTTTTCCAGGTCATCGGCGCCTTTAAAACTCTGGGCCTGCTTATGAAAATAGATGGCTGCGGCGTAAAGTGATTTCTTCGCAAGCTTGGCAGCCTTATCCAAAGCTTCTGGGTTATCGCTGTTCGCCTCATACCACGCGGACCCTTCGCTATAAGTTTGCGTGAGTTTATTGCGCTCAAGGGTCGCAGAATCAAAATCACGGGAGCGTTCAAAAGCCGCAATCACTTTTTCCTGAATATCCGGGGATTCAACATGGAAAGGGTCTAAACTCAAAACAAGTTTATATGCATTCACCGCATCAACATAGCGGGTCTGATCGAAATAGATATCCCCTAAAGCACGATAGACCTCAGGCGCATAGCTGCGCCCTCCAATCGAGGCGAGATAGTTCTGTAATTTTTTAAGACTGCCCCACTGTTCGTCGGCATAAGTGATCGCAATATACTGAACCGACTCCCGTCTTAATTCGCCTCCACGTTCTTTTCCTGCTGCTTTTGTTTCCTCGTTAAAATCAAGGAGCTGTACAAATGTTTCAATCGCTTTTTGAAATTCAGCAGGCGCAAACTCTGGATCGGCCAAACGATAATGGGTCCATGCAAGCTTGTACATAGCCTTGTCGTAAAAAGGGCTGTCTGGATAACCCACCACATTCTTATAAGCACTTAGCGCAGGCTTTAAATCGTTTGTATTAAAGTAATACTCACCAACCCGCATCCACACTTCAGGAGCAAAGCGGCTCTCTGCATGACGCTCCAAAAGCGCTTCAAAAACCTTTACCGAGCGATCTTCCTCTCCCATTTCCCCCAGGCAATAGCCCAACAAATAATAAGCCCCATCGGCCAAATGGTATGCTGGAAACACATCGACCAAGCGCTGCATCATCTCAATGGTATCTGCATATTCAACCAAGGGCTCTTCTGGTTCGGGGTCATCGCTGTCGACATCCCACTTTTCAATCGCCTTTTCATAGATCTGCCTGGCTTGAAAATAATTGTCATACGAACGTTCGTAATAAAGTTCAGAAAGACGAAACATCGCATCTGGTGTATAGCGCCCGTCACCAGGATAACGCGAAATAAAACTTTCAAACTTGGCGATGGCCTCTATCCGACGTAAACGTTGCTCTTTTTCGAGGGCGACAATTTGCGCTTCGTATCGGTCATAAATGGACTGCTTTTTATCATTGTATTTCTTTTCAATAATTTTCCTGGCTGTCTCGCGGTACTCCTCTACTTCACGCACAAAACGTTGCAGTGTCATCGAAAGCTCATCCAGCTCTATTTGTTCTTCGTCACTGTAGCCTTCTTCTGCAGATTGCCCCTCCTGCTCCCCTGAAGAAATTGCATGCGCAAACTGCCCTCTCGGCAACCAAAAAACGGCCATCACGCAGAGCATAAGCAAAGGTTTATGGGACATAAGCATCTTCATCTACAGCCAACCCTAAAAAGTGAGCACCTCTTGAAATTCATTTTCTAAAAGCATCAGTAAATCGCGCTGCTGATTAATCGCAGCTGAAATTCCTTTTGTCTTATCTTCTTTGGTCGACCAGGCAATATCACAAGAGCCCAAATCGGCACGCAATAAAACTGTATCCAGATTTTCTGCAATGCGCTTGAGTGAATTCGTTGCAATTTCACCATTCAGTATTTGTGTGTCGTCTTGAACCAGCGCCAACACATTTTCCCAATTCTCGAGCAGCCCTTGTTCTTGAAGGATCTCAGCCTTTAACGCGCCCGCTCTGGTCGCAACTGAATCACGCATTTTTTGCGAAATGCTTTCAAGCTCTGCATAAAAACCCGCGAGCTCTGTTTTCTTTTTCTTGATTTGGTTGGTCACATAGCGGTTTTTGGAAGCCATGCGCTTTTGTGCCTGATCCAAAATAATTTGCTCCTGCTCAACATTGGCCGCGTAGCGCGCGCGGATTTCATCCTCGCCTGTATTCATATTGTTCATGCGATTTATGGTGCTCTGTTCAACTTCAATTTTCACCGCAAGTTCAGCTTGTACATTTTCCAGATCACTCAAAAGTTCATATTGTTCCGCCACTTGCACACGCAATTCTTTTTCTTGTTTTGCTTTAATCGCATTCGGGTTATTTTTTAACCAATGCTCTAATGCCTTAAGCTGTGCTCGAATACTCGAAACGTCGTATTTTAGTTTATAACTTTGCTGCTGCAGCGATCTTAAACGCTTTTTGTGGCGGTTGATCTCGGTATTTTGTACATTGTTTATCTGCGCAAGCTTTTGGTACTTCGGTTCAAGCTCAGTGCGCTCCTCTAAAATCTTTTTCAGCTCCATAGCGCTCGTCGGATCTAATTCTTCTTGCGCGTAAGC
>JASMKV010000493.1 GCA_030749035.1 Myxococcota bacterium | reverse complement strand
GCGGCAGAATTTCTTTATCGGGATAATGATGCCCGGGAAGTTCTTGCACAAAGCCGTTTCATGATGCTTCTTTTGGGTTTGGTTTTGGCCGCTTTTCTTTATCTTTGGGCCATGGATATTGGCGGTTTTCGAATGGGCCTTTTCGCCTTGGGCTTGTACTTGTTTGAGCCCAATATGTTTGCGCATGCACGTTTGGTGACCACAGACTTTGGTTTTGCGTTGAGTGTTTTTGCAACGGCCTATTTTTTGTGGCGCGTCTTAGGGCATATGACGCTTGCCAACACACTGGGTTTTGCGCTTGCCATGACGTGTGCACTTCTGAGTAAATTTTCAGGTGTGCTTTTGGCACCATTTGTTTGCGTGTTTTTAGGCTGGCGTTTTTGTTCCTCTTCTTTGTGGACCAGTACTTTGTTTCATGATGCGAATCGTTTTCTCGCCAAAGGTCTAAAAACAACAGCGATTATTTTTATCGCCCTAACGGTTGCGGTTGTGGGGATATGGGCCGCTTACGGTTGGCATTATTTGCCGTCTGCTGATGAGAACAGTGACTTGGTTTTTAAGACGTTGGAACGTTCACGACAAGTTGCGCCCCTTGTGAGTTCTCTTGTTGAATCGATGGATCGCCTTCAACTTTTACCCAATGCTTTTTCACAAGGATTCTTAAGTATTGTGGCCAGTTCAAGCGTGGAGAGAGAAACATATATGCTTGGCTTAAGCGGTGTGGGCTCTTCAATATTTTATTTCCCTCTGGCCTTTCTGGTTAAAACGCCTGTGGCGCTATTGCTTTTGTTCTTTGTCGGGGTGGTACTGATGTGTGCCAAATGGAAAAACTTGATGCGTTATGAGTATATCTGTTTAGGCGTGATTGCTCTTTTTTTTGGCACAGCACTCAGCTCGAAATTAAACATTGGTGTGCGCCACATCCTGGTCGTTTACCCCTTTGTGATCATGATCGCCCTTGGTCCACTTCAAAAGCTTTGGCTCAAAGGCCACAAGCACTGGGCGGTTGTATTTGTTCTGCTTGCGGGTTTAGAGTTTGGAGTGAGTTATCCGCACCCTTTAAGTTTTTTTAATGCGGTTGCGGGGGGGCCATCCTCTGGACATCATTATTTGGCAGATTCGAATTTAGATTGGGGGCAAGATCTGCCCGCGCTTAAAGCATGGATGGATAAAAACAAGGTAGAGAGCCTTAATTTGAGTTATTTTGGTTCGGCGGAACCAAGCTATTATAAAATCAATGCGCATTATATGCCAGGTATACGGGTTGATGGTCTTGAGAAGCCGCTGGCGCCGGCAAAAATACCCGGCTGGCTGGCTTTGAGTGCAACGAACCTCTTGGTGGAGGAGTATACGGATGGATTTTATGCCCCTCTAAAAAACCGTAAACCGGACCATATTTTAAATCATACGATTTATCTTTACTGGATTGAACAACCTTGGTGGCCGATGCATGGAGAATAAAGGAGAGCATGGCTTGAGGATTGGTCCGGTATTCGTTAGGTAGAAGAGACACAAATATCCTGAAAGTAGGCGAGATGGCGATTCAAGCAGCAAAACGGATGCAGGGCGTGCGCTATGCGGTGCGCGATATTTTGGTCGTTGCGGAAAAAGCAAAAGCAGCGGGCAAAGAAATGCTTTATCTGAACATTGGCGATCCCAATATTTTTGACTATGAAACACCACCCGTGATCATTGAAGCCATTGTGAAGGCGATGAAGGATGGCCATAATGGCTATGCCCCTTCAGCAGGCATACCCTCGGCGCTGGATGCAATTCGTGTGGATTCAGAAGAGCGAGGCATTAAGAATATTCAAGATATTTTTGTCGCCAATGGCTGCAGTGAAGGTATTGAAGTTGCTTTAGCAGCTTTATGTGACAGCGGTGATAACATCTTAACGCCATCGCCAGGTTACCCCCTCTACACAGCATTGGTTGCAAAGTTGGATCTTGAAGAGAATCCGTATTTTCTCTCGGAAGAGAACGGCTGGCAGCCAGATTTAGATGATATTGAAAACCGCATCAATGCGCGCACAAAAGCGATTGTGGTGATTAATCCCAACAATCCGACGGGTGCTTTGTGCGAAGAAGATACCTTGAAAAAACTTATTGAGATTGCAGATAAGCATGATTTGTTAGTGATCAGTGATGAAATCTATGCGGATTTGACGCTCGATGGCATCAAGCATATTTCGATGGCGGCTTTGGATGAAAATGCTGCGGTTCTGACATTTAATGGTTTGAGCAAGTCTTTTTTGGGACCTGGGCTGCGTATGGGTTGGGGTGTGTTAAGCGGCCCGGTTGACAAGTTAGGAAACTACAGTGGAGCGATGGCCCAACTTTTACGTTCGCGTTTAAGCGCCAGCCATCCCGTTCAGCACGCTGTGGCACCAGCATTGCAAAACCGCGAGCATCTCGCAGCGCTAAACAGCAAACTTGAACGTCGTCGTGATATCACCGTAAGCATGCTTAATGCGATTGATGGCGTTTCGTGCGTCGCGCCCAAAGGCGCGTTTTACGCTTTTCCTCAGTTGGAGGATATCGACCCGAAATTAGAAGAGCGTTTCATTGCTGAACTTATTGAGGCGACAGGTGTGGTTGTGGTCCATGGCGGAGGCTTTGGCCAGCGCCCAGAAACAGCCCATTTTCGTTGCGTCTTTTTGCCTCCCGAACCTATTTTGGAAAAAGCGTATACG
>JASMKV010000492.1 GCA_030749035.1 Myxococcota bacterium | reverse complement strand
GAATGTCCGGTTTCAAAGCAAGAGCTGAGAAATCACCCTGATCTTCTTTTCGATAATGCACGCGCATGGCCTCAACCGCCTGCCGTGGATCTTTAAGTCGTAATTTAAACTCCAGGGGATAACCGCCGGTTAAAACCTCGGCGCTTAAGTTTTCCAGGGTTAAGCTTTCCCGCAGGCGTTTGAGTTCAAGCGCCCTGACCTGCTGGCGAATACTTTGTTCTTCCGCCTGGACTTTACGAAAAATGGCGACAATTTTAGGTGTTGTTTTCGGCGGCACATCAAAGTCGGGTTTGCCACGCAATAAATAGCGGAAATTCTTCTCGGCGTTAACCACATCGCCAATCACCGCCAAGGCGCTGCCCAGGAGATAGTAGGCCTGCATGCGGTCTTCAATGTGTGCCTCGGCCGCATCAAGGACAGCCTGCGCCGGCGCCAGCACCTCATCAAAATCGAGGAGTCGATAGGCTTGTTGGGCAGCAGCCAGTTCATCGGCGACCCCTGCCTGACCAGGCCAGGGAAGCAGAAAAAGTATGCCCATCAAGACATAATGCCGAAGGTCCCTCATAGCCTAGACCCTATAATAATTGCGCCTTGGTGCAAAGATTGTGCATTGCTTTGTGAGGCCTTTCTAAAATATGCTGAAAACCATGACTTGGGACCAGGATGTTGAGCCAACCGCGCCGCTGCTTGAAAAACCGCCGGTGCGCCAGGATGCGTCCAGGACATTCACCGCGCTGGTGATGGTCGATGGCAATATCAGCGCCCATCCCCTGCCCAAAGAAGGTCAGGTCATTTTTGGCCGGGGACAGGATGCGGACATCCAGATTGATGAACGCTCGGTTTCCAGGCAGCATGCCCGTTTGCACCTGGGCCCAAACCTGCTTTTAGAAGATTTGGCTTCCAACAACGGCACCAAAGTCCGTGAACAAAAGTTGCTCGCCAATACGCCCATCGAGGTTTTTGCCAACGATGTGATCGATTTGGGCGGTGTGATGTTGGTCTTACAGCAGACCACAAGTTCGACCCTGGCGCGGCGCGTGGTGTCGCATGCCTACTTCGAGATGCGCTTAGAAGAAGAGTGTGACCGTCCCGATAATCATTTTTCCGTGGCCCGCATCAAGCTCGCCCAGGGTTGCTCGCCACCGCTGGTTCAGGAGATCCTTGGCGAACAACTTGACGACTTGCACCTTTTGGGTGCCTATGCGCCCAACGAATACGAAATCATTTTATTGGGGAGTGAGGCGCCAGAGGCGCAAACGCTCATCGAAAGCATTAGCCTGCAATTACAAACCAAAGGCATCGACAACACCTTTCATCTGCTGCATTACCCCAAAGATGCCCAAGGTGCCCAGGCACTGATGACACGCTCCACCAGCGACGAAAGCACAAGCCCTAGAGAACAGACGATTGTTCAAGACCCTGCCATGCAGCGCCTCTACACCCTGGTCGAGCGGGTGGCGAAAAGCGATTTGGCGGTGCTTTTCTTAGGCGAAACCGGGGTGGGTAAAGAGGTTCTGGCCAGCCACCTGCACGCTGCATCGCACCGGGCAAACGCAGAACTCTTGACCTTAAACTGTACCGCTCTTTCCGAAACGCTCCTTGAAAGCGAACTCTTTGGTCATATGAAAGGCTCGTTTACTGGCGCCGCCAAAGACAAGCCCGGTCTCTTAGAAAGCGCGAACGGTGGTTCGGTGTTTTTGGATGAGCTTGGTGAAATGCCGATGTCGGTGCAGGTCAAATTGCTGCGGGTTTTGGAGCAAAAGGAAGTCACCCGGGTTGGCGGACTTAAACCCATTGCCATTGATGTGCGCTTTATCGCCGCCACCAACGCAGATTTGGAAGAGGATATTGCCGCCGGCACCTTTCGTGAAGATCTCTACTACCGTTTAAACGGCATGAGCCTGATCATTCCCCCTTTGCGCGAGCGCCCGCTGGAAATTATTGCCCTGGCGGAACATTTTATTGGCCATTTTGCCCAGAAGATGCAGCTTGAGCAGCCCCCCACTCTGGGCACAGAAATTCGCGTCCTCTTGCAGGGCTATGGTTGGCCCGGCAATATTCGCGAGCTGCGCAACATGATGGAGCGGGCGGTGGTCTTGTGTTTAGAAGACACGATTCTGCCCGAGCACCTACCGATGGAAAAGTTCAACGCCACCCTACTCTCTGAACAACGCAGCGCCGGCACACAACCGGGTGC
>JASMKV010000491.1 GCA_030749035.1 Myxococcota bacterium | reverse complement strand
CACAGGTGGATTCGGGCACATTGGTGGATTTGTGGCAGCATGGCGAAAAAGGTTGCAGCACTTTGCCGGGGAATATTGCCGACTGTTCAGGGTATGCTCCCGAGGCGACAAACTCAAATTATTTTTGTCGTCAGGTCAATATTTCAACGATTGCTTCGCCACCGAATGTTTTGACCATTAAAGCTGTCGATGCTTTTAACAATGAATCGACTTTAAGTTGGCCGGTGACCGTTGATGTGACGGGCCCTGTGATCACACTTGACTCTTTAGACATATCCACATCTGGCGATAACGCTGGTGAGTTAACGATTCAATCGACCTTGGTGGATGAAGGCCACAGTGTCAGCAGTGCCAATTTTGTGATTTTTGATACTGTCTGTAATGAGGCAGAAGGCACCACTTGTCAGCAAAGTTGGGTTTTGCCTTTGGTCAATACGACAGACGATATCTGGATTATGGATGAGAGTGATGAGGGTGTGCCTTTTTTCACCAGTGTGCTGGCGATTTCGGGTTCAGTGGCTTTTGAAATCCAGGCCACCGACAGCGAAGGCAACAATTCTTCGGTGCAGGGGGCATTCCCTGTAGACAATGAAGGCCCGATCTTAACGGTCATGTCGCCGGTTGCAGAGAGTTATCTCAATGGCATTATTGATGTGAAACTTTCGGTTTTAGATACAGCGGGTATCGACTCGGTGACGGTGAGATTCTCTGACAATGCGGGTGGCGCCGACCCTGGTGCCGGTCCTGATTGTATTATTCCACCGACCCAGACAGGGATTTGTGGGGATGATGATGATGATGATGATGATGATGGGGATTGTTTGGAGTACCAAACCTGCGAATATTCGACTTGTGATGAAGCCAGTGACTGCATCGTCTCCTGTACGGATAGTGCCGAATGTGATGGCGGGACCTGCACAAATGGGGCTTGCGATAACCCAGCTTGCACCTTGAATTGCACAACCGATGACAATTGTGCCGATGGCGGAATTTGTGCTTTGACCTGTGGGACCGCAGATGATTGCGCTGACGGGGCAACGTGCATCGACGGTGTTTGTTCAGAGGGACTTTGTGATTTAGGGGAGTGCCAGGCGGCAGATAAAAGTTGTTCGCCTGCCGAAGAACCCTGCGCGATGGTCTTTTTTGGCGGCAGCACTTATGGCCTGCAGGGGGGCTATGACCTTTCTTCAAAACTGAGCGCCAGTACGGATTTAACGGTGGTTACTTTTGAGGCGACGGATTCGTTGGGCAATACGACTGCGGTTTTAAGCCAGGTCAATTTGGATAAAAGTGGCCCGGAGATTAATATCACCTACCCGAGTGCTTATGATTTGGTACAAGGACCCATTATTGTTGAGGCTACGGTGACCGAGCAATCCTGTATTTCTATGGAAAATGATGCGGTGACTCTTTTGGTTGCCGGTGGCAATGCACCAGTAAATTCAATTTTGGTGAATGAGCTGGCGATGAGCACATATGCCTATGATTGCACTTCGCGTGATTATTTTATTGAGGTGGATACGAATGATTTGGTGGGCATGGTCTTCCCGACTTTAAATGTGACCGCTAAGGATATTTATGGGAATGTTTCGCAGACGGGTCATGCTTTCGCCTTAGACAACACCGGGCCGCTGCCCAGCCTGGATGAGCATTATGTACGAGTACAACAATATACGTCGACCTTAAGTACGGAGGGTGTATGTGTGACACGCGCAGATTGTGCTTTTCCGGCTTATCAAGCGTGTAAGTTAGATGATTGTACTCTTGACGATGATTGCAATGGTACTGATCCTGCGTTGACCTGCGAAAAAGATTGCGCAAACGATGCAGCGTGTGGAGAGGGCGGGACTTGTGACCTGGCGTGCGACCCTGCTAACGGCAATGCAGATTGTGGTGCCGGTGGAACCTGTGACGCAGGAACATGCGATATTGGTACCTGTGATATTGGGATGTGTTCGGGAGGTGGTAGCTGTGAAATGTGTGTTGACGGCGATTCTGGTTGCCAGGTTGTGACGGCGCAGGGCGTTACTGAGTGTTCTAAACCGTTTAATCCCTTAGGCGATTCGGCGGTACGGCACGGTGATTTTTTCAAAGGCCTGGATGACGGCACCGATGAAGATGAGACCCAGGGGCCAGAGCGAAATTTTGCCGGTACTTTTGTTGTGCGCTCTCGGGTCCAGGACCGTGGTAATGAGGTCGGTGATATTGCCACAGCGTATATGCAGGCCGGTTTGTTAGAGACTTCAGTCAAACTTTATATGCTTAGGGTACTCGATAATGATGGCGTGGCCATTCCCAAGCATGATGGCAGCGGTGATATTGCGTTATTGAAAAATCAATATGATCATAGTTTAAAATCCTGTGCAGATGACGGAGATTGCTAGAGCGGAATCGCTTGCGATACGAGTGCTCCGAATACATTTTGTGAAGATGTGGAGGATCCCTACGATTGTTGTACCGGTGACGGGACAGGCTCTTGTTCTGGACAATGCAATATTCTGTGCGATGGGATTGATCCTTATGTGTACGCTGCATCGACCCCCATCGATAAGCGGGCGTTGGTGTACAACATGGTGCCGGCAACGCCATCGGGGAATGCGGACCATACATACTTAGAGGAAATTGGTGACGCCTATGATGTAGGAGGGGTTTTGACTGACCCCGATTATCTTGCCGGGACGGTTCAGGGTCAGGTTGAGAATATAACGGACGCAGGAGATTGGCCGGCTTTAAGCTGTCGTGTTGAGGCGACGGAGACCATTGCCGCTGCCCGGTCGGGTGCGGAGGCGCCGGAAGCCCCAGGGCCTCTATGTTCACCGACAACACCACTTTCAGCTCAGGACATCACGCTTTTTCCAAGTTTGTCGCAAAACCCGGGTATTGCGATGGTCTATGTGATGACTGATTTTGGCGCGCCATCAAACCCGATAAGTTGTGCCGGTGGTGCCTATGACTGGATCAATAACCTCGATGATGGTGTTTATTGTATGGGGGTGGCTGGTGAAGATGAATTGGGTAATCTTGGTGCTTCAAAGCCCATCGTCTTTTGTATTGATGGGGATAAAGATGGTAACTGTACAACCGATAATTCAGAGTGCACTGCAGAAAATACTCCGGCGACTTGTTGTATAGAGTCCGGAATAGGCAATTGTATTGATTTTGATGGAGGTACAGAGGCCGATACAATCCGTGACACCAATTGTATTTCAAGCTGTGGTGTCCAAGAGACCTATCCGTTTGTGGGCGGGGTTATTGCCCCGTAGCTTCTTCGACATCCTTAAGGGCCTGGCCCACCTGTTGATGGGCAAGGAGATTCCCAGCCTGTGCGGCGTAGGACTTCCAGGATATTTCAGGATTTGATTTTTTAAGATTTTGTATATTTTGTTTGTCGGACAAAAAATCGACCAGCGTGTTTAAGTCTGCGTTTTGTACTTCGGGGTTGGCGTTTTGCAGTGCTTGCATAAGAACTTTTCCTGCTTGATGCTCGGGACCTTGCGCTTGATTCAGGTCCTCTGCAATGCCCTGGAGATCGGGCTTATAACCAAACCCCATTTGCTCAGTGGCAGCGGCAAGATCTTCAAAGGCTTTACCGACAACCGCGCTGCTTTGGCGAATTTCCTGACGCGCCAAAATCCAAGGCTGGGCCAATTTTTGACCTTTGTCTTTAAGCATTAAGCTCATGAATGCATCGGAAACATCCTGCTGACTTAAGGCCTCAACATTCACCTTTTGCTTTTGTAAATGCTTATAAACTTCTGCGGCGAGTTCGGGATCGGGAAAATTGGCCTGCGCGGCAGCATCCTCAATGCCTTTGGCTTGAACGCCTTTAGACGCATTTTGCTGAAGAATCTGCTGTAGTGACGCGACGGTCGAGCTCAAAGATTTAATTTGCATGCCCAGTTTCCTTTTTGTTAAGGCGGCGACTCTGGGTATGGTTTCTTTACACGAAGCTTAGGGGGCTGGCTATGAAAAAGCCTAATTTTATTTAACACTCGGATATTAAAGGATCTTTTACTCAAGTGCGGCAATGACTTCGGCGGCCACATCGGGGCCTCCTAAGGCCTTGAGCTCTCTGACCAGGGTTGGGCTGGTGACATTAACCTCGATGAGGTAGTCGCCAAGGATGTCGATTCCGGCAAAGAAGAGCCCATCTGCTTGGAGTTTGGGGCGCATGGCCGCACAGATTTCTAGATCTCTGGGGTTAAGTTCGCAAGCTTTGGCTTGCGCACCCACATGTAAATTGCCGCGGTGATCATCTGCCCCCGGTACGCGTAGGACTGCGCCTCGTGGTTGTCCATCCACGAGGATGATGCGTTTATCGCCTTCTTCGGCTTCTGGAATGTAGGTCTGAACAATGATCGGGGTTTCGCCTCCGAGAGTTAGGACTTCGACGATGGCGGGTAAATTTGAATCGCCAATTTGCAGTTTAAGGACACCAAAACCCGCATGCCCATCA
>JASMKV010000490.1 GCA_030749035.1 Myxococcota bacterium | reverse complement strand
GATTGGTTTCGATTTACGCTTTGCTCTTGAAGATGCATATAATGTTCCGCGGGCCTTGCCCGCTCTCCCCGGGTTGATTGTTGATTTCCTTGCGACTGCAGGGCCTGGTGTGAGTTATGGTTATGCGGCTGGCGAGAGTGAGCAGAATTTTGTTTGGAAGAATCGCACCGAGTACGACAATAACCCTCACGCAAAAATATCACAGCATTCCATGCTCATCCCATTTTTGATGACCGCGTTTGCCGGGGCTTTTTATGAGCTGCCTCCCGAGACCCTGGGGCCGGGTGACACATTTGAATACAGCAAATACTTCCTCGTGGGTGACGGGGATGTGGCGTCGATTCGTGACGAGCTTTACCGGGTTCGTGGGATTGGTGTGGGCACCTTTGAAGGGGAAATAGTTCACGCGCTGACAGGCAAGCCTGAGACAGAGGCCTGGGTGCATATTTTTGACGGCAATGGTCATCCTTATTCACAAGTGCAAACAAATGCTGAGGGACGTTTTCAGTGTGATTTGGAGCCGGGAGATTATTCCTATCGGGTAAGCGCCCACGGGCGGCGTCCTTTTCCTGACGCTGAGGTGAGTACGGCCTTTAGTTTAGAAGCAGGAAAAAGCAGATACCGCAACGTGCGTTTGCCTGCGGCAGCAGAACTTGCGGTGCACGTACGAGATACAAACGGCAAAACTCTGCCTGCAAAGGTGACGGTTGTTGGAACCTATAGTTCTGAACACGATGGTAAGAAGCCGCGTGACTTTTTGTTTGATGCGCATCTTGGTGAGCACCGACGTTATACGGACTTAACCTGGCGTACAGATTCTCCGACCCGGCAGTATGTCGAAGAAAGATTTTTCGTTGGTGCCGATGGCACAGCTGTGGGGGAAGTACGGCCAAATTTGTGTGAGGGCGAGGGTGAGGCGCAGAGCTGTCAGTCTTACTCGGTATTGGTCTCCAGGGGGCCCGAGTATAGTTTGTTTAGAGTCGACGGGGTTGTTTTAGAGGCGGGCGAGCGACGGGCTTTTGATGTGGAGCTGGAGCGCACGGTCAATACGGACAACTATATCTCTGCGGATTTCCATGTCCATTCCCGCAATTCAATCGATGCATTTATTAGTCTGGAAGAAAGAGCGTTGAGTGCGGCGGTAGAGGGTTTAGAAATCGCAGTCGCCACAGATCATAATTACGTCACCGATTTTGCGCCAGCCATTGCAAGTCAAGGGTTACAGGATTGGGTCGGTTCGATGGTGGGTGTTGAATTGAGTACGCTTGAGATGGGGCATTTTAACGGCTTTCCAATCAAATACGACACACAAGCGAGTTCACATTTCCCCTACAAGGAAACCTGCTTCGAGGAGAACGCTTCTAAAGTGAATAAAACGACCTTCGATTGGGTCGAGTGTGCCCCAGGGCAGCTCTTTAATCAGATTAGGGGTTTGGGCAAATATGGTGGAGACAATACGGTTATTCAGGTGAACCATCCAAGAGATACGATTATGGGTTATTTTAATCAGTTCTACATGAACCCTTACTCAGGCGCAGTTGAAGAGCCCGATGACCGGAATTATCCCTTTGTCGATTTACTTTACCCCCATGATGACCAGACGGACCAATGGACCATTGATAAGTTTTCCATGGATTTCGATGCCATCGAGGTCTTTAACGGAAAGCGTCTCGATTCTTTGCATGCATTCAAAATGTCGGAAGATGCTTCGGAAGAAGCTGTTGCGCTGGCCCAGGATGTTTGTGAGGGCGGACACCCTGATAATGGGGCGGGAAAAGTCCACCTGGCTGAAGGAGGGCATATTTCCTATCCAGGGGTCGTTGATGATTGGTTTAATCTTTTGAACAGGGGCTATACCTTTACCGCAACGGGAAACTCTGATTCTCATGGCCATGATGCGGAGATGGGGGTGCCCCGCACCTATGTGTATGTCGAGCCGAACGAAGATCAGACGCCGCGGGACCAATACCCGCAAGCTGTGCAAGAACTTGATATTGTGGATGCGCTGCAAAAGCATAAGGCCGTTGCAACGAATGGTCCTTTTGTCGATGTTTATGTGCTGACCGCTGAAGCACCCAGCTGTTCTGACGGAGAAATTGGATTGTGTGCGGACGGTTCGGCAGCGGCTTGTGAAAAGGACGGTACGGTCACCTGCGCTGACGAAAGTGATGCCTACTGTTTTGGCAGTATTATTGACCAACCGCAGTGCATCTATGGAGGCCGTCTTCCATGGGGGATTGGCGAAACCGTAAGTTACGGTTCTTCGAATGCGGGGCAGGCGGTTTCGGTCCAGATCACGGTGCGCACCCCTTCATGGTTAAGTGTTGAAGAACTCCTGATATACGCAAATGGTGAGGTCATTGACACCATTGCGATTCCAACAGGAAACATGCCAGATGGCACCCAGCTCGATGATGATCTGAGTTACGAGCGTGAATACTCTTTCTCTGAAGATACGTGGATTGTGGTCGAGATTAAGGGTTCGCAGAACATGTTTCCTTTGGTCGTGCCGAAGGAAGAGCCACCAACCAATCTTTCGCAGGCTCTGGGTGGCATTGCTTCGGGACTGAATTTGGATCTTAACTCCGGTGGCGGCGATGGGGTAAGTGCGCCGGATTATATTCAGGCTGTAACGCCCTACGCGCTGACCAATCCTATTTGGTTGGACATTAACGCCAATGGCTCTTTTGATGCCCCGGGCACCAGTGCGGGCCCTGAGCCTGCACCTGAAGTGACGTGTTTAAAGGCTTCTGATGCGCAGAAACGCCCTCAAATTGCCCCGGTTTCGAAAATGCTTTTCGAGAACCCATCCCATGGGCGCCATTATAAGTCTTGGGATATTCGCAAAATTTTCCATGGACATCATGAGCATTAAGCATGAGGCATTTCAAAGCGCCATACGCCCTTGTGGGGCTGTTTCTCTTTTTGGATGTGGTCTTTGGCACAAAGACCGTTCTTGCGCATGATTATCGGCCGACGCGGCAAGCCATTGTTCAAATCGATGATGCGGGCGGCGCTCTCCTTTGGCGCATCGAATTGCGGGGCGACTATGCCAAGCTTTGGCGCAGGGCACATCTTCTTGCATTAAGCGATGGCGCTGTGCAAAACGTTTCGAATGGGGCGCTCATACGACTTTGGGCAAAGGCGGTCGAGGGTGTCGAATTCACAATAGATGGGACACCACTTAAATTGTCAGGTGCAAAAATGCACCTTGAAGAAAACCGAGAAGATAAACTTGTGCTCTTGGGTTTAGTCGAATTTTCGCTGTCGAAGAAGCAGACCGATTCAAGCGTGCGGCTTTCGTGTGTCATGAAGAAAGACGGGCCTAATCTCAACTTGCGTGCACAGGGTTTAGGGCAATGGAAGCTGATGGGGACTCATTCGGTCGAAGCAGGGCATTATTCGGAAGCCCAAATCTTACGTTTTCAGGAAAAAGTTGAGTTGGAATTCATACGGGTGCAATCTTAAGATGGCTATTCTTATGGACGGTAAGGCACTTGCGGAGCAAAGACGTGCTGAGCTTAAAAACGCTGTGGAGGCGTACAAAAGTACGGCGCAACGTACACCATGTTTAAACGTCGTTTTGGTTGGCGAAGATTCAGCATCGGAACTCTATGTTAAAAACAAAATCAAAATGGCGGAAGTCGTCGGGATTCAATCCAAAGTAGAACGATTGCATGCAGAGTGTGCGCAAGAAGATGTTTTGCAGCGCGTGGATGCATTAAATGAAGATCCTTGTGTGGATGGCATTTTGGTGCAGTTACCTTTGCCGAAAGCTATAAATGCAGACAAGGTGATTGCGCAGATCGCTGCGGATAAAGATGTGGATGGTTTGACCCCGGTGAGTTTAGGGAATTTAATCCGTGGTATTGATGGTGTCAGACCATGTACGCCACGGGGCATACTGACTTTACTCGACCATTATGAGATCGCCTTAGAAGGCAAAGAAGTGGTGATTGTTGGCCGAAGTTCTTTGGTGGGTAAGCCGATGGCCTTGATGCTTCTGGAGCGTGATGCGACCGTTAAAGTTTGTCACTCGCGTACGCAGGATTTAGCCGAAGTTGTAGGCGAAGCTGATCTCCTGATTTGTGCTATAGGTCAGCCCGAATTCATAAGGCCCGAATGGCTTAAAAAAGGGGTGAGTGTTGTCGATGTGGGCATCACGAAAACGCCGAAGGGTTGGGTCGGCGATGTTTGTGCAGAGGGGATTAGAGAAAAAGTCAGTGCGTGGACCCCAGTTCCAGGTGGAGTTGGCCCCATGACGGTGATTTCATTGCTGGAAAACACGCTTGAGCTTGCAGCGCATAAAAAATAAATACCGCCTTGACCTTGACCATCTCTTGACCATAATTCGAGAAACATGAGCGCATTAAAACGTACACCTTTTTATGATATTCAGAAACAACGCAATGCGCGTTTTGTGGGCTTTGGTGCCTGGGAATTACCCGTTCAATACCAGAGCGTATTGTCTGAGCATCAGTCGGTTCGTGAGCGTGTGGGACTTTTTGATGTTTCACATATGGGTGAGGTCTTGATTGAAGGGCCCGAGGCATTTGATGCCTGTCAGTACATTCTTACCAATGATGTGGCCAGGCTCGAAGATGGCAAAGCGCAATACACACTGATGTGTAAAGCCGATGGTGGCATTGTTGATGATCTTATTATTTATCGTCAGGCCGAAGACAGTTATTTTCTCTGCATTAATGCGGCCAGGATTGATGTTGACTACGACCACCTTTGCACTCAAGCAAAACGCTTTGATTGTACTCTGAGAAACGTTTCTGAACAATATGCACAGCTTGCATTGCAAGGGCCGAAAAGTTTGGATGTGTTAGCGGCGATAAGCGATTTTGATTTCCAATCGATGAAGCCTTTTTCGTGGGTGGACCTTGTTTTGGCCGGTGACCTTTCGGTGCGCGTGGCCGCCACGGGTTATACGGGAGAGCGCGGTGTCGAACTCTATTGTGCGCCGACCATTGCAGAAAAACTATGGATGCTCATTGAAGAAAGCGGGCTGCCACACGACTTGGCCCTCTGTGGTTTAGGGGCACGCGATACGCTGCGTTTAGAGATGTGTTATGCCCTCTATGGCAACGACATTGATGAGCAACACAACCCCTTGGAAGGAAACCTTGGCTGGGTTGTCAAGTTCAACAAAGGTGATTTTCTTGGGCGTCAGAGCTTGGCTGATGTTAAAGAAGAGGGTTTGTCGCGCAAGCTTGTAGGGTTTAAGATGTTGTCTCGAGGGATTCCGAGACATGGCTATACGATTACGTTGGAAGGCAAGGAGATAGGCGTGGTCACCAGTGGGTCACATAGCCCGACACTGGCGGAGCCTATCGGCTTGGGTTATGTTCCGATTGAAGTGGCGGCAGAAGGCGCAACATTTGATGTGATGGTGCGAAACAAGGCAGTCAAGGCTCAGGTTGTGGCGACACCATTTTATAAGAGAGGTTGAGGCTAATGATTCCAGAATCTTTATTTTATACCAAGGAACATGAGTGGCTTAAAATTGATGGCGATTTAGCTTTGGTGGGCATCACCGACCATGCGCAGGAGCAATTAGGTGATGTTGTGTTTGTTGAATTACCTCCAGCAGGAGCGCAACTCAGTGCAGGGGAAACATTTGGTTCCGTCGAGTCGGTTAAAGCGGTGTCTGATCTTTTTGCGCCGACTGATGGTGAGGTTGTCGAGGTGAACTCGATTCTTGAAGATCAACCCGAGTTGCTTAACGCCAGCCCTTATGAGCAAGCGTGGATTATCAAGGTGCGCTTGGCCAACCCGGATGTGTCTAAAGAACTTTTGTCGGCACAAGAGTACGAACAATTTTGCGCTGAAGCATAAGCTCTATTTCTTCGGCTTATAGGCTTGTGCGATAGGCAATCGCCGTCCCTCACCAAAAGCTTTGGGGCTTACCTTTAAGCCCGGTGGCATTTGACGCCTTTTGTATTCGGTCATGGTCACCATGTTGATGACTTGGTGAACAAGCTCCGCAGAATAACCTTTACGGATAATGTTTTCGCTTTCATCGAGTTCATCAATATAGGCTCTTAAAATACCATCAAGGACGTCATAGGGCGGCAAAGAATCTTCGTCTTTTTGTTCAGGTCGAAGCTCTGCAGATGGTGGCTTCTCAATACATGTCTCAGGAATGGGCGGATTGGCGGCGTTGTTCCAGTCTCGGCAGAGGTCGTAGACTTCTGTCTTATAAAGATCGGAGATGACAGCCAGGCCTCCACACATGTCGCCGTATAATGTGCAATAGCCCACGGCACACTCACTTTTGTTGCCCGTGGTCAGCAAGAGTGCGCCAAATTTATTGCTGTATGCCATTAAGAGAGAACCGCGAATACGTGCTTGTAGGTTTTCTTCTGTGACATCTGGCGGAAAGTCAGAAAAGGCAGAAGAGAGGCTTTGGTTGAAGGCTCCGAAAATTTCCTGAATAGGGATCATGTCAAAGCGAATGCCTAGTCTTGTGGCGAGTTCTTTGGCGTCGTCGATAGAACCTTGTGATGAATACTCAGACGGCATGCCGATGCCAATCACATTTTCAGGCCCCACGGCAGCGGCAGCAATGGCGGCAGTAATGGTTGAATCGATACCACCGGATAACCCAAGCACAACCTTTTTAAATCCACATTTTCGAACATAATCACGCACACCAAGGATGAGTGCTTCGCGCACATCGCGATCTTCGTTCCAGGTGGCCGATGGGTCATCCACAGATGTGGTCGATACGGTGTCGGCGATAAACACACCAGATTGAAATGCGGGCGCCATAAACGATTTCTCTCCAGAAGTGGCCACGACCATGCTTCTGCCATCAAAGATTAAACCGTCGTTTCCCCCGACCTGGTTGACATAAATGAGTGGAACTTGATGTTGCCCGGAGAGTTCCTCAAGCATTTTTGTGCGTGTCTTGTGTTTGCCGCGCCCAAAAGGGCTGGCGCTTAAATTGACAATGCATGTTGCGCCCGCATCGATGCTTTCTTGTACGGGGTTGGTGTCATAATTCCCGGAACTCCAATAGGTTTTGTCGTTCCAAATATCTTCACAGATGGTGATGCCTATGTTTTCGCCTTTGACCGTATACAGTGTGGGGCCCTGGCCTGCGGAAAAATAGCGTGCTTCATCGAAGACATCGTAGTTGGGTAAAAGAATTTTGCGATGACATGCCTTTATCTCTCCAGCATCGAAGACCAGAGCAGCATTATAAATCTGTTGTCCCGGCGTTAAGGGATCAGATTGCTCGCTGGCGATACCGCCAAGAATGAAGGGTGTTGTATACGTCTCTTCAGAGAGTTGTTTTTGCATCGCGAGGGCGTCACGAATAAAATTTGGATTTTCGAGTAAGTCTTTTGGTGGATAGCCGCATAATGCAAGTTCCGGTGTGATGAGCAGATCAGCGCCTGCGGCATCGGCTGCGTCTAAAGCTTGGCGTATGGCTTCGGCATTGGCGTCGAGATGGCCGACTGTCGGATTGAGCTGCGCGATGGCAATTTTCATGGCTGGACACTAGCACAGGGCATAGGAATATTCTATATGGTGCTTTCACCAAGGGGTAAGCAAATGGCAGCAAAGAAGAAACAAACGGGCAACGACAAGACGGCCAAGGGGGCCTGGGCCAAGGCGGAGTCTTTTTTGGCTGAAGGCAACTATGCCGCCGCACGACGTGTTTTTAAGCAGATCCAGGAGGAGGATGCCGAGAGTGATGTGGCCCAAAAGGCTGCCCATGAAGCCGTTTTATTGAATGTGGACCGCGGCGCACTTGTGGCTGCGGCCTGTTTTCTCACGGTTTATGTGCTTTTATGGCTGATGGTTTGGAATTAGCGCATTATTTTCACCCGATAAGCCCATTTGGGTGTATGCTTAGGGGAAATAAGTCTCGAAAGATGGTGAGCATGCGTATTGAAGATAAAGCGAATATAAATCAGCAGATAGATGCCCAGCAGAAGGCCAGTGACGATCTTTTGCAGGAGTCAGGTGTCAGCGGCTCGGCGCCTGCAGATGCAGAGAAAAAGGCTGAGTTAGGCCAGGCTGCTGATCTTCAGAATATCGTGGCGAAGCTTATTGAAAATGCAGAGCTCAGCAGCGAAAACAAGGAAAGCGGTGTCGAAAAGCTCGAAAAGGCGACTGAGCAGTCCTTTAATCAGGCCGAGAAGGGTGAATCTTGGCAGAATTACGCCGAGACAAGTGAAGCCAAAAGTCTTCCAGCGAGTGTTGAGGACATTAAAGCACAGGAAAAAAACGAAGAATCCGCTAAAGAGGAGCAGGTCAGAGCTCAGGAAATGCTCGCCCAACTCACCATCCAGAGCGGAAAAATACCCGGATAAGTTGATGATTTCGGCATTTGCCCCCTTGAGCATTACTCTAAGTTGGGCATAATAGCGCCACGCACACCTAGTGAAAGGAAAAGCGATGGCGTTGTTTGAAGTATTTATTCCTTCCTCGGATTCGAGTGGTTTTCACACGACTTTACGTGTTGAGGCACAAACTTGGACGCAGGCTCTTTCAGCCGGATTACAAAAAACTTCTGTTGAGGCGAATGTCGAGAGTTTACTTTGCGATGTGACAGAAAATGGCATGGAGGTGACTGATCCTTCCAGCGGTGCTGTGTTTCGTATTGTCGAGATAGAAAGTAGCGCTGCGCCGCCACCTGCCGCCGCTGCTGCCGCGCCTCCGCCTGCCGCTGCTGCCGCTCCTCCGCCTGCTGCCGCGCCTCCGCCAGCTGCTCCTCCGCCTGCCGCTGCCGCCGCTCCTCCGCCAGCCGCTGCTCCGCCTGCCGCAGAACATCAGCGTTTTAGTGATGCGGGTACGCAGCAAGAGGTGACACAGACAGCGGCAACTGCACCGGCCAATATTGGTCGAGGCAAACAAGAGACTGGTGCCAGCATTGAAGATTTGCTTGGAGAGCTCTTTGAGCGCTCGCAAGGGATTTATGACCATGCTGATGTGAAGGGTGCTGCAGATTTTATTCTCAACTTGGCGAATGAATCTATTCCTTCGGAGTCAGGCGCTGTTTTTAGCGCCGACATCAATACCAATGAGCTTGAGTTTTTATACGCCTACGGCCCTAAGGCCGACGCTGTACAAGGACTTAAAGTCCCTATGGGCACAGGTTTTGTCGGCTATTGCGCTTATGAAGGCGTGGCTTTAGCGGTATCGGACGTCGAGCGTGATCCACGATTTTTTAGGGCCATCTCCGATAAGATTGGCTACAGTGTGCGTTCTATTCTGTGCGCTCCCGTGCAGAAAGAAGGCCGCGTTTTTGGTGCACTTGAATTGGTGAACAAGACCGGTGGAAATGCTTATAGTGGTGATGAAATGAGTGCATTGAACTATTTAGCGCATCAGTTGGCTGAGTATATGGTCAATACGGATCAAACCGGGCGCTAGGAGGTTTTGACGGACGACCCCGACCAGCGGCGTTTCCTTTTTGGTGGTGCGTTTTTTGGCTTTGTCTTTTTGACGCTGTGCGCAGCGCATGCAAAGGCACCCATTTATTATTGGGTTGATAAATATGGTCATATGCATGCCACAGATCGCATTGCCGAGGTACCCAATATTTATCAAGAGGCCTATAAAAAAGAAGCGCAGCGACCACATCACACACGCATCGAAACAACAGTCATTTATGTGAGCGATACACCTCTTCGCGAGAGCAAACCGAATTTAGTTGATGCGCCCGTCGTGAAAATCCAAACGCAAAAACCCATTGAGCCGTCTTCTGTTCTTAAGACTTTGCGTTTGGAGTTGCGTGAAGCCAGTGATGCATTGGCACAATTGAACAAAGAAATCGGGTCATTGCGCTTTAACCCGATTCTGCGTGAGACCCCGGCGGTAAAAACAAAAATTATTGCAGCAGAAAAAAAGCAGTTGGACTTGATTGCGCAGGTTGAGTTGTTGAAGAAGCGTATTGGGAACATCGAAAAAAAAGCCCCGAGTCGTGGGCAAAATAAATAATGAAAACTTGAGGAGGCCGCAATTTTAGTCGTCGACATTCAGCAAATGACATTTTTTATCGTGTTTCTACTCTCTGCGGGGGTGATTTCCTCTTTTGAGACAGCTTTCGTTGGATTGCCGGAAAGTACGATACGTAATGCGGTCGAGTCGGGAAACCAAAAAGCGAAACGATTACTTCTTTGGATAGAGGCACCGGAAGCCATCCTTGCCTCTTTGCATTTGCTGCGACTTGTTTTTCTTATTTGCGCGGGTGTCATTGCTTTTGACGAAGCGAAGCATGTACATGCCACATGGGGGGCTTGGCTTGGTGCATTGTTGGCAAGTATTTTAGCTCTTCTTGTAAGTCATTTAATACCCAGGGCATTGGCGAAGCGTTTTGCTTTCGAATGGGCATTACGGACCATTGGTGTTGTACGCGTCTTGCAAATGCTCCTTTTACCCATTGTCTGGCCTCTGACCTTTGTGGCCAAACGTTTTACGGGGTTTTGGGGCGAGGCGACAGAAGAGAGTACAGCCTTTTGGACTTCGGACGAGCTTGGAGAATTAAGCAATAAAGGCAGAATGCAGGTTTTAGGGGCTGCGGGCAGGGAGCTCTACCTTTCGATTGCAGAATTCAGCGACACCGTCATTCGTGAGATCATGGTGCCGCGCACAGAGGTGGTGGCGATACCTATAGACAGTGTTTATGACGATGTGCGGAGTGTCATTTTAGAGGCGGGACATTCACGTATTCCAGTGTACGAAGAAACGGTCGATAACGTTGTCGGGCTTTTGCACATCAAAGATTTGTTTGTCCTGGAGCTGTCGCAGGATGACTGGAGCCCTGATAAGGATTTTGAATTGCAGACCCTCTTGCGTTCGACTTTTTATGTTCCAGAAGTCATGAAGATTGGCGAGTTGCTGCGTGAGTTCCAGCGTCGAAAAACACATATGGCGATTGTTGTGGACGAATATGGCGGTACGGCAGGGGTTGTGACGTTGGAGGATATCATTGAAGAAATTGTGGGTGAGATTCAAGATGAGTACGATGTTGAAGAGAAGCAATGCCGTCTGATTGGTGACGGCAAAATTGTCGCAGATGGACGGGTTAATATTTCTGATTTAGAGGAGCAGACGGGTCTTGGTTTGCCTGAAGATGATGGCTACGAAACGTTGGCTGGATTTTTGATGGCGCGCAGCGGTTATTTGCCAGAGCAGGGTGCTGTTCTTAATTGGCAGGGCTGGCGCTTTACGATTAAGGAAGCCAATGAAAAGCGCATTGGTACCGTTGAAATAGAGCGTCCGTTACAGGACAAGTGACTCTATTCAAAATCGGCGTCGGAAAATTCAGAATCAAAAGCGGTGAATTCTCTTTCATCGCTGTAGTACATTGTGGCGAGTTCAGCGGCTTTTAAATACATCGGGACAAGTTCAGCGCGAACGCTGCTGCTGCCACCACGAATCGAACCTGGATCATTAAATCGACCTTTGCCAATAAAGCTCCTGAGGTTTCTGTTGAGTGTCTTGTTTAGGCTTGTTGAGCGGAGGTTTGCAATTTTATAATTGGGTTCTTTTTTGAGTGCCATGCCCACTTCAGTACTCTTCTTGCCCATTTTAAAGAAGATGAGATAACCAAGCTTGTCGCTGGGTTTTAACTTCTCGCGCGCGATGCGGTCATCATAATCGATAAGGTTTGGCGTGGAAGCTTTTGTCGTTCCACCAAAAACGATAAAGACTTGGCCAGTGGCTTCTTTCTCGTCAAGTTTGAGTTTGGCACTTTTGCGCAAGCGCTTAAGCCCATAATTATTGATGGTGAAGGAGCTATAAGTGAAGCTCTGTGCTTTCGGGAAAAATTCTCTTATCGGTACATAGAGCGTGTGGAGATAGCTTAATAGGTTGGTTTGTTCGAGCTCTGAAAGACCACGCGCATCGGGGTTGAGTACTTTGCCCATCAGATCGGGTTCGCTTAAGCCCAAGGCAAATTCAGTGTCGATGACGACTGGCACATCGTCTTGCATCTTTGCGCCAGGCAAATCTTTTTTGCAATATTTTGCGCATAAAGCCTTTCCGTGCGCCAAGTCAGTGGCTGTGCCTCTGGGGGTGCGCCCGGAAATGGCAGGCGCTTGTGCTTCATCAGGCAGGGGCCATAAATCGTATCCAAGTGGGATCGAATACTTGACGGCGCCAGCTTCAGGGGCATTGCCTTTAAAGTGGATACCATAAAATCCTGCTTTGGTTGCCGTAAAAGTAAATCCATAGATTCCAGTGTCGCTGAGCTTTTGGCCAATGCGATGCACGATGGCTTTGCCCTTTTTGCGCTTCTTTTTAACGGAGACAGGGCCAACCAGGATTGCGCTAATCTCTGCATCGTTGATGGGTTTGAACTTGCCATAAATGGCGCTTGGCTTTTCCATGATTTGTGTGAGTTCGAAAAAGACAGAAACCGTCTCACCAGGTTTGGGATTTGCAGGCTGTATGTTGACAGTATAGCGAAAAGTGTCATCGCTGTCCTGATAACGCAAGCGGGGTGGTTCTTTCGGTGGAGTCGTGGTCTTTTTTGCGGCAGCAATGCTGATCGGGATGAGGAAAGAGAGAAGGCATACTATGCTGGTGAGGTTTTTCATTTACAACTCGCTTGATTTCTTGCCAATTCCATTTCGAACCGGTCGGTAAATGTTAATAATTCTTCATCGGGAGTAAAAGGTCGGCCATTGACAAAGAATGCGGGGGTGCCTTCAACACCGGCATTGAAGCCCGCTTCCTTGAGCCTTGATACTTTGCCCTTAAAGCGATGCGCTTTCATGTCTGCACGAAATGTTTTCATGTTTAAGCCAACTCTTCTCGCCATGCCTTCGAGACTCTTCATGTCGAAAGTGCCCTGGTGTTCAAAAAGAGCATCATGCATCGGCCAGGCTTTGCCTTGGGCATTGGCAGCCATGGCCGCTTCTGCGGCCAGCACGGATTCGGGATGGTCTTGGAGTGGAAAGGGTACAAAAACAAAGTGGACACGTGACCCATATTTTTTGAGTGCTCGGTGAACCGCATGGCGTGCTTTTCTGCAATGGGAGCAGCGAAAGTCAGCAAATTCAACCAGAGTGATGGCGGGTGCTTTGGTTTTCTTCTCGAGTGCGCCCGAAACATCAATGGTGCGTGTCTTGCCACAAAAAGGTCCAATGGTACGCTCGGATAAAAAAGCCAGAACCGTATCCCCATCGAGGCCTGCTTCTAAGCCATGAATGATCACTGAACTAAAATGTTTTGCGAGATCACACTTCGGTCGTAATTCCAAACAGCCGGCAATGGTCAAGGAGCTGTCGCAGGAACAGAATTCTTCTTGCGCTAAGGCCTTGAACTTTTTTTCGCTTTGGGCAGGCAATGCACTTAGGTCGACCGTTTGAGCTTGCAGGGTGACGGCGGCAACAACACTGAAAGTGAGTGTGCCCAAAAGTATAAGTTTTCGTTTTTTCTGTTCAAATCGCATAAGTGGGCGGAATACTAGCCGCTGCCTCCACTTTCGTCAATGTGAAAAACGCTTATTCTATTAGAATGATTAAGGAAATGCGCTTAAGTGAATTTCTGTGTAAAAAGTATTGATGCGTCCCTACAGAATGCAATAAAAATAAAGAGATATGGATTTTGATGAGGCGACAACTTTAATCCAGAGACCTGGTGGAGATTTAGAAACGCTCCGCACGGCCTATCTGATTGTGATCGCGGGCAGCGAAATAGGGAAAATGTATAAGGTCTCTGAGAGCGAGATGGTGATTGGTCGTTCGGTGAATGCAGCCATCCGCATTGTTGATGAAGGTGTCTCCAGGCATCACGCACAACTGATGAGCGAAGGCAGTGGGAATATTTCTCTTCTCGATTTGGAAAGCACGAATGGCACTTTTTGCAATGGCGAAAAAGTTGCACGCCAACACCTCAATGATGGTGATAAAATTCAAATAGGTACAACAACAATTCTCAAGTTTTCGATGCAGGACACTTTGGACGAAGATTTTCAGCGCAGCCAGTATGAGTCTGCGAC
>JASMKV010000489.1 GCA_030749035.1 Myxococcota bacterium | reverse complement strand
GGTGGCGCTTCTTTAAACGTTGAAACTTTGGCCTTAAGTGGCGATCTGGATTTTGAAACCGAAGCCGCTGCCCGTGATTTTGATTTGGTCAGCGGCGATCATGCGGTGTGGGCACAATACGAGGTGCGCAATAACGTTATTCATCCCATTGATTGGGAAAGCTTAACCATGTTTAGTTTTTACCATCACGTCGAAAATGGCCTCGTCTTTTACGAAAGCCTTGGTGTCCCCCAAAATGCCTTAGGCCAACTGGTCTCACATTTTCAGGTGAGGGTTTCCTCTATGCTTTTAGGTGGCCTGCCCCTGGTCGGCAAAAATGCCGCCTATACCCCTATTGACGATACGCTCTTACTCTTTCCTGATTTTACCGAAAGCAACCGCATCCCCCTGGTCATGAACGAAGGGGTTATCATCCACGAGCTTTCCCACGCCATCAAGCACCGCATCATCCACGGTGAAAACAGACTACCGATCCCTCTTCTTGAGCAGTGGGAGGATTTCGCGCTGAACAGCTACAGCAGCGATGATGAAGGGATCGCCGATTTTTTTGCAAGCCTATACACCCAAAATACGAATTTCATCGATCTCTCAATCAAGGATGACCAAATCGATCGCGATATCGCCGTGGAGCGCCCGTTCACACAAGAGCTCTACGACGCCCTGCTTGAGAAATCTTTAACTTACGATCCTTACCCCTTAGGCTCAGCCATTGCTTCATGGCTTTATGCCATTGGTCAAAACGACCAGGATAAAATATTAAATGTCGCCCAAGCACTTGTACAAACGCTCATCAATCTGCCCGCACAACTCGACAACACTTATCAATTTCATATCTTAAGTGCCGCGCTCATTGAGCGCTTGCCTGCCGAGCTCGCGGATGAGGCTTGCGTTTTGCTTGAAAGTCGTCTGCAAGGTGACTTTCGAAACGAGGCAGCATGCGACATCGAGTAGCCATCGGATTTTGTTGCGCACTTATCTGCGCCCCCATATCTGCAGCCGCCAAATGGGCTCCCGATCATCTGCAAACCAGTTTGGGCATTCTCGGGCTGGTCAATTCGGCCCAAACCCGTTCATTTTTCAACACCATCCATTTGGATGCCGCTTGGGACATACGGGCACCTTGGGGCATTAAATTGGGCTATCGGCCGGCCTTGCGACAAAGTGGCTCAACAAAAATACAAACCCTCACGCACGTCCACTACCTGCAGAGTTCCTTAAATTATAGACACTTAGGTGATTTTTTTCTCTGGAGCGCCGAATGTGGGCCGTATCTGCGAAGCGAATATACACGTCTAAGTACACCTGAACAAACAAAGCGCTACGAACGGCAAAACGCCGGTCTCACCTTGGCCGGCGCTGCGGGCATCCCCTTTGCAGAAGACGCTTTTGCCCAAATGACTTTCGGTTTCTATCTTAGGAATAAAAATGTCGATCTCTACTGGACAATTGGCGTTAATTTTTAGATATAAAATGCGAGCTTAAGGCAACTTAGGCTTTTTTGCAGCGCTACCGAATTTGGGCTACACTGCCCACGTCTATAGGCGCTCTAAAGCAGCCCCCACAATTTGGGCACAAAAGTGTATGAAAATAAATAAACTTCCCTATTTTGCAGCTCTTATGCTGGCCATATTTTTGTATGTTGGGCCCAGCCACGCCTGGAAAATGGAAGCGGGTGAAGTCTACGTCTACAGCACCTATTCAAACCCGACCAACCCCACAGAAAAATCGTTTCTTTGGGGCTCGGTGGGTGGCGATGCCTTCGATGCCACACCCTTGGTTTTTATTTTACCCTCGAACAACGGTGGCAACCCCGCAGCCATCCGTTTTGATGACGGTCAAATCAGCACCACCTCCTTTAAAGCCATGGTGGTCGAACCCGAAACCGAAGATGGTGAACACCTCGAAATGGAAGTCGCCTACTTTGCGATTGAACCAGGCTCACATACATTACCCAACGGTAAACGTATTGAAGCCAACAGCGTCGATCTTGACAAAGACATCCAGTGTGAAAACAGCATGAGCTGCACACGCACCTGGCACCAGGTCACTTTCCCCGAAGCCTTTAACAGCCAGCCGGTGGTTTTAGGGCAAATCCAAAGCATGAACAATGTGGCTTCCGGCAGTAACCCTCCCGAAAGCACCTTAGAGCCCTGGGCCACCACCGCCATTCGCAACATCACCAACAGCGGTTTTGAAATCGCTTTAGAGCGCAGCAGCGTTGACGATAGTGGCCTTAACGGCAGTGGTTATTTCCCAGAAGATGAAACCATCGCTTGGGTGGCTTTTGAAGAGGTGACTGTTGATAGCTTTGATGCTTTTAACGAAAGCGGGCAAAGCACCACCATTTCCTATGAAGCTGGTCTCTTAGGCGGCGTCGATGGTTGGGACAACAACTGTGACACATTTGGCTATTCGGGCACCTACAGCGCAACGCCCTTAATCCTGGCGACGAAATCAAGCCGTGATGATGATGATGGGGGCTGGTTACGTGTCTGCTCACCAAATTTCTTTTCTTTCGGCCTTACCATCGATGAAGATCGCTTTGACGATAGTGAGCGCTCGCATCCAGACGAAGATGTCAGTATTTTTATTTTTGGAGAGCCCTTTTATGCCGAGTTTGGCGCCAGTGGTTCACTCGAGGTTGACCCCACAGAAATTTACGCCAACGATGGCTTTTGGGTCACCGTTGTCGATGCGGATGAAAACCTCGATCCTAACGCGGTCGACAGCTTTCCTATTCAAATCATCAATCAAACCACCTTGGAAACCGAGACCCCTATTGTCGAAGAAAATGGCACCAACAGCGGTGAATTCAATGTCTGGGTCTGGACCTGGTACGGCACAGGAGGCGGCTTTAATGGTGATGGCGGGTTTGAGGTCGAGGAAAACCAA
>JASMKV010000488.1 GCA_030749035.1 Myxococcota bacterium | reverse complement strand
GCAGAGGATTTTGCCTTCGTCGGTGGAGGCGCATACAGGTTTTTCGACCAGCACATGCAGGTCTTGGGCAAGAGCTGCAGAGGCGACGTCTAAATGACTTTGGGTCGGGGTCGCGACAATGGCCGCATCGGCGCCTGCAGGGATTTGTGTGAGCTCGCTGCAGATGGGCACATTGTAGAGGGTCTCTAATTCGACATGCTTATCGCCATCAAGTTCGACAATGGCGTGCAGTGTCGCGTCCGGGTGTGCGGCGACTTTGGTCAGGTGATAATTTCCCAAGTGCCCAGCACCGATGATGACAATCGCGGTGCTCAAGTTTGCACCTTGGTGTTGAGTAAGTCTGTGTTGAGGCCGACAACCGCTATCTTCATGCGCTCGGCGCGTTTGAGCAGCTCGTCTTTGTCGAGCATGAGGGTGCGCCCGGCATCAATGCCCAAAACTTTAATCCCGGCGCTTTCTAAACTCTTGAGGGTTTCAAGGCCAATGGCGGGAACATCAAAGCGCATGTCTTGATCGGGTTTGGCGATTTTTACCATGACCGCGCCTTTGTTCTTGGTCAGTTCACCAGCGCGTTTGATGCAGGCATCGGTGCCTTCAATGGCTTCTAAGGCGACAACAGCGCCGGATTTGACAATCACCGTTTGGCCAACATCGAGCTTGCCCATCTGACAAGCGATGTTGTAGCCATATTCTAAATCGCGCCATTCATCTTGCGTGGGTTCGCGTTGACTTAAGACCCCGTGTGGGGCCAGCGCTTCAGGCATATAAAGGGTTGAGTCGACAATTTCGATGCCCTCATCTTCAAAGGCTTTCGCAAAGGTGCGCAGCATACCGTCATCGGGGCGGGTGAGGTTTTTTGCCAGAAGTTTAAGGCCGGTCATGTCTGGCCTGGCGCCTTCAAAGAGGCGGGTCTTGCGGACACCGCCGGCCATCGCCGCTTGGGTGATGTTGGCTTTTTTAAAGGTTGAAATGGTTTTGCCGACCTGGCCAACGCGGACCCAGGTGATCTCATCGACTTCGGCGTTGATGTCTTCAAGGGTTTCACCCTGCATGGCGACGGCGACCACATGGACACCTTTTTGGCGCGCAGCTCTGGCAAAGAGAATGGGGAAGGTGCCGTTACCAGCAATGAGCCCAATGGTCTCGGTCATGATCAGCCCTCGTAGGGATCGGTGCTCGGCAACGCATGGCGTGCGGCACAAATACCGCGCTTGGAAGCACGGATAAACTTCACCAATTCATCGACCTCTGCGTGTTCTTTGGCCAGACTATTTTCAACTTTTTCCAGGGCGCCTAAGTGGGCGGTGGCGGCGGAAAAGAGCAGCTTAAAAGCTTCACGAACCGCACGAATTTGTTCCCGGTCCCAGCCGGCCCGCTTGAGTCCAAGGACATTGATGCCGACCAGTTTTGCACGGTCGCCTTGGGCAATACAAAAGGGTGGCACATCGAGGGTTGCCATGGCGCCACCGGCCAGGAAGGCATGGCGCCCTATGGCACCAAATTGATGCACACCAGCCAGGCCGCCAGCAATGACATGATCACCAAGTTCAACATGGCCGGCCAAACCGACTGAATTGGCCAGCACCACATGGTCACCGACGATACAGTCGTGGGCCACATGCGAGTAGGCCATGAAGAGACAATGATTGCCGACGCGTGTTTCTTTTTTGTCTTTGGTGGTACCGATGTTCATCGTCGCGCCTTCGCGAATGACATTGTTGTCGCCGATGATGAGACGGGTTGGTTCGCCGGAGAACTTTAAGTCTTGAGGTTGTCCACCAAGCACAGCGTAGGGGTGAATGGTGTTGTTTTGACCGATGGTGGTGTGGTTATCGATGACCACGTGACTCTTGAGTTCGCTGCCGGCACCAATTTTGACCTGCGGGCCAACAACGCAAAAAGGCCCTATCTGGGCGCTCTCGTCGACTTCTGCGCCCTCAGCAATAATGGCGCTTTCATGGATGGCCATTTTAGTCTTTCCCTTCAAGTTCAAGAAGGCGCTTTTCTAAAGCGTTGACGCGTGTGCGTAATTCGCGGACGTGCTGTTGCGACATGGTCATTTTAAGCCAGTCACGGTGCGGCATCAGGGGTGTCCCTGAATAAATCCCGGGCTCTTTGACACTCTTGGTGGCACCGGCGCGTGCGGCCAGGACCGTATCGTTGGTGACGTGAATATGACCGGCGGCGCCTGCTTGGGCGCCAAAAATAACCCTATCGCCTAAGGTGGCTGAGCCGGCGACACCGCTTTGCGAGACCAGGACGCAGTCTTCACCGGTTTGGACGTTGTGGGCGACCTGCACCAGGTTGTCGATTTTTGTGCCCTTACCGATGATGGTTTCGCCAAAGGTGGCGCGGTCGATGGTGCTGTTGGCACCAATTTCCACATCGTCTTCAATGCGCACAATCCCGATCTGCGGAATCTTTTCGCGCTGGCCGCTGGCGTTTGGCGCATAACCAAAACCATCCGAGCCAATGACCACCCCGGCGTGGAGAATGATCCGATCACCAAGTTCGCAGCGCTCAAGCACTTGCGCGCCAGGATGCAGCAGACAATTTTCGCCAACGCTGGCATCCGGGCCAATATAGGCACCAGCTTCAATCACGCTGTGGGCACCAACGTGAGCTTTCGCATCGACAATCGCGCCAAAGCGCACCGTGGCGCTGGGATGAACTTCTGCGGCGGGATGCACCAGGGCACCTTCTTCAATGCCCGCTTCAATTTGGCGTTGTGGGTAAATCAGCGCCGCCACATTGGCGAGCGCCAGATAGGGGTCATCACAGACCACTTGCGTGCAGGCGATATCGCTATGGTGCTTGGCGACCAACACCGCCCCAGCAGCACTCTGCGCGAGCATATGCTGATATTTGGGGTTGGCCAGGAAACTTAAGTGGCTCGGGCCGGCGCTTTCGAGGCCAGCGATACCATCGATTTCCTTCTCCGCATCGCCGTAAACCGAGGCTTTGAGGTGTTTGGCTAAGGTCGCAACGGTGGGCATCTTACTTGCCGTGTCTGCGGTTGTATTCTTTGATGACCTCGTCGGTCAGATCCATATGGCTTTTGTGGTAGAGCACCGTATCGCCAATATCCATGATCAGCGTATAGCCATCCCGATCGCCGATGCTGTCGATGACCAAAGAGAGTTTTTGGTAGATCCCTTGGGTCAGAGCCGACTCCTTCTCCATCAATTCCTTCTGTAATTTCGCATAAGTCTGCTGCAAATCCATAAACGATCTCTGCAGTTCTTCGGCCTTGCGCTGCTTGACATCCGCCTTCATCATGGCCTGTTGTTTTTCGAAATCGTCGCGTTTTTTCTTCAACCCATTTTGCAGACGGTCGAGTTCAATCTGCTTGCCTTCGAAGTCTTTTTTGAGCTTGGCTTTGGCGTTCTTGCCGTCCTGGACCTCGTTGAGGGCCCTTGGCATATCGACGTAGCCCAGTTTCATGTCTTTGGCCATGGCCGGCCCAGCCAACAATGTGACGATAAATAGTGAAGAAATAAGCTCTTTCATCTCTACTCCTTAGGATTTTGCGTTCACCTATCATAATAGGGTCCGTGGTCAAGCCGATTCCGGCGTTCTGAAGGGGCATTGGCGGCACCGATCGCCACAAAAACAGGCTTGTTGCCACCTT
>JASMKV010000487.1 GCA_030749035.1 Myxococcota bacterium | reverse complement strand
TCCTGCGCGTCACAGATACCATCTTCGTCGTCATCCGTGCCATTGCCAGCACAAACACCGCAAGCATCGAGCACATTGCCTTCACAGTCACAAGCATTGGGCAGTAAGTCTGTGCAGCCACAGGCATAGATGGCGCCAGGTCCATTGCATTGGCCGCATGCATCGTATGCACCTACGCATGCATCATCGGCGTCGCAAATATTGTCTTCGTCGAGATCTGTTCCCGTGCCGCCACAAACGCCGCAGGCGTCAAGAACATTTCCAGCACAATCACATGCGCCTTCAGGGATGCCGTTGCCATTACAAACGCCGCATGCATCAAGTGTTGCATCGCCGCCGAAGACGCCAGCGCAATCTTGCTGGCAGTCATTGAAGGGATCGTGGTCACAGGTGCCACAGCCATCGGCCACGGCGCTGCCGCCCCAAACCCCGGCACAGTCTTGCTGGCAATCGTTTTCTGGGTTGTCGTCACATACACCACACTGGTCGAGTGTGGAAGTACCGCCAACAATGTTGAGGCAATCGATGTCTTGGATTTGGTTTTCAGGCGTGTTCGAGGTTTCCTGGCTGGCGTGAAATGCGCGATTGATGGGGCCGCCGCGCTGCAATTCGATGCCGCAGGCACTTGTCGTGCCGATAAGCAATCCGAGAATGATGGTTGTTTTCATGCGCATGGGGACCCGCCTTTAAGTGATGCCCCCTATCATGCAAAAAACCGGCCAATTCACCGCCGGGAGGTGTCTTTTAAGTGACTATAAATAAAGGGGAAAATGGACCGCCACCGGGGGCGTGCCTGGCGGAAATTGGGGTTTTTTTACCCACTTTGGGTCTTTTTAGGTCTTGCCTAGAGATTGCCGCAGTGCGCTGAGTTGTTTTTCGATCTCACTCCAGGCGGTGCCGCCGCTTGAGGTACGGCGTTCGGCTGCGGCACTGGGCTCAAGCCAGTCCAGGGCATCTGCGCCAAAATGGGGGTCGGCTGTATTTAAGTCCTCTGCTGAAAGCGCGGCGAGGTTGACGCCATTGTCCTCACATTGTTTGACCAGGTTGCCGACGATGTGATGGGCTTGCCTAAAAGGAACCTCTTTGGCGACCAGATAATCCGCAAGTTCGGTGGCCAGGGCAAAATCGCCATGCAGATCTGGACCAGCATTGACTTGCATAGACTCGATACAGCCGCGCATAACTTTGGTGCAGGCGGTTGTAATAAACATCGCCTCAAAGAGCGGTGGACGGTCTTCTTGTAGGTCACGGTTATAGGCCAAGGGCAGGGCTTTAACCAAAGTTAAGAGACTCACCAAAGCGCCATTAATGCGGCCAACTTTACCACGAATCAGTTCTGCGGCATCCGGGTTGCGTTTTTGTGGCATGATGGAAGAGCCGGTGCTCCAATCATCACTTAATCGTATCCAGCCAAATTCACGTGTCGACCAGAGAATAAGTTCTTCGGCCATACGAGACAAATGCGAACCTAAGATAGCGCAGGTCGATACGGTTTCGAGCAAGTGGTCGCGTGCCGATACCGCATCCATGGCATTGTCGACCAATCCATCAAAGTTCAGCAGTTCAGCACTTCGTGTTCTGTCGATAGGGTGTGGTGTGCCCGCCATGGCCGCCGCCCCTAAAGGTGAGCGGTTGACTCTTTTTTTGGCATCGGCAAGTCGTTCGCGATCACGGCTCAGCGCCCAGGCATGGGCCAGAAATTGATGTCCCAGCCAAATCGGTTGGCCTCGTTGTAAATGGGTAAAGCCGGGCACAAGTGTCTTTCCGTCACTCTGTGTTTTATCCAGAAGTGCGCCAATGAGTTCTTGTAAGGCCGCATCAAGTTCGTCGATACGCCGACGTAACCAGAGGCGCAGATCGGTGGCGACTTGGTCGTTGCGGGATCGGCCGGTATGCAGTTTGCCGGCTTGGGCGCCGATAAGTTCGTGTAGGCGGCTTTCAACCGCCATATGGATGTCTTCCTCGGCAATGGAAGGCTGCCAGCCATCGCGAAGCTCGTTGGCGACAGTGTTGAGGCCTTCGATAATCGCATCGCATTCAGCACTTTTAAGGATCCCCACTTCAGCGAGCATGGTGGCGTGGGCGATGCTGCCTTGAATGTCTTCCTCCCACATATGCATGTCGGTGGATAAGGATTCACTAAAGGCCTGCATTTCTTCAGCCGGTCCACCACTAAAGCGGCCATCCCAGAGTGCCACAATTATTCTCCTTGTTGTTTGCGCCGCGCTTGCGCCACGGTTTGGTAGGAAAGGGCAAAGAGATCGATAAAGCCTTTGGCCGCAGAGCGGTCAAAAGTATCGCCATCGGAGTATGTGGCGAGGCCTTCATCATAAAGTGAAAAAGGCGAACGACGACCGGTGATGCGCGCCAAGCCGGCGGAGAGCCGTATGCGTACCTCACCGCTGACGGTTTGTTGGGAGTGATCGACAAAGGCTTGTAAGCAATCACGCAAGGGACCAAACCAAGTGCCATCGTAAATGATGTTGGCAAAATCCTGACTTAGATGTCGCTTGTAGTTGAAGGTTTCCCGATCGAGCGTAATACGCTCAAGTTCCGTATGCGCCATGTGGATGAGTGTCGCGGCGGGGGCCTCATAAACCTCGCGGGACTTTAGTCCAACAACCCGGTTTTCAACCATGTCGATACGGCCAACACCGTATTCACCGGCAAGTTCATTGAGGTGGGTTAAGAGATCGATGCAGTCCATCATTTTTCCATCAACCCCTACCGGCACACCCTTTTCAAAGTTAAGGATGATTTCACGGGTCTCTAGAGTGACATGCGACGGATCTTTGGTCATCATCCAGGCATCACTGGGTGGTTCAGCCCAGAGTTCTTCCATCTCGCCGCATTCGATGGCGCAACCCCAAATATTCTGATCGATGGAATAGGGTTTTTCTTTGGTGATGGGGATCGGGATGTTGCGCGCAATGGCGTAATCCACCTCATCTTCTCTGGTGTGTAATTCCCACTCACGTAAAGGGGCGATGATGCCCATTTGTGGGGCGAGGGCTTTGGCGGTGACTTCAAAACGGACTTGGTCGTTGCCTTTGGCGGTGCAACCATGGGCGATGGCATCGGCACCATAATCGATGGCCACTTCGACAAGGCGTTGGGACAAGAGGGGGCGACCTAAAGCCGTGTGCAGGGGATACATGCCTTCGTAGATGGCGCTGGCTTTGACCGATGGCCAAAGAAATTCGTTGATGAAGCGTTCCCGAAGATCATCGACAACGGCTTCGCTGGCGCCTGTATCGATGGCTTTTTGGCGGATGGCGCTAAGATCTTCGCCCTGTCCCAGATCGCCAGTATAGGTAATGATTTCAGCCCCATAATGCTCTTTGAGCCAGGGAATCATGACACTGGTGTCTAAACCGCCGGAATAGGCGCAAACGATTTTTTTGTATTCGGTCTTAGGGGCACTCACCGCTTTTCTCCTCTATTTGCGTTGCCGAAGCAGGGGGGCGGCAATCGTTTTCAAGGCTACACAGATAGCCCTGAAAGCAAAAACTTTGCAAGTCGAAAGGAAAAAAAACGTTTAAAATAGGGCTTAAAGGTCAGGAAGTTGAGAATCAGTCTACGGTGTCAGCGGGGGCGTCACTTGTCTTTTCCTCGTCTGGCGCGTGTTTAAATGCGGAAGGAACCAGATCCCAAGGTAGGCTTTTGGCCAGAATGGGCAGAAGAAGCATGCCGCCAGGTAAGGCAAAAATACCTAAGGCTGGTAAGGTTTTGGCGATATCTGTCAATTGTTCTTTGAGTTTTTTGATCTCTTCGTCATTAAGGCTGCCGGTTGAGGTTAGTTTCCAGAGCAGCATAAGCGCTTCGCCCGACTCCTGGAGTTCCTGAATGACGGCTTTGGCATTGCGTTTAACGAATTTTTCCAGCGCTTGTTTGGGCTCCTGCAAGCTTGAAATGTCTGTGGGCAGTTTTGCCCGAAAAGAGTTCCAGGAGTCTTTTAAAAGCGTATCAATGTTGCGTTCGTTATCAGCCATGGCGCCTATCTACGCCGCTCTGGCCCATAGGTCAACCGTTCGCGGCTGCGGCCGTGGATGATTTTGCCTTATCTTTCTTTTTTTTCTTCTTTTTCTTTTTTTCGTCAGTGCTGGCTTTTGGCGTTTCAGCACAATCTTCACCGCTGCCGCAGGCCTCGTTGAGACTCTGTGGCTTGTCGGCTTTTTTCTTTTTACCTATCGAGCGTGCGTCCGAAGAGTCTTTTTTCTGCGGGGCTTTTTCTATTCCCCGCTGACGTTGATCGTGAA